>CAZWDQ010000013.1:24231-32134 GCA_964632475.1 uncultured Acidimicrobiaceae bacterium
TTCGGCCAGTCGCATGTGATCGAGGGCTTCTTCGGTGGCTCGGTCGACGTATCCGCCGGCCACGGTGAGTTCGATGATCCGGTCGATGACCTCTCGATCGGTCGGCGCTCCGTCGGCAAGCAGTCCGCGGATCTCCGACCCATCGGGGCCGTCTGATGCGTACAGCACCGGGAGTGTGTAGACACCCTCTCCGATGTCGGAACCGGATGGTTTGCCGAGGAACGCTTCGTCGGCGATGAGGTCGAGGACATCGTCCGTCATCTGGAAGACGAGTCCCATCTCCCACGCCCAATCTGAGATGGCTTCCACATCACTTGGTGTGGCGCCTGCTGTGATCGCTCCGAGGCGGGCGGATGTGCGGATCAGGCTTGCGGTCTTGCCGCCAATCACCTGGAAGTATCCGTCGGGTCCGTGATCGAGCCCTGCCGAAAATCTCAACTCTGCGACCTGCCCTTCGCAGAGTCGGGCATACGTGCGGGCGATCAACGACACGGCTTCTTCGCCGAGCGGGGCCGCTACTTCCGATGCCCGCGCGAGCAGGAAGTCACCGGCGAGGATGGCGATCGTGTTCGACCAGTTCTCGTTCACTGAGACCTTGCCGCGGCGGGAGTCGGCTTTGTCGATCACATCATCGTGATAGAGCGATCCGACGTGCACCAATTCGACCGATACACCGGCTTCGATTGGGCCGTCATCGTTACTGGGACCGAGTTCCCCTGCCACCTGAGCGAGGAGTGGTCGATACCGCTTTCCTCCGGCGCGCAGGAGATGTTGAGCGATATCGGTGAGGAAGACATCGTCAGATTCGGTCACCTCGAGCAGTCGCAGTTCGACGCCAGCCATGCGGTCCCACACTCGGGGAACGGGTACGAGGTCATTCAGGATTGGGCGATCCACGGGTCTCCAGGCCTTCGGGAATCGAGATGGTAGCCCCGGCGTTAACCGAAGTATGAGACAGAACCGCCCGACAAACATCCCGGATCTAATGGGCACCCCGTCCTATACTCGGCGAGGCGCCCAGGGACCTCGGCGCCATCGTCAGATCATGAGGTATTGCCTTGTTTGAACGGTTTACCGATAGGGCCCGAAGGGTCGTCGTCCTTGCTCAGGAAGAGGCGCGACTCCTCAACCACAACTACATCGGCACTGAACACATCCTCCTCGGTCTCATTCACGAAGGCGAGGGCGTTGCCGCCCGTGCTCTCGAGAGCATGGGGATCAGCCTCGAATCCGTCCGTAGCCAGGTCGTTGAGATCATCGGCCAGGGCTCCCAGGCACCAAGCGGGCACATCCCATTCACGCCGCGTGCAAAGAAGGTCCTGGAACTGTCCCTCCGCGAGGCTCTTCAGCTCGGCCACAACTACATCGGTACCGAACACATCCTCCTCGGCCTCATTCGCGAAGGCGAGGGCGTTGCCGCCCAGGTGCTCCAACAACTCGGGGCCGACCTCCCCAAGGTCCGCCAGACCGTCATCCAGCTTCTTTCCGGTGTCCAAGGCGAGGAATCGACGCCCGCCGGCCACCCAGGCGGAAGCGGACGGAGCGAGTCGAGCTCGTCGAGCAGCGGCTCGACGGTCATGGATCAGTTCGGCCGGAACATGACCCAGCTCGCACGGGAGCGCAAGCTCGACCCGGTCATCGGACGAGAGACCGAGATCGAACGCGTCATGCAGGTTCTCTCCAGGAGAACGAAGAACAACCCCGTGCTCGTCGGCGAGCCGGGAGTCGGCAAGACCGCCATCGTCGAAGGACTCGCCCAGCGAATCATCGACGGCAACGTGCCAGACACCCTCACTGACAAGCATCTCTACACCCTCGATCTGGGCGCACTCGTGGCCGGGTCACGCTACCGGGGCGACTTCGAGGAACGATTGAAGAAGGTTCTCAAAGAGATCCGGACCCGCGGCGACATCATCCTGTTCATCGACGAGATTCACACGCTCGTTGGTGCCGGCGCTGCCGAGGGAGCGATCGACGCGGCGAGCATCTTGAAGCCGATGCTGGCTCGCGGTGAACTCCAGACGATCGGAGCCACGACGCTGGAGGAGTACCGGAAGTACCTCGAGAAGGACTCCGCTCTCGAACGTCGGTTCCAGCCGATCCAGGTTGAAGAGCCGACGATCGCAGACACGATCAAGATTCTCGAAGGGCTCCGCGACTCGTACGAAGACCACCATCGTGTGCGTTTCACCGACCAGGCGCTTGTCAACGCGGCGAACCTTGCCGACCGCTACATCGCCGACCGGTTCCTGCCGGACAAGGCGATCGACCTCATCGACGAGGCCGGGAGCCGTATGCGTCTCAAGCGCAAGGACCTCCCTGCCGACGTTCGAGACATCGATGAGCGGATCTCGAAACTGCGCGGAGACAAGCGTGATGCCGTCTACGCCCAGCAGTATGAGCGGGCAGTCAAACTCCGCGACCAGGAACGCACGCTCATGGACGAACGCTCCGAGTTCGTGGCTGAGGGCGCTTCCATTGGAGATGACTATTCGGCGATCATCGACGACGACCAGATAGCGGAAGTGCTGGCACAGTGGACGGGCATTCCCGTGCACCGCCTCACTGAAGAGGAGACCGAACGGCTCCTTCGCATGGAGGACGAGCTTCATAAGAGGATCGTCGGACAGCACGACGCGATCGAGGCCGTCTCGAAAGCAATTCGCCGTACCCGGGCCGGTCTCAAAGATCCGAAGCGACCTGCCGGATCGTTCATCTTCCTTGGACCGTCCGGTGTTGGGAAGACCGAATCAGCGAAGGCGCTCACCGACTTCCTGTTTGGTGACGAAGATGCGTTGATCCAGATCGATATGTCCGAGTACATGGAGAAGCACGCCGTCAGCCGGCTCGTGGGTTCCCCACCCGGATACGTCGGTTATGACGAAGGCGGTCAACTGACGGAGGCCGTGCGTCGCAAGCCGTTCTCCGTGGTCCTCTTCGACGAGATCGAGAAGGCTCACTCCGACGTCTTCAACATCCTGCTCCAGATTCTCGAAGACGGCCGCCTCACAGACTCGCAGGGACGCACCGTCGACTTCAAGAACACCGTCATCATCATGACGTCGAACCTCGGAACGGCCGAGCTGCGCAAGAAGGCCATCGGCTTCGCCGTCGACGACGCGGACACCAACTATGACAAGATGCGTGAGAAGGTTGTCGAATCACTCAAACGCCACTTCCGCCCTGAGTTCCTGAACAGGATCGACGAAGTGATCGTCTTCCATGAGCTCACACAGGAGGAGGTCAAGACGATCGTCGACCTGCTCGTCGCCCGTGTCCGCACGCAACTCGAATCACAGGCCATCGATCTTGCGCTCACCGATGCTGCGAAGACCAGGCTCGCCGAGTTGGGGTACGACCCGCAACTCGGGGCGCGACCTCTGCGTCGGGCCATCCAGCGCCTCCTCGAAGATCCACTCTCCGAGCGGGTGCTGCATCGTGACTTCCCGGCAGGCTCGACGGTGTTCGTCGATGTCGATGCAGAGGACGACGAGCGTCTGTCTTTCGTATCAATCGAGACGCCGGACCAGCCGCCGATGGAGCTGGCAGACACCGAGCACTGATCTACTGTCCTGCTGTCCTGCTGTCCTATTGATCTACTGATCTACTGATCTACTGATCTACTCCTCCTACCCGCTCTCGCAGCACTCTTATTCCAGAAGCCCCTAGACTCACAGATGTTGCGCCCGTTGGGTGGGCGCGTAACGGTTTCAACCGAAAGAAAGGGTTCGATCCATGACCGGATTGAGAAAGCGCGGAGCGCTGTTCGTACTGTTCCTCGCGTTTGCATTGATCGTTGCTGCATGCAGCAGCGACAGCGACGAGACCACAACCACAACCACAGCAGGTGGCACCGAAGAGACGACCACGACCGCTGGCGCCATGGCCGGTGAAGGCATCACCGTCGGCATGGCGTATGACATTGGCGGGCGTGGCGATCAGTCGTTCAACGACTCCGCTGCTGCCGGCCTCGACAGGGCCAGGACCGACTATGGCGTCGAGACTCAGGAGCTCGAGCCGACCGCCGGTGGCGAGAACCGCGAAGAGAACCTTCGTCTGCTCGCCGAGAGTGGATTCGATCTCGTCTTCGCGATCGGTTTCGCCTTCGGAGATAGCGTCGCCGCGACCGCCCCGGACTTCGCAGATTCGACCTTCGCAATCGTTGACTCCGTAGTTGACGCACCGAACGTCGCTTCGCTCCTGTTCGCCGAGCATGAGGGTTCGGCTCTCGTCGGTGCTGCGGCTGCGCTGAAGTCACAGACCGGAATCATCGGGTTCATCGGTGGTGTCAACATCGGCCTCATCAACAAGTTCGAGGCTGGCTACGTGTTCGGTGCCCAGCAGATCAACCCGGACATCAAGGTCCTGGTGCAGTACCTGACCGAGCCGCCGGACATGTCCGGCTTCGGCGATCCTGCCAAGGGCAAGGAAGCTGGGCTCGCCATGTACGAGCAGGGTGCCGACGTCGTGTACCACGCGGCCGGCGGCTCCGGTGGTGGCCTCTTCGAGGCGACCAAGGAGACCTCCGAGAGCAGTGGGACGAAGGTGTGGGCGATCGGTGTCGACTCCGACCAGTACCAGACCGCAGGCGATGAGGTCAAGGAGTACATCCTGACCTCCATGCTGAAGCGTGTCGATGTGGCCGTCTACAAGACGATCACGAACTTCGTCGAGAGCGGACAGCAGTCCGGTATCAACTCCTTCGACCTCGGCGCCGACGGCGTGGGTTACTCCACGTCCGGCGGATTCGTCGACGACATCGCTGCCGAGCTCGAGGCTCTCCGCGAGCAGATCATCGCCGGCGACCTCGTCGTCCCCGAGACGGCTGGCTAGATCCTCCGCACAAT
The DNA here is from genome assembly GCA_964632475.1 of uncultured Acidimicrobiaceae bacterium. Lineage (GTDB taxonomy): Bacteria > Actinomycetota > Acidimicrobiia > Spongiisociales > UBA5794 > JAHEEL01. Next base: position 29,079 of record CAZWDQ010000013.1, read on the forward strand.
TGGATATGCACGGGCCCGAGGCGCTAGCCTCGGGCCCGTTGCATTACGGTCATGATTCTGCGGAGGCAAGGAGCACACCAGTGGCAGATGAAGCACTAGCTGTCGAGCTGAAGGGAATCACAAAGACGTTCCCCGGGGTCATAGCCAACGAAGACGTCGAACTCGCGGTCGGTGCAAGCGAGATCCATGCGATCGTTGGTGAGAACGGCGCCGGCAAATCCACGCTCATGAAGATCCTCTACGGAATGCAGAGCCCCGATGAGGGGACGATCCGGGTTCGTGGCAGAGAGGTGCACTTCAAGTCGCCGAAGGACGCCATCGGCGAGGGAATCGGGATGGTGCACCAGCACTTCATGCTCGCCGACAATCTCACGGTGCTTGAGAACATCGTTCTCGGCTCCGAGCCGACGAAGGGTCTGCAACTCGACTTCGCGGCCGGGCGTTCCCAAATCTCCGAGATCGGCGCCACGTACGGCATGGAGATCGATCCCGACGCCCTCGTTGAGACGCTCACCGTGGGGGCCAGGCAGCGCACTGAGATCGTGAAGGTTCTCTATCGTGGTGCGAAGATCCTCATCCTCGATGAGCCGACGGCGGTACTGGTGCCTCAGGAAGTCGATGAACTGTTCGGCAGTCTTCGAGAGTTGAAGGATGAAGGTGTGACGGTCATCTTCATCTCGCACCACCTCGACGAAGTACTGGCGATTGCCGATTCGATCACCGTGATGCGCGGAGGGCGCACCGTGGCGACGGTCAGCCCGGATGACGTCGATGCGAAGCAACTCGCCGAGCTGATGGTCGGATCAGAGCTTCCAACGCCCGAGACGACAGAGTCCACGGTCACGGACGTCGTCGAACTCTCGATCCGCGGGATCGAGGCGCTTTCCGAGGATGGGCGAACCATCCTCAACGACGTCACCTTCGACATCCACCAGGGAGAGATCGTCGGTATCGCCGGCGTCGAGGGCAACGGTCAGGCAGAACTGATCGACGCCGTCATGGGCATTCAGGAGATCTCTGGTGGAAGCGTGGAGTTCAAGGGCGACGACATTGTCAACTGGTCGACGAAACGCCGCCGCGAAGACGGGATCGGAATCATCCCGGCCGATCGGCACCGGCAAGGGCTTCTTCTCCAGTCTCCGCTGTGGGAGAACGCCATGCTCGGTCATCAGACGGTCGCACCGTTCAGCAAGGGTCCCTTGATCGACCGAAAGGGTGCCCGGAGCCAAACTGTGAAGATTATCGAACGGTTCGGTGTGAAGACCCCCGGTCCCGACGTTGCAGCGGTCGCCCTCTCGGGAGGGAACCAACAGAAGCTGATCTTCGGCAAGGAGATGATCGCCGATCCGAACGTACTCATCGCAGCGCACCCGACGCGAGGTATCGATGTCGGCGCTCAAGCGGCGATCTGGGATGACCTACGGGTTGCCAGGAAGGAAGGGCTTGCTGTGTTGCTGATCAGTGCCGACCTCGAGGAGCTCATCGGCCTCTCGGATCGATTGCTCGTGATATTCAGCGGGCGGATCGTGGCGGAATTGGATCCGCACACGGTGACCCCGGAGGAGTTGGGATCGTACATGACCGGCGTCGGAGCGGAAGCAGCATCATGAATGTGAAGAAGATCCTTTTCTCCCTGTTGGCTCCCGCCGCCGCCATCGTGTTCGCTCTGATCGTTGCCTCGATCGCTCTTTGGGCCGTCGGCCGAAATCCGCTTGACGCGTTCAGTTCCATGTGGAGCTTCGGAACAACGTCGACCTCGATTGCGTCGATGATCAACCGTGCTATCCCGCTCTACATCTCGGCCGTCGCCGTGGCGATCGGTTTCCAGATGGGGTTGTTCAACATCGGCGTTGAGGGCCAGTATCTCCTCGCCGCACTGTTCGCCGGTTGGGTCGGTGGGAACATCGGTCTCTGGTCGCCGCTCCACGTCACGATCATCATCCTGGTCGCGATCTTTGTTGGGGCGCTGTGGTCCGGCATCGCCGGATTCCTGAAGATCACTCGAGGGGTCCATGAGGTGATCTCCACCATCATGCTGAACTTCATCGCGTTCAGCGTGATCGCCTACTTCCTGCTCAACTGGTTCCGGGACGACCCGACGTCGCTCAATCTCCGAACAGCGGAGTTCCCCGAATCCGGGCAGATACCCGACCTGAACTGGCTCTTCACGATGTTCGGTCTCTCCGAACCCAGGGGAATCTCGCTGCATGGGTTCCTCCTGGTCGCCGTCGCCGTAGGCGTCTTCTATTACATGCTCGTCAAGCGCACCAGGTTCGGTTTCGAACTCCGGGCGTCTGGTATGAATCCGGGGGCGGCCCGCATGGCCGGCGTTGCGCCGAAGAAGATGGTCCTCACCACGATGCTCATCTCGGGGGGCGTGGCAGGCATGGTCGGCTTGTCGGCGATGTTTGGCAGTCTGAACTCGTATACGCAGGACTTCCCGAGGAATCTCGGTTTCACCGGCATCGCCGTCGCCCTGCTCGGGCGCAACAGTGCGGTCGGGATGGCCCTCGGAGCTCTGCTCTTCGGATTCCTGGAACGTTCGGCGCTGATCCTCGATCTGGAGGACACACCGAAAGAGGTTGTCCAGATCATGCAGGGTGTCGTCGTCCTCGCGGTCGTCATCGCCTATGAGGTTGTGAACAGGTTGATCGAGCAACGAGAGATCAAGGCCGCAGCAGAGGCAACACGGACAGTTGACACGGCAGAGGAGGTGGCGGCATGACCGGCCGTCTCGACGACTCCAACACGCAGTTGCCGGACTCTGCCGAGTACGAGCCTGATGTCGACGCGATTCCGTCGCTGCTCAAGTCCCGCGCTCTGCGGTATACCGCACTTGCCCTGGCTGGATTGCTGCTGCTATCGATTGTGCAGGCGATCGCCGGCACGACCGAACTGACGTCGTCTGGAACGTGGGCGGCTGCGATTCGCCTCTCGATCCCAATCATGCTCGCCGGCCTCGGCGGTCTCTTCTCCGAACGGGCCGGTGTTGTCAACATCGGTCTTGAGGGGATGATGATTGCCGGCGCCTGGTTCGGTGCATGGGCAGGATGGTC
>CAZWDQ010000014.1:0-9223 GCA_964632475.1 uncultured Acidimicrobiaceae bacterium
AGTACTTGAGAGCCTGGGTGCTGATCCACGCCCTCCATCACAAGCTGGGCTTCCCCGGAGACGCTCCCGGCATGATCTTCAACATGAGCGTCGGCTACGACCTGCAAGGGATTCTGAAGCCGAATGTGCAGTGGTATCTCGACGTGATGGACGATGCGTCCGGATACATCGAGCCGTTCATCGACATCGTCGCCGAGCGGTACCCCGAGATCCGGGACATCGACATCCCATCCCAGATCTCGAACACGATGACGCTGTCGACCATGCACGGTTGTCCTCCTGAGGAGATCGAGCAGATCAGCGCCTATCTGCTGGCAGATCGCGGGTTGAACACGTCGGTCAAGTGCAACCCGACCCTGCTCGGCGCCGAGCAGGTCCGCGGAATCATCAACGACGAGCTCGGCTTCACCGATGTCGTGATCCCCGACGAAGCGTTCGGCCACGACTTGAAGTACGTGGACGCCATTCCGATGTTCCAGAATCTGAAGAGCATCGCGGCGGCCAAAGGCCTGACCTTTGGCCTGAAACTCTCGAACACCCTCGAGGTCGAGAACCACCGCATGGAGTTCCCCGACGACGACATGATGTACATGTCCGGGCGGGCCCTCCACGCGGTGACGTCGAACCTGGCTCTGAAGCTCTCCGAGGAGTTCGACGGAGACATGCTGCTCTCATATGCGGGCGGTGGCGATGCGTTCAACGTCAGCGACCTCCTCCGCTCGGGCATGACCACAATCACCGTGTGCTCCGACCTGTTGAAGACGGGCGGGTACTTGCGGCTTCCGCAGTACATCGAAGAACTGAACCTCCACCTGGACAAGGCATCGGCATCGAGCCTCGCTGACTTCGCCGGCGATGACCCGCTCGTGCATCTCCGTGAGTACGCAACAGCCGTGCGCGAGGACTGGCGCTACAAGAACGAGTCGTTCCGGACCGATCGATCGAAGACGGACCGCAAGCTCGGTCTCTTCGACTGCATCGAAGCTCCGTGTGTCGACGAGTGCCCCGTATCGCAGGACGTTCCCGCGTACATGCGTGCCGTTCGCGAGGGTCGCTTCGACGATGCCGTCGAGATCACCCGAGCCGACAACCCGGTGCCATCGATCCTGGGCAGGGTCTGCGACCATCTTTGCGAGACGACCTGCATCCGCACGCACCTGGATCAGCCGCTCGCGATCCGCGACATGAAACGGTTCATCATGTCACACGAGACGTGGCCACGGGTCCCGGAACGTGCGGCACCCTCAGATACGAAGGTCGCGATCATCGGTGCCGGGCCTGCCGGCATTGCCGCAGCGCAGGCTCTCGGAATCGCGGGAATCGGCTCAACAATCTTCGAAGCGCATCCCTACCCGGGCGGGATGGTCGGCGGGGCCATCCCGGAGTATCGCCTCCCTCAGGAGCAGATCGACAAGGACATGGCGATCCTCGACGAACTCGGAGTCGAGATCCGATACAGCCAGACCGCCGGGAAGGACTTCTCACTCGAAGATCTCCGTGGCGAGGGTTTCGACCGGGTGTTCGTGGCCGTCGGTGCTCAACTGCCCAAGTACCTCGGCGTCGACGGAGAGGACAGCGATGGCGTTCTCGACGCCCTGAGCTTCCTCCGGAGCGTTCGCGAGGAGGACCCGATCCCGGTAGGACCGAGAGTTGGCGTGATCGGCGCCGGCGACACGGCGATGGACTGCGCACGTTCCGCGTGGAGGGTTGGGGCGACCGACGTATCGATCATCTATCGCCGGACGATCGATCAGATGCCGGCCGACCTTGAAGAGGTTCATGCCTGTCAGGAGGAGGGAATCACCATCGAGGAGCTTGCCAGCCCCTCCGCCCTCCACGTCGAAGACGGGAAGCTCGCCGGTTTGATCGCAACGAGAACTGAGTATCGGGGCGATCGGGATGCGTCCGGTAGGAAGATCCCTCACGACATTCCCGACTCCGACTTCGAGATTCCACTCGACACGCTGATCCTGGCCATCAGCCAGCACTCGCTCCTCGACTTCTTCGGGGATGCAGCGCCTGCGCTGACATCGCGCGGATACATCGAGGTCGATCCGGCAACGCTGGAGTCGTCGATCCCCGGTGTCTACGCCGGCGGCGACGTCGCGGCGAGTGGACCCTCGTCAATCGTTGAGGCGGCCGCAGACGGCAAGGCCGCGGCGGCAGCCATCATCGCGGCAGCCACCGACAGGGTCGAGGAAGTCTCGCACACGATACCGACGACCGACGACGTGCAGGGCCTGGTCATGCGGAGAGCTCACCGTGAGTACCGGGTCTCGTCGACGTTCACCCCGTTGACGGTGCGGAACAACTTCAACGAGACAATGCTCACCTACACGACGGACGAGGCCCAGACGGAAGCCAGTCGCTGTGTCGACTGCGACACGATCTGCAGCCTCTGCGTCGGTGTCTGCCCGAACATGGCGTTGATGACGTACAAGACCGATGCGTTCGCCACGGAACTCCCGTCGTTCGCCGTCGAGGGCGGCGTCCTCGTGGAACAGGGTCGTGCAGCATTCAGGGTCGACCAGCCGTACCAGATTGCGGTTCTCTCGGACTTCTGCAACGAGTGCGGAAACTGTGTGACGGCATGTCCGACATCGGGCAAGCCGTATTTGGACAAGCCGAGGTTGTATCTCGATCAGGTGGAGTTCGATGCTGAGTCTTCCAACGCCTTCATGGTGCGGAGGAACGGTGGCGCCGTGGTCGTGACAGCACGGTTCGACGGCGAGACCCATCGCTTGTCGATCAACGGATCGGTGGAGTACTCCTCCCCCGCCGTCTCGGCGTCGTTCGACGAATCGTTCAGCCTCCTGTCGGCAACACCAGGGAGCGGCGCAACTGACGGAGACGCTGTTTCCGTCGAGGCAGCCGCCACGATGTTCGCACTCTGGAAGGGGCTCGACGGCTCGATGCCGGAGGTTCCGTCCGCGAGCGAGGGCGGAACGAGGCTCACAGCACCCACGTTCAGCAGCTAGACAGTCAGAGCAGAAGGGAGGACGCCGGGTTTCGGTGTCCTCCCAGACGCGGCCGGATCCCGGTCCTACACTCGCCCCATGGACGGGCCGCCCATCGGAATCATCTTCGGCGTCATCGCAGCGGTGATCGCCGTCGTCAGCATCGCAATAGCGAGGCGCCAACTGGAGCAGATGAACGCCGCATGGAGATCGGCCGCAGATGCGCTCGGTTTCTCCTTCGACTCCGGTTCGATGCGCACCGGCCCGACGATCTCAGGCAATGTGGACGACCGCCCGGCAGGTGTTCACAGCTACACGAAGAGCTCAGGGAAGAGTTCGAATCGCTACACCCGATACACCGTGGAGTTCCCGGCAATAGGCGTCGGGCTGCAACTGTTCCGACAGGCCGGAGTCGGGCAATTCCTGAAGATCCTCGGCGCCCAGGATATCGTCATCGGCGATCCGACGTTCGACGAGGCGTTCATCGTGAAGTCCACCGATCCACCGGCTGTTCGAGCTGTGCTCACCCCGGGCCGGACGATGGTACTGAACCAGTTGCTCGCCGTTTATCCGGAGGTCGTCGTCAAAGACGATCAAATCGTCATTGACCGGCGCGGCAGTGTGCGCGATGCCGACGTGATCATCTCGACGTTGCGGCGCCTCGCGTCGGTAGCGAATGTCCTGACCGATGCGGGCGCATCGGCCGAACTGACGTCGCTCATCGAGCGGCGCATCGAAGGCGTCATGCCGAGCGACTATCAACCGGAATCCGAGCTCCCCGCCGGCATCGATGCGCGGATTTCGACCGGCGAGGCCCTTGCAGCCGCCGGCATCAACACCCTTGCCCAGAAGATCTTCGAGGCGCTCCGTGTGGAACTGCCGGCCGACCGTGACATCGCAGGGTGGTCGGAGCAGGTTGGACGGGAGATCCAGCAGTCCGCACCGCCCATCGAAGCGCCCGAGCCGACGGTCGAGGCTTCACGGGAACTGGAAGAGGCTGCGGCTCCGATAGATCCGCTGATGCCCACCCCTCCGACGGAACGAGAACGAGACACCGGAGACGGCCGTGACGACGATGCATTCGACATCGCCACCGATCTGTTCGGAGAGAACCGTCTCAGCTTCGAGACGGCTGCATCGTTCGACGAGCGGTACAACGGCCGGAGTGTGGAGTGGTCGGGGAAGCTCCGGAATGCCACCACCGTCGACCACTATCGCGTCCTGGGTGACGGCCCGTTCACGAAGGCGGTCATCGATGTCGCCCTCCTTGAGAACGACCTCTTCGGTAACACGGTGGTCACCGCCATCGCTGCCTTCCCCGAAGGTTCGATCGACTCGATCCAACCCGGCGAAGAGATCACGTTCTCAGGCGAGCTCGTGGGAATCGACGCGTTGGTAAGGAATCTGTTTGTGGGAAACGCGAGGTTGCGTAGCTGAGGGCCGGGCGCCCGTCGTCAGTCGCCAGCCCTGAGCTGTGAGCAGGAATTCGGAGCACGAACTACGGACTACGGACTGCATCGATGCAGTCCGTCACGCTGGCAAACGTTCAGCCAGATAGGCCACAAGGCTCTCGATCGGGATGCGATCTTGCTCCATCGTGTCGCGGTCCCGGATCGTGACCTGGTCGTCGTCGAGCGTGTCGAAATCAACCGTCACGGCGTAGGGGGTGCCGATCTCGTCCTGCCTGCGGTAGCGGCGGCCGATCGACTGTGTGACGTCCACTTCGATCATCCACCGGCTCCGGAGAAGATCGGCGACACGGTTGGTCACCTCGACGAGATCGTCCTTCTTCGAGAGCGGCAGCACGGCCACTTTGATGGGTGACAAGCGCGGATCGAGTTTCAGGACAGTGCGTATCTCGCCGCGAACCTCTTCCTCGTGGTAGGCATCGATGAGGAACGCGAACGTCGTACGTGTCGCCCCCGCAGCCGGTTCGATGACATACGGGAAGAAGCGTTCGTTGGTGGCGGGGTCGAAGTAGGTGAGATCCTCACCCGAGTACTCGGCGTGCGCTTTGAGATCGAAATCCGTGCGGTTCGCGATCCCCTCGAGTTCGTCCCAACCCCACGGGAACAGGTAGTCGACATCGAACGTGCCGGTCGAGTAGTGAGAGAGCTCATCCTCTTCGTGCTCCCGAAACTGGAGGTTCTCCTTGGTCATCCCGAGATCGATGTACCAATTGCGCCGCTCGTCGACCCAGTAGCGGTACCACTCCTCCGCCTCGTCTGGATGGCAGAAGAACTCCATCTCCATCTGCTCGAACTCACGTGTGCGGAACACGAACTGACCGGGTGTGATCTCGTTCCTGAACGACTTGCCGACCTGTGCGATCCCGAACGGGAGACGCTTGCGAACGGTGCGACGCACGTTCTCGAAATTGATGAAGATGCCCTGCGCCGTCTCAGGACGGAGGTAGACCGCGTTGTCCTCGCTCTCAACCGGGCCCATGTGTGTGCGGAACATGAGGTTGAACTCGCGGGGATCGGTGAAGGAGCCCTTCGAGCCACAGGTCGGGCACTGGTCAGGGTTCTCGAGCTTGTCGAGCCGATGACGGTTGTGACACTCGCGGCACTCGACGAGCGGATCGGAAAACGAGTCGACGTGACCGGAAGCAACCCATACCTTCGGTGATTGGATGACGGCGCTGTCAATACCGACGATGTCGTCGCGCATCTGCACCATCGAACGCCACCACTGGGCCTTGACGTTGCGGAGCAGTTCGACGCCGAGCGGCCCGTAGTCGTATGCCGATCGGATCCCTCCATAGATCTCGGACGATTGGAAGACGAAGCCTCGCTTCTTGGCAAGATTGACGATCGTGTCGAAATCGGCGGGCATGAATCTCTCGCAGTCGGTGGGTTGCGGAGATGGTAATGGGAAGTGAGATGTGATATCCGAGATATGAGATGTGAGACATGAGACAGATGGCAGGCGCGAGCAACGGCTCGCATATTGGTAGACACACATGCATGCGACGACCTCTGGCTTGTCGACTTCGGCGCCAAGCATCCAGAAGAACCGGTATCACGTCGACCGGCGCTCGTGATCGGTCCGCCGACAACGTTCGGACCGAGATTCCCGTTCGTTGTCGTCGCGCCGCTGACCGCGGGCCGGCGAGGGTTGTCCCTGCACATCGAAGTCGAGGCCACCGTCGATACGGGTCTCGCCGAGATCAGCTACGTTCAATGTGAACTGATCCGCTCCGTCAATCGTGACCGACTCGTGCACCACATCGGCACCGTCGACTCCGAAACCAGTCGCTGCGTGGCGACGGTGGTTAGAACGCGGTTGAACTACTGAGTTGAAGACATGTGGTTCGCCCCAGGTCTCTGTCGGGAGATACAGTGAGGGCCATGGAACAACCACAACCACTCGAATGGGTCGAGAACCCCAGGGCAAGGACCATCGCGACGAGCGCAGCGGTCGAGACGAACTTCCCACGTGGGATCTTCGAGCAGACCAGGAGCTTCCATCGACAGATTCCGGGCTACCAGATCAGCCCGCTGAGGAATCTGTCGAATCTTGCTTCAATGATCGGCGTCGGAGGGATCTGGGTCAAAGACGAATCGGTCCGCTTGAGCCTCAACTCGTTCAAGGTGCTCGGAGGGTCGTTCGCCATCTACAGCTTCATCAAGAACCAGTTGGGTCTCGAGGGCAAGGATCTCTCATTCGGACAACTGATCTCTGACGAGACACGAGCGAAGCTGGGAGACCTCACTTTCGCAACAGCGACGGATGGCAACCACGGGCGGGGCGTTGCCTGGGCGGCCGACAAGTTGAACTGCAGGGCCGTCATCTACGTTCACAAGGACACGTCACAAGCTCGAATCGACGCGATTGCGGGCTACGGAGCGGACGTGCGGGTGGTCGACGGCACATACGACGATGCCGTGAGACAAGCCAGCGTCGATGCCGAGGAGAACGGATGGCAGGTCATCTCCGATACCTCCTGGGAGGGATACGAGGACGTGCCCAAGTGGGTGATGCAGGGTTACACGACCATGCTCTCCGAGGCGCAGGAACAACTCGCCGGGCAGGGAATGGTCAAACCGACGCATGTCTTCGTCCAGGGCGGGGTGGGAGCGCTGGCAGCCGCGACCGTCGGCTTCTATTCAGCTCGCTTCGGTCAGGATCGGCCGACCACCGTGGTGGTCGAACCCGCGACGGCGGAGTGCCTCCTCGAGTCTGCTCGCATCGGTGATGGAAAGCCGCACGCGGTTGAAGGCGACCTCCAGACGATCATGGCCGGGTTGGCCTGTGGTGAACCCAGTCCGATCGCTTGGGGAGTGCTCTGGGATTGCGTTGATGCCTTCCTCGCCTCCCCGGACTACGTGGCCGCCAAGGGAATGCGGGTGTACGCAACGCCGCTCTCCGGCGACCCGTTCATCGTCTCCGGCGAGTCGGGCGCGGTGACTCTCGGAGCACTCATGTTCGTGGCGGAGTACCCGCAGTTCGCAGCGCTGAAGGACTACCTGGGTCTGGGACCGGATTCCCAGGTGCTGTTGATCAACTCTGAGGGCAACACAGACCCCGACGAGTTCCGCCGCGTCGTGTGGGAGGGAGCCGACTCCATCCCCGCGGAGTACCGCTGGGCGAACGCCTAGGGGGAGACGGCTGGGCAGACACCGTTACGACCGAAGGCTCACTCTCTTCCCTCCCCTCTGGGGAGGGTGGCGGCGCCCCTGGGCGCTGACGGGAGGGGTCAGGCGGTTCCAGTCACGTTCAACTCTTGACCCCCTCCGCATCCTTCGTCGGCACCTCCCCCTGAGGGGGAAGAAGAGGGCGCGCTAGCTCGTCGGGGTCGTCGAATATTCCGTCGATCGCTCCGCCGTATCTGCGGTCGCGATCCTGGTACTCGGCGATGCACCGGGCTAGCTCTCGCCGGTCGAAGTCCGGCCAGAGGATCGGAGTGAACACGTACTCCGCATAGGCGGCCTCCCAGAGGAGGTAGTTCGAGGTGCGCTGCTCCCCCGATGTGCGGATGACCAGATCGGGATCAGGCATCTCCGGGAGATAGAGACGCTCGGCGACCGAGTGCTCGTCCACTTCCGCCGGATCGAGGGTTCCGGCTGCGGCCTCCTCGGCAATCCGCCGCGCCGCTGCTGCGATCTCCACCCGGCCGCCGTAGTTGAACGCATAGACCATGTTGAGCTTGGTGTTCCCCGCCGTCTGTTCCTCGGCGATGCGCATCCGGTCGAGCACAGCCGGCGGAATACGGACATCATCGTGGTCACCGATGAAGATCACCCTGACACCCAGTTCGTCGAGTTCGTCCCTCCGGCGCTCCAACAGGTCAACGTTGAACTCCATGAGGAACGCGACTTCGTCGGGATCCCGACCCCAGTTCTCGGTTGAGAACGTGTAGACGGTCAGCCATTCGATGCCGAGTTCGAGTGCGCCGTGGACCACGTCGAACAGCGCCGGTTCCCCCCTTGCGTGTCCGACGGTGCGGTGGAGTCCGCGGGCGTTCGCCCATCGGCCGTTGCCGTCCATGATGATCGCAACGTGAACTGGGATCCGATCCGGATCGAGAAGGGCTAGAAGATCAGACATCGATCAGTTCCATCGATTCGAGCTTCCGTTCGAGATGATATTCCATGAATCGGCGGGTTATCCCCATTGCCTCACGGCTCATCGCAGGATCGGGGTCGGGCAATCCGGAGAGATCGGCGACCGCCATGTTGGCGAGATACTCGACCACACCGGATCGGAGGGCATAAGACCCGGGTGTCCGACATCGGTCGCAGAGAACGCCACCCGCAGCGAAGCTGAACCGCGTGAGACCTTCGTTGACGCCGCATCCGGCGCAGTGAGTGAGTGCAGGAGCGACACCGACGATTGCCGCTGCTTTGAGCAGGTATGCGGTGACGAGGTCAGGATGCGGATCGGCGCCGTCGAGTACACGAAGGCCACGCTGGAGCAGCAGGAACAGGCGTCTCGCAGGCTCGTCCTCCTGGGCAACCGTGTCTGCGATCTCGATCATCGTCCCTGCGGCAATGACTCGGTCGAGATCTTCACGAAGAGTCGGGAAGGCTTCGATGATCGCAACCTGCGTGATCATGTCGAGGTTCTTCCCCTCATAGAGCACCAGATCGACGTGGGTCAGCGTCTCCAGACGCCCCCCGAAACGGCTCTTCGTCTTCCGAACACCCTTCGCGACCGTGCGCAGCTTCCCCCGGTTCGGACTAAGCAGGATGACAACCTTGTCGGCCTCACCAAACGAGTAAGACCGAAGCACGATCCCCTGATCGTTGTAGAGCGCCATG
>CAZWDQ010000014.1:9323-28101 GCA_964632475.1 uncultured Acidimicrobiaceae bacterium
CTCACCAAACGAGTAAGACCGAAGCACGATCCCCTGATCGTTGTAGAGCGCCATGCCACGAAGAGTACTCAGTACTGAGTACTCAGTCCCCAGTACGCCCGGCGGAGCCGGGTCAGAATCCCATTCGGTCCAGCGTCGCGTCCTTACGCTGCCAGTCCTTCTCAACTTTGACCCTGAGGTCGAGGAAGACGGGCACACCGAAAAGGCGCTCCAGTTCGGACCGGGCTTCGGCGCCGACGGCCTTGATCAGCTCGCCGCCCTTGCCGATGACCATGCCCTTCTGCGATGGACGCTCGATGTACACGGAAGCAGGGATGTACAGAACACCGTTGTCTCGCTCTTCGATGTCGCCGACCACGACGGCGAGAGAGTGGGGCAGCTCCTCTCGAAGACGCGACAGGTACTTCTCCCGCACAAGTTCAGCGGCAAGCAGTTGATCGGGTTGGTCGCTGTGCATGTGCGGTGGGAAGAAGAACGGACCCTCCGGCATCAGCCCTTCGAGTTCGCTTCGCAGAGGTTCGAGACCGTCGCCCTTGAGCGCCGAGATCGGCACATACACCGCGAAATCCCACTCGCCCGCTCGGGCGAGCTGACCGAGGACTTTCTCGTTCGAGGATTGGTCGGTCTTGTTCACGGCGACCACCACCGGGGCGCCCGAGTCGGCAAGTCGCTCTGCGATCAACCGATCCCCGGGCCCGATCGGCTGACCGGCATCGAGGAGGAACAGCACTGCGTCGGCTTCCGCGATAGACCCGTAGACGAGCTTGTTCAGTCGCTCACCCAGGATGTTGCGGGGTTTGTGGAGGCCCGGCGTATCAACGAGAACCAACTGGACTTCTTCGTTGGTGGCGACACCTCGAATGGTGTTGCGAGTGGTCTGAGGTCGTGGCGACGTGATCGCCACCTTCTCGCCAACCAGGGCATTGACCAGCGTCGATTTCCCGACATTCGGCCGGCCAACGACCGAGATGAAACCTGATTTCGTCATTGCTTCGCCACCCTGACTCGTGCAACCCTTCGACCTTGAACGTCCTCGGTGGTCAGGGTGAGATTGTTGTACTCGAACGATTCACCGACGGTTGGGACACGACCTGCAAGGCCGAGAACGAGACCGCCGACCGTGTCCCACTCTTCGTCAGGGAACTCGATGTCAAGAATCCCAGAGAGGTCATCCACATCGAGGCGTGCATCGACGAGATACTCACCCGATTCGAGGGGCACCACCATCGGCTCCTCGTCGTCGTACTCGTCGACGATCTCCCCGACGATCTCCTCGAGGAGATCCTCGATCGAGACGACTCCGGCCGTTCCCCCGAATTCGTCTACGACGATTGCGAGATGCTTCTGTTTCGCCTGCATCTCCCGGAGCAGGTCCGAGATCGCTTTCGTCTCCGGCACGAAGTAGGCCTCGTGCGAAAGGTCCCCTGCCGGCCTCGGCGGCGCTTCTTGGTCGTAGAGCCTGATGAGATCCCTGGCGTAGAGCATGCCAACGATGTCATCCGCGTTCTCGCCGGTGAGCGGGATCCTCGATCGGCCAGCTTCGAGTACGAGGTCGACCGCATCGTCGGACGATGCGGCAGCTGGGAGGGTGATCATGTCGGTGCGAGGAACCATCACCTCGCGCACGATCGTGTCGCCGAACTCGATGATCGAAGAGATGAGTTCCCGCTCCTCGCGGTCATCCTCATCCTCCTCGTCGTCATCCTCCTCGTCGTCATCTGACACGAGGTCATTCGCCGCGTCGCCGATGTGAATCACAATCCTGAGGATGCTCGAGAACCGGTAGGCAAACGACCTGGACCGTGACCGGCCGATCGTTCGCGGGATCAGGTCGGAGAGGAGGACGATGAGCAGCGTCATCGCGATGTAGGCGGCTCCGAGCTGCCATCCGGAGAGGATCCGTTCCATCGCCCAACTCGCGGGGATCACCGCCAGAATCAGGAGCGTGGTGACGACCGTTCCGAGTGCAGGTTGGATCCGGTTTCGCTCTTCGAGGAGGGTGGCAACCACTGCTGCCCTGGGGTCTCCCTCACCTGCGTCGTGCAGCGCATCTGCTCGTGGGATTCGCACAAGCGTCGCACCGGCGGCGCGAAGGAGCGCTGTAAGGAACACGAGTACTGCCGAGAAGACGAACGCTGCAGCGATCACGGCCTCACCCTACCGATACGAGCAAGCAGATCGCTCTCCCTAGCTTCCATCCGATTCGCTTCATCCTCGACCTCGTGATCCCATCCCAGGAGGTGCAGGAGACCGTGGACGACCATCAACGAGAGTTCATCCTCGAATTGTGCGTCGTGTCGCTCAGCATTGGCACGAACGATCGATGGAGCGATGAACACGTCACCGAGTTCGATCGGCGGTCCGCCCGGCGACCGCCTCGGCGGCGCCCCAGGAGTCGAGGCTTCGATCGGGAACGAAAGCACGTCAGTGGGTCCTTGCTTCCCCATGTGCGCTTCGTTGAGCTCGGCCATCTCCATCTCGTCGATCAGAACGAGAGACACACCGGTCTCCGATTCGAGCCCTTCTTCTTCGAGCACGATCTCGGCAAGACGGAGCAATTCGTCGGTGACGATCGGTTCGTCCTGCTCATCGGCGAAGAGGACGTTCACCCATCCTCCTTGTCGGATGGCTCGTCGACGTCTTCGCTCTCGTCATCCGCTCCGACCTCCACCGCAACGACCGCCCTCGGCAGCGCCGGGGTGATCCCACCCTCGACAACCTTCGAACCCGGGAAGCCGGGGTATGGGACACGAGCGTGGTAGTAGCCCATGAGGGCCCGTACGAGTTCGCCCTTGATCTTGGTGAGGTCCCCGAACGTCAATTGAGACTCATCGAGCTGTCCATCGTCGACCTTCTCGGTGACAATGGTCTCGACGACGTTCTTGAGTCCCGCGGCAGTCGGATCCTCGTTGTGGGCGTACGCTCGTGCGGCGGCCTCCGTGGCATCGGAGATCATGAGGATCGCCATCTCCTTCTGCCGCGGCTTCACACCGTGGTGGCGGAACAGTTCAGGATCGACGTCCGGATCGGCTTCGAGGGCACGGTGATAGAAATAGCGCATCAGGCTCGTGCCATGATGCATGCGGATACCGTCGGTCACATCCCCCGGTAGCCGGTACTTCTTGGCGAGTTTCAGACCCTCCGTGACATGGGAGCGAATGATCTGCGCCGACTCCTCCGGCGGAAGCGTGTCGTGCGGATTGGACACGCCGAACTGGTTCTCAACGAAGTACTGAGGAAGCTCAACCTTGCCGAAGTCGTGGTACCAGGCCGCCGCCTGGGCCAGCAGCGGATCGGCGTCAATCGCCCGCGCAGCACGGCCGGCGAGGGCACCGACGAGCATCGAATGATTGAACGACCCTGGAGCCTGCTCCTCGATGAGCCGGAGCGCCGGGTGGTTGCGGTCGAGCAGATCGAGAAGTCCTATGGACGTTGTAATACCGAAGGCGCTCTCGAGGAAGGAGACGAGACCAATAGCGATGAGTCCGGCGATCACGGCGCCGGCAAACGCCCACACGGCGGACATGGCAATGTTGCCGTCGCCGAATACCCACTCCAGCGTTGCCGCTACGGGGGCAACGGTGATAGCCGACAGCAGTACGGCGAGCCGGAGCTGACGTCTCGACGAGACACGCGACACGAACGCCACAGGAACGACGGTCGCAATCCCGGCATAGACCGTAAACGCGATGTCGACGGTCGACAGAGCAACAAAACTCGCCATCGGTATGGCGAGTACGACGGCCGTACGCGGATCGAACAGGATGGCCGCTAGGAACCCGATCGCCACTGCGGGGAGCAGGTAACCGAGGGCTCGATTGTCCACAGCGATGATCGAAGGAAGACGGGAAATCAGGGCCGCCAGTGTCAGGAGGATTCCGAGCAGGGCCATATGGCGCGGTTGCGACCATTGCTTCGGAGCGATTCTCCACAGGAAGAAGGCAGCCAACAGCACAGCGAGAATACCCAATAGCGCCATCGCTACCCGGGACGTCTCCCCGGTGACCACCGGTTCGTACAACCCGAGCTGCTGAATCGCCTCGAACTCGATACTCCCGATCGTCGCTCCAGCCACAACAATCGTGTCTCCGGCCCGGTATGTGACCGTCACCGGCTCAACGGCAGCGGACTTCGCCTCTCGTTCTACTGCAGTTGCATCGTTGTCGACCCGGAGATTCGCCTGGAGGCTGAAACCGACCAGCAGAGCAATCCCCTCGCGGGCATCCGATTGCTCCTCGATCGGCAGACCGGGCACGAAGATCGGAGGTCGCGTGAGCGGGTTGATGTAGAGATCCTGGCGTTCGGAGAGTTCAGTCGGCTTGATGCCGCTCTCGAGCTCCTCGCCGACGATCTCGAGGGTCTTCGCCTCGACCTCAGGGAAGGAGGCGTCCTCACCTTCGGCTACACGGTCGAGATCGTTGTTGTAGAGCGACACCATCGTCGGGATCGCCAGGCTCAACTTGGCATGGCGGAGGTTCAACAGAGCGATCTGATCTTCGATCGATCGTCGCGGGAGCGTCGTCGTGGTCGTCGTCGGAGGAAGAGTCGTCGTGGTCGACGTCGACGTCGTCGTCTCACCGGGTTCGGTCGAGCTCGATGTCTCTACAACGGTGGTTGAGGTGGTTGACGTCGTCTCGCCGGGGATCAACGACTCGTCGATCGCACCCTCGCTCAAGTCATCGAAGAAGGAATTGACTTCGCGGATCACGGAAAGCGTTGCTTCGTTGTCGTTCGTATAGACCGTCTCAACCGAGTTCGCCGCAGCGATCCTCGCATCATCCGTCGCGTCCTTATCAACAATCGGGTCTGTTGAGCGCGGAGCGATGAACGTCTCCGGCGATGGCTGTCCGACCGCGAGCTCTTCCGGCGGCGCCTCACCACCGGTATCCGTGCCGACCACGAGGACAAGCGAAACCAACAGCATGGTTATCGCGAGGATCCCGGCATTGATGAGTGCGTCGCGGTCGAGTCTCACGATCGCTTCTCCTCGAAACGACGATACGCCTCGACGATGGCTGCCACGATACGGTGGCGCACCACATCGTCTGCGTTCAACTCCTCGAAGGCGATGCCGTCGATCCCGGAGAGAATGCCGGCCACGGTCTTGAGGCCCGAACCCCGACCTTCGGCAAGGTCGACCTGCGTGATGTCACCGGTCACGACCATCTTCGAGTTGAAACCGAGACGGGTGAGGAACATCTTCATCTGTTCAGGAGTGGTGTTCTGCGCTTCGTCGAGGACGACGAATGCGTCGTTCAGTGTGCGACCTCTCATGTAGGCGAGAGGGGCGATCTCAATAGTTCCGCGCTCCATCAGGCGGGCGGTCTCCTCCGGCCCGAGCATCTCGTACATGGCGTCGTAGAGGGGTCGTAGATATGGATCGACTTTGGCCGCGAGGTCGCCGGGAAGGAATCCGAGTCGCTCACCCGCTTCCACGGCAGGTCGACTCAGGATGATGCGCTTCACCGATCCCGACACGAGCGATTCGATGGCACACGCCATTGACAGATACGTCTTGCCGGTGCCGGCCGGACCGATGGCGAACACGAGGGTGTTATCCCGAATCGCGTCGACATACCGTTTCTGACCGAACGTCTTCGGCCTCACATGACGGCCGCGCCCAACGGCGATCGATTCGGCGAAGACGCCCGAGGGGTTCGGCACGTCCCTCTTGACGAGGTCGATGACCCGCGCCACGCGGTCGGAATCGAGCCGCTGTCCCTCCTGGACCACGATCAGGAGCTCCTCGAGAGCAGTTCCTGCCGCCTCGGCTTCACGGTTCGGACCGATGATGTTGATCTCGTTGCCGCGAGCAATAATCCGGGCCAACGGAAAGGCGGCTTCCACCCTCCGTAGGTGCGCGTCGCTTTCACCGAGCAACTCAACCATGAGGTGGTTGCTCGGCACGCGAATACAGACGTCACTTGTGGTGGTGCTGGTCACAGAAGAAGCCTCTCACAAACAGAGGACTTGGTGGTGGAAACAAGGCCCATCGGGTGATGATGAGTATATCGGCCGCTCCCGTCAACCCATTGAGTCTCGAACGCTGCAACGAGCGAGCCGGATCCGGCTCGAATGGACCTAGACGCTGCCGGCGACTCGGACCTCATCGATGCGGGCGGCGAAGGCATCTCCGTCCCCGATAAGGCGGGACAGGATGCGGAGATCATCGGCACGCACCGTGAGGACCTTCCCGTTGAAGTCTTGTCGCTCGACCTGGATCGATGCCAGGAAACGCTCCAGGATCTCCCCAACGGGACCTTCGAGATCATCCAGGCGCCCAAGATCGATCGTCACTTTGTCACCGGCCTGACCGGCTGTTGCCACTGCAGGCTCGGGAGGCAGGAGTTGGACAACCGGCACTCCGTAGTAGCCGGCGAGACGGTGCAGGCGTGGAACGGAGAGGCTCCGCTCGCCACGTTCATAGGCCCCGAGCACAGCAGCCTTGAACTCGCCTTCGGATGCGCTCTGCACGTCCTGGAGTGAGAATCCCCGCTGGCGTCGGATCGACCGGAGTCGTTCGCCGACGCGTTCGTTGTACGAAGCCATCGTTGCCTTCCTGATACCGAGAGCGCTGCCTTAAACGCTCTCAGTAGGCAGTCTACGCCCTCGGGGTGGTACCTTGCAAGGCCAAATCCATGAAGCTGTGTGCTAGCGCTTGAAGAGGCCTCGTTTGCGCTTCGCAGGCTGCTCGTCGCGAAGCTCGCCATATGTGCGCAGCGTGTCTTCCTCTTCACTGGTCAAGTCGGTGGGAATCGCCACTCCGATGTGGACGAGCATGTCACCCCTGCCCCTCCGGCGGAGGCGCGGCATCCCCTTCTTCGCGAGGCGGTACACGGTCTCGGGTTGTGTCCCGGCCGGTATGCCAATGCTCTCCGCATCATCGTCGATGACCGGAACTTCCACCGTCAAGCCAAACACGGCTTCGCTGATTCCGATCTCGACACGGTGATGGAGCTCGTCGCCGACCCGATCGAAGCGTTCGTCATGCTTGACGCCGATCTCCACATACACGTCGCCTGACGGCGCACCGCGCTCCCCCGCTCCTCCCCTTCCTGACAGCCGGAGCCGGGTTCCGTCTTCGACGCCGGCAGGAATGTCGACCGTGACCGATCGATCAACCGTCACCAACCCGCCACCCTCACACTGAGTGCAGGGGTGGTCGATTGTCTGTCCTTTGCCTCTGCACTGCGAGCACGGGGCGACCGTCATGATTCGGCCGAGGAATGAGTCGCGAGCGACTTGAACGCTTCCGGCTCCGCGGCACGTCGAACAGGTGACCGGATCGTGGCCCGGCTCTGCTCCGATGCCATCGCACCGATCACAGGTGCCCGGTGCGCGGAACTCGATCTCTCGGCTTGCGCCGACGGCCGCATCCGCGAGTGTGAGCGACACCGTCGAGCCGACATCGGTGCCATGTCTGGGACCCTGACGCCGACCACCGCCACCGAATCCGCCGAATCCGCCGCCAAAGAACTGCTGCAGAATCTCGTCAAGGCCACCGAACTGTGAGAAGAGGTCACCGCCGCCGGGAACCTCACCCCGGTCGTAACTGGCCTTGCGCTGGGGGTCGGAGAGAACTTCGTAGGCTTCAGCGATCTCACGGAAGCGGCCCTCAGCTTGGGGATCGTCCGGGTTCGCATCAGGATGGGTATCCCTGGCGAGATTGCGGAACGCCTTCTTGATCTCCTCGGGAGCCGCATCACGGCCCACACCCAGGATCTCGTAGTAATCCTTCATCACTCCGTTCCAAGGCTTTCTTCGAGGTTCTCGCCGATCTCTTCGACGACCCGGATCGTTCGGCGATAGTCCATCCGCATCGGTCCGATCACTCCGACCCTTCCTGAGCCGCGAGATCCGAACGACGTGCTCACCACGGCGAGGTCGAGAGTGTCACCGATCTCCTCGCCGATGCGAACGCTCGTGCCGTCGGTCGACTCTCCGAGAATGGCCTGGAGATCGCTGTCCCGTTCGAGCAGGTCGAGCATATGGTGAACGATCGCCAGATCGGCCCAGAGGCCTGCGAGTTGGCTTGTTCCGCCGACAAAGAGCTGTGATGCTGCGCCCTCGACACGCTGGATCTCGTGGTGGACCGGATCGATGATTCTGCGAACAAGCTCCGGAAGATCGCCGCTGCTGAGGCGTTGATCACCGTTCGCTTCGTCGAGATCCCTGCCGGCATATACCCGCTCGAGGACTCGCTCCGCTTCGTCGATCTGGTCGTCCGTCGGCTCGAATCCGAGCGTGACGACGTGCTGAGCGACTTGACCAGTCTCGGCGATCGTGACGACCAGCACCGCTGCAGCACCGAGCCGAACGAGGTGAACGGCGTGGATCCGATCCACTTCGACCTCCGGGCCGATGACGACTGCCGGCAAGTGTGTGATATCTGCGACCAGACCAGACGTCTCTTTCAACAGACGCGACACCTCGCTGTGCACGTCGGTGAAGAACGAACGGATTCGATCATGGGTCGCTGAACGGAGTCGGACCGGAGAGCAGTGATCGACGTAGTAGCGATAGCCCTGGTGCGTCGGGATTCGGCCAGACGACGTGTGGGGTTGGGCAACGAATCCGTACGACTCGAGTCGCGCGACTTCGTTGCGGATCGTCGCGGACGACACGTCAAGGGCGCTTCGTTCGAGGATCACCTGGGAACTCACCGGTTCACCGGTGCGGATGTACTCCTCGACGAGCACCTGGAGGACACGTGCCTTCCGGTCGTCGATCATTAGTGGAAGTTAGCAGTCGTCGGGCGAGACTGACAGGACGGATCTGGCGACGAGATCCGTGAGGAACGGCCTGAGGACGACAGCGCGGCCGTCGCGATTGCCGATCACACCGGTGTCGACGAGTCGGCGGCCTTCGACGGACCTCATGAAAGGGCCGCCGATCGATCCGGGAAGGACACCTGCTGCAAGGCGGAGGCCCACCATGAACCGTTCACGTTCGGATTCGAACTCCTCGAGTTGCTCGCTGCCCGATCGTGGGCGAATTCCCGCCTCGACCTGAGCGAGATACCCGTCGAGACGGCGGATATTGCGGCTTCGCACACCGTTGCGATAGTCGTGGGCACCGGTGCCGAACGCCGAGAACTCGCCCATCATCCATGTGGAGAGGTTGTAGCGGCAGCTTCGTCCGGGTCGCGCCCAGTTCGACACCTCGTAGCGGAAGAGTCCTGCCGAGGTCGCCACTTCGCCGAGGTGTTCGTAGCGGTCGGCCTGCTCATCGGGATCCGGCTCCGGTGCACCGGCAAGGACGGCACGACTCAGCGCCGTGCCTCCTTCGACGGTGAGGGCGTAGGCGGACACGTGATCGGGTTCGAGATGGATGGCACGGTCGACCGTTCGTCGCCACGACTCGGCGGTCTCCTCCGGCGTGCCGTAGATGAGGTCAATGTTGACGTTCGAGAAGCCGGCGGATCGGGCCGCTTCAAACGATTGCTCGGCCTCCGCTGGCGAGTGGGTTCGTCCGAGCGCCTCTAGGACGACGGGATCGAAGGATTGGATCCCGAAGGACACGCGATTGAACCCGATGCGTCGGAGTTCCCTTGCGAAGGTGGACGTCCAGTCTTCGGGGTTGGCTTCGATGCTGATCTCAGCGCCATCGGCGATCCCGAACCGATCGGCGAGCGCACCCATGATCCGGGCCAGATCGTCGGGCCGCAGTCGAGTAGGCGTCCCGCCGCCGAAATTGACCGCGTGCAACTCGGACGGATCCGGTTCCATCCCGATCTCTGTGACCAGCGCATCGACATACCTCTCCGTGGCCGAACCACCCGCCTCGTCGGCAGCGACCACCGCAAAGTCGCAATACGGGCACCGGCGCGCGCAGAAGGGGATATGGACGTAGGCGGAGTTCCAGTGGTGAGCCGCCTCCGCGGGTTCAGGAGAGTCGGGCGCTGCGGAGGAGTATTCGGTCGCCGGTACTCGGTACTCGGCATCCGGACCCGAGCCTTGCTCATAGCTCATAGCTGGCAGCTGCCCGCAGGCACCTCTTCTCACATGTCCAGCTTCAACGCGGCAACGAACGCTTCCTGCGGCACTTCCACCTGTCCCACCATCTTCATCCGTCGCTTGCCCTCCTTCTGACGTTCGAGAAGCTTGCGTTTTCGAGTGATGTCACCGCCGTAGCACTTCGCCGTGACGTCCTTCCGCCTGGCCTTGACCGTCTCGCGCGAAATGATCCGGGTGCCGATTGCGGCCTGGATCGGTACGTCGAACAACTGGCGAGGGATCAGCTCCCTGAGCCGGCCCACCATCGCTTTTCCGTAGGTGTATGCCTTCTGACGGTGCACGATCGTTGAGAACGCATCAACAGGAACGCTGTTGAGCAAGATATTCACCCTGACGAGATCCGACACTTGGTACATGTCCGGTTCGTAATCGAGCGACCCATAGCCGCGCGTTCGAGTCTTGAGCTGATCGAAGAAGTCGAACACGATCTCAGCGAGAGGCATCCGATAGTGCAGTTCCGCTCGCTCAGGCGACAGGTAGGTCATCTCCCCCATCTCGCCACGCCGTTGTTGGACCAGTTCCATGACCGTCCCGATGAATTCGGACGGAGTGATGATCATCACCTTGACGTACGGCTCCTCGATCGACTCCAACACCGACGCGTCGGGAAGATCTTGCGGGCTTCGGACGGGGACCCGATCCCCGGATGCGAGGTTCGCCCGATAGGCAACGGACGGGGCCGTCGCAACGAGTTCAAGGTCGTATTCACGTTCGAGACGCTCCCTGACGATCTCCATGTGAAGAAGCCCGAGGAATCCCACACGGAAACCGAATCCGAGCGCCCGGCTCGTTTCAGCCTGGAAGGTGAGCGATGAATCGTTCAGCCGGAGCTTGTCGAGTGCCTCGCGAAGCCGCTCAAACTCGTCTCCATCGGTCGGGAAGAGACCCGAGAAGACCATCGGTGTTGGCTCTTGGTAGCCGGGGAGGGCCTCGGTGGTCCCCTTGCTCGTGTGGGTGACGGTGTCGCCGACACGGATGAGGTCGATCTCTTTGACCCCGGTGATCAGATAGCCGACCTCGCCGGTACTGAGTCGTTGGATCGCTTCGGTCGATGGCCGCCGGATCCCGAGCTCGTCGGCGCTGACATCGAGGCTTGTCGCCATGAAGCGGATCGAATCTCGGGTCGAGATGCTCCCGTCGACGATCCTGACGTGACTGACCACGCCGCGGTATGTGTCATAGAAGGAGTCGAACACAAGTGCACGCAGTGGCGCATCCTCATCACCGTCCGGAGGAGGGAGCCGGTCGACGATCGCTTCGAGCAGGTCGTCAATCCCCACACCGGTCTTGGCCGAAACTCGGATGACTTCATCGGCGGTCCCCCCGAGCACGCCGGCGAGTTCCTCAGCTGCACGATCCGGATCTGCGGCAGGGAGATCGATCTTGTTCACGACCGGGATGATCTCGAGCCCCTCCTCGATCGCCATGTAGGCGTTCGCGAGCGTCTGGGCTTCCACGCCCTGAGATGCGTCGACCACGAGAATCGCGCCCTCGCAAGCTTCGAGGCTTCGGGACACCTCGTATGAGAAGTCGACGTGGCCGGGCGTGTCGATGAGGTTGAGCTGGTACGTGCCGCCGGATGCTGCCGTGTAGTCGACACGCACGGCGTTGGCCTTGATCGTGATCCCGCGCTCCCGCTCGAGATCCATGTCGTCGAGAACCTGCTCGCGCATGTCGCGCTCGGAGATCGCACCGGTACGCTCGAGCAGGCGATCAGCAAGCGTCGACTTGCCATGGTCGATGTGCGCGATGATGGAGAAGTTGCGAATGCGCGATGGCGCGGTCATGGGTCAGATCCGAGGGTGGGGCTGCTCAGTGTACCGTTGAGCCGTTCTCCTGTTATCGTTACCGTTCGTTCCCACCACCTCACGAGGTTCGTCCAGCATGGCCAATATCAAGTCCCAGAAGAAGCGCAACCGCCAGAATGAGAAGCTGTACGCCCGCAACAAGGCGATTCGCTCCGAGTTGAAGACGCGCGAGAAGAACGTCATGGCAGCTGCCGAGGCGGGGAACACGGCCGAGGCCGAAGAGCTTCTCCGCATCGCCCAGAAGCAGATCGACATGGCGACGACCAAGGGCGTGCTGCACGCCAGCACTGCTGCTCGTCGGAAGTCTCGCCTCACCCGACGGGTGCGATCAGTCTCCGTCTGAGCTTATGACCGATCAGACAATCTGGCTCACGCCCGCGGCCCACGACAAGCTGCAGGTCGAATTCGATCATCTCACCACCGAAGGCCGACGCGATGCCGCCGAGAGGATCGCCATCGCCCGCGAGCACGGTGACCTCCGCGAGAACGCAGAGTACGACTCGGCGAAGAACGAGCAGGGTCTCATGGAGGCCCGCATCCGCAAGTTGAAGCACCTGCTCGACAACGCCGAAGTGCGTGAGGTCGAGAACTCAGGTGTCGTCGAGGTCGGAACCATCGTGACCGTGATCGACGATGACGAGGATGAGTACGAGTTCTTCGTTGCACCCACAGAGAACAAGGTCGCCGGGATCCTTCTCGCCTCCCCACAGAGCCCCCTGGGCGCCGCGCTCCTCGGAGCAGCACCCGGCGACGAAGTCAGCTATGACGCCCCCGGTGGAACGTTCACGTACCGGATCGCCGCGGTGAGGGTCTACGAAGCCTGAGGCTTCGGGTATTGGGTACTGGGTACTCAATACGGGCGCATCAGCGCCCGAGCCATCTACACATCGCCACCGTCAGTCGCTCAAGCGTCACCCGGTGGGTTGGCTCCGGGGCGGTCTTGATCTGGAGATCGGCTCGTGCCAGTGCGTCGAGTGACCTACGCAACGAATCGGCTCGTGTCGACGAGCGCCGTTCCCACACCTTGCGAACGGGAAACGAAGACGGTGCCGCCCCAACCCAGCCTGCATAGGTCTCCATGTCGGGGGCAATGGCAGCGAGGGACCGTTTCCTGACTTCACCTTCGAGGAACGAGAGGACGACGAGCGGATGTCCATGCTCGAGGAAGTCGGCGAGACGCCGCAACGCTTCCCCTTCGTTCCCGGCATTGATCGCATCGGCGAGCAGCCACATGGGCTCATCCGGTCGGTTGGCGTACCGCCCGAGGACGTCATCCTCGGTTACGGTCGAGCCATCTGCAGCGAGTTGATCCAGTGCTTGCCCGAGAGCAGCAACATCGGAGCCAAAACGGCGGAGGAGCACCGAAGCGGCCCCTGGCTCGATCTTCAACTTCCGCTCCGAAGCCGTCTCTGCAAGCCACCGCGAGGCATCCCGTTCTCGGAGCTTCTTCACCGACTCGGTTGACCCGCGAGCACGAAGAGTCTTCCCGAGGGGGGCAGGAATCGCCCCTGTCGCAGTGAACACTGCCATCACCGCGTCGGGATCCGCGGCCTCGACGAGTTCGGCAATGACCTCGGCTTCTGCCTTGAGGAGGTTCTGGGCGTCCATCACGAGCACGCCACTGACGTCACCAAAGAGCGAACCGCTCTGCAACGCGGGGACGATGCCCTGCACGGACTCTCGGAGCTGACCCTCAGATGACTCCCCTGCACCGCGACCTGGAACGTCAATCCTCTGGTGGTCGGTGACCCCGGCGCCGTCGAATACGTCGCTGACTTTGTTGTACATGACCTCGCGTTCGCCCGGTCCGGCGTCGCGGGGACCGCTGATGACGGTGAATCCCATGACACGAGTCTCCGCGCTCGGGCGCCACTGTGCAAGTCAGGGTTGTGACAGCTCGATGATGACGTCTCCTTCGTCCATCGTTACCCGCACCTGCGCGCCCGCTTCGACCAGCGTGGAGAGAATCTCGGGAGCCGGGTGTCCGTACGTGTTCGGGCCCACGCTGATCACCGCTACGGCTCCCACCGTTGCCGCCAGCCAAGATCGATCCGTCGAGGCGGAACCGTGGTGGGGAACGAGAAGGATGTCCGGTTGCTGGGTCGGAAGTTCACGCTGAGCGATTGCCTCGATGTCACCGGGGAGCAGAAGCGTCGCTCCGGCCTCCACCCAGAGAACGATCGATCCGTCGTTCCGACTGGCGTACCGACGCATCGGACCGAGCGCCTCTATCCCGATCCTCCCCATCCGATAGGAGGTCCCAGGGCCGACCAGGTCGATCGGCACGTGGGCGACCACTGCGCGATCGATGAGTTCTCCAAGTTCGTCTCCCTGATCGGGTTGGTCGGGGAGCCAGATACGCCCGATCGCATGATCATCGAGGATCCCTGCGAACCCACCGATGTGGTCGATGTCGCCGTGGGACGCAACGAGGAGATCGATGCGGCCGATGTGGTGTCGTCTGAGGACATCGGCAAGGACAAGCGGATCGCGCCCGCCATCGACGAGAACGACCCCTCCCCCTGGATCGCGCAGGAGAACCGCATCGCCTTGGCCGATGTCGAGGAATGTCACGGTCGGCAGCGTCGGTGGCCCGGTGGGAGCAAGCGTCGCTATCGCCAGGAACACAGCGAGGCCCACTGTGGCGGACGGGCGCGTCTTGGGCCACCTGACGAGCACGGCAGCCCCGCAAACTGCGGCCACTCCCGATGGCCCGAGTTGCGGCCAGCGGGCGGCCACGTCCGAGACAGCGAGAACACCGCTCGCAAGAGTCGACGAGACCACAACTGCAGGCGTCCATCCGCTCACCACAGCAAACGCCCCGCTCACCGTGGCGCCGGTCACGAGCGGCGCAGAGATCAGGTTCGCGATCGGCGACATCAACGGAACCGTTCCGAAGCGCCATAGGAGCACCGGGATCACGGCCACCTGCGCCGCGGTCGCAGCGCCTAGCGTTGCCCACAGCGCCCTCGGGCGGCGGTCGGCGAACATTCCTGCCCCCACCATTATGCCGACCGTCGCAGCTACCGAGAGTTGGAAACCTACATCGACGGCGAGTTGGCCGCTGACGAGCAACAGGATCCCCACCGCAACGCCCACGGCGACCCAGGTGTCGACTGCAATCCCCACGGCGGCCGCCCCGAGCACGGTCGCAGCCATGAAGGCTGCTCGGAGAACCGATGACTCCCACCGGGTCGCGACAACGAAGATCCCGAGTCCGATAACGCCCAGGGCGAAGCGGCGTTTCGGACCAACACCGAAGAGCGCAGTCAACACCCACCACGCAACCAGGAAGAGAGCGACGTTGCTCCCGGAGACCGCAACGAAGTGAGTGAGGCCCGACCGACGAAGGGCGTCAAGGTCGCGTGAACCAAGTCCCGAGGTGTCCCCGATGAGGAAACCGGACACCAGTGCCTGTGCCCGATCGGACAGGTCGAGGACCGAACGAACCCGATCGCGGACGGCATTGCCGACCGCGTAGAACGGTCCACCCACGGTTCCGATCACTTCGGCGTTCGCTATCGTCACCCGCCCCGCGATCGGATCTCCCCGCACTCGCCCCGGCGATGCCCGCATCGTCCCGGTCACAAGCACCCTCTGACCGGCAGCGAGAGGCGACGCCGGGTCGGGTCCGACGGCGAGAGGTGGGCCATGCCATGCAACCCATTCCCCGCGGCTGCGGACCTCCTCCGGTCTGACAACCGCCGGTCGCTGCGGACCATCGTCTTCCGCCACAACCCCGATGAGCGTTATCGGCCCCACCGGCACGGCTGCGTTCATCGTCGTCTCGATTCGAGCAGAGGCAAACGCCCCGGAGATCGCACCCACAGCCGCCAGAGCAAGCAGGACCGCCACCGCCCGCTGCCGCAGCGCGACCACCCCGGCCACGAGCACGAATGCCACCGCGGCTCCCATGCCGATGAGGAGGCCACATCCCGTCCCGACCCAGATGAATGCCGCTGAGGCAAGGACCCACCATCCAGCACGCGAGGGATGCCTCACTCAGGGTGCCTCGATCGCATCGCGCATGGCTTCGAGTTTCGCTTCACCGATCCCACCGACATCCAGGAGATCCTCGATCTCTGTGAACGGTCCGTTCGCCTCCCGGAAGTCGACGATGCGGGTGGCAAGCACTGGTCCTACTCCGGGGAGTTCCTCGAGTTCGGCCGCCGTTGAGCGGTTCAGATCGATCCCCCCGTTCGCGTCTCCGCCTGTCTGCGGAGCCTCCCCTTGCAGGGGCACCACGACCTGCTCACCGTCGCCGACCGTGGCGGCGAGATTCAGTCCCCCGAGATCTGCCCCGAAACCCGCCCCGCCCGCGGCTTCGATGACGTCGGCGATGCGAGCCGACGAGGGAACGGTGACGAGGCCCGGTCTGTGCACGGCACCTGATACGTGCACGACGATCGTCTCGGCGACGGTGGTGTAGGAGACGCCCTCAGTGGCATCGGCAACGGCGGGAGCTCCGTCCCTCGATCCGTACCAGGCACCGGCGCCGATGGCGACGATGAGCGCGAGAACCACCACGATGGGTCCGACCCGTGGATTAGCTGTGGGCACATCGCCTCCGATTCGCGACGCGCCATACCGATACAACTACCAGGATCGAGCGTCGAAGGGAAGACTCCCGTCAGCCGAACGCGAGCGGCGATCACCAGGGTTTTACCCTGTTCTGTGGGCCGGGGACGCCGCCAATGGCGTCATCTCCATCGCCATCGCGGGGCGGAGACACACCCTCTCTGCCACTCGGCTATTCATCTCCCCGTGTCGGAGGAATTCAGGAAGAAGTCCCAATAACAGGCACCGCGACGCCGTAGAGTCCGGGGTCCGAGCGGTTGACTTGCGCTGTTGTTTCGCAGTGTGGGCGCCGCTCTTCGACTACTCAGGAGGGACAATGGTGCTCTCAGTTGTTGCCGACGACATCCACAAGACGTACAAGAAGTCGAGCGTTCCCGCTCTCGATGGTGTGTCGATGTCGATCGAGCAAGGCAGCGTCTACGGCCTGCTCGGTCCGAATGGAGCGGGAAAGACCACGCTCATTCGTGTCCTAGCAACTCTCCTTAGGCCGGACTCGGGGACCGCCACTGTCGAAGGGATCGATGTTGTTCGAGACCCGATCGGTGTCCGGACCAGGATCGGCCTCGGGGGCCAGTACGCCGCCGTGGATGAGTTCCTTACCGGTCGAGAGAACGTGGTGATGGTCGGCAGGCTCTACAACCTGTCGATGGCCGAAGCCGAGTCGCGTGCCGACGAGGTGCTGGAGCGCATCAACCTCGTTGATGCGGCTGACCGTCCCGTGCAGACGTACTCCGGTGGTATGCGGCGCCGGCTCGACCTTGCCGCGTCGCTGGTCGGTCGCCCGGACGTCCTCTTCCTGGATGAACCGACCACCGGTATCGACCCCGGGTCACGCGTCGACATCTGGGAACTCATCGGGGAACTCGTCAGCGGCGGTACGACGCTGCTGCTCACGACGCAGTATCTCGAGGAGGCCGACTTCCTCGCCGACACCATCGGGGTCATCGATCACGGTCGCCTCATTGCTGAGGGAACGTCCGAGGACCTCAAGCAGGCGATCGGAGGCGTTGTGGTCCAGTTGCACGTCGATGAGGAATACTGCCAGAGGGCCATTGCCGCCATCCGCGACCTCACCGGGGCGGATCCGCTGCACGACGAAGATCGGAATCTCGTGGTCATTCCGGCCAAGGATGGATCCCGCTCTCTGGTAGAGGTTGTCCGAGCGATGGACACGGCTTCAGTGCCGATCGTGGACATCGAACTCCACAAGCCCACCCTCGACGACGTCTTCCTTTCGCTCACCGGGCACTCCGCCGAGCGGGAATCGGCCGCCGCTGAGAATCCTGAGAGCGCGGTGGCACGATGACGACGACCGTGAAGCCGACGCGCACTCGACTCACCCCGGTGCACGCGATCAAGGACATGTGGATCATCACGAAGCGCAATCTGAGACGCTTCATCAGGATGCCGCAGCTTCTCCTATTCGCCACCGTCCAACCGGTGATGTTTCTGCTCTTGTTCACGTTCGTGTTCGGCGGTGCGATCGCAATCCCCGGAGTGAGCTACATCGATTTCCTGATTCCGGGCATCCTCGTCCAGACGGTGATGTTCGGAGCAACGAACACCGCGACGGGTCTCACCGAGGATCTTGCGGCAGGGGTCATCGATCGATTCCGATCACTCCCGATGGCACGGGGCGCCGTCCTCGGAGGCCGCACCCTTGCTGATCTCGTGAGGAGCGCTGCGGTGAATTCGCTGATGATCTTCGTCGGCTTCCTGATCGGGTTCCGACCGGACGGGGTCCCGCAGCTTCTGGCCGGCCTGGTCCTGGCGCTCATGTTCGGTTACTCGATGTCTTGGGTGTTCGCCTCGGTCGGGCTCATCGCGCGAACCCCTGAAGCAGCACAATCTGCGAGCTTCCTCGTGGTGTTCCCCTTCGTGTTCGCAAGTTCGGTGTTCGTTCCGGTTCAGTCAATGCCGAGCTGGCTTCAAGTCTTCGCCGAGAACCAACCAGTGTCGGTGATCGCTACCACCGTACGTGGACTCACGTTCGGTGTATCGGCCTTGCCCTCAGGCAAGACGATCGAAGGCATGGTGGCCTTGTCTCTCGCGTGGATCGTCGGCATCTTCCTCGTGGCCTCACCGCTCGGGGTGCAGCTCTACCGCCGAATCTTCAGCTAAGCCCGATCATTCGCGGTGCGGTGTGACAAGGCGGCAATCGAGTCGCTGTCTCGGTCGTCGCTGTCGCCGGGTGGTGGCATTGAGCCGTCACATTGCACCAGATGAACGATCGCGGCTAGAACAGAATCGCCTGCACGATCCCGGTTTCTGCGGCCTCCTCGAGCCACTCGGCGAGGTCACCGCCGAAGATGAGGAGCACCGCCGCCGTCAGATTCACACCGGCGTGGATCAGGATCGGGAGAGAGAGGTTCCGGG
>CAZWDQ010000014.1:28201-32103 GCA_964632475.1 uncultured Acidimicrobiaceae bacterium
GCCGCCGTCAGATTCACACCGGCGTGGATCAGGATCGGGAGAGAGAGGTTCCGGGATCGGATCGCCGCGTAACCGAGCACAACGCCGATGAGGAAGAGTCCTGGGAGTGCAGCTATGGCGCTCGGATCCAGGAGGTGGATCCCTGCGAAGACGGCTGCCTGGATCACGACTGCCCACCCCGTCCGCATCGAACGCACGAGCCGGGACAGCAGCATTCCCCGGAACAGGATCTCTTCGACCACAGGGGCGGCAACGCCCACCATGAGAACAATCACGATCCCTTCGATCACGGTCGTCGTGCCTTCTGTGATCGAAGCCACCTCCTGCTGCGGGGCTCCGTCGGGGAAGAGCAAGCGCAGGAGCGGCGCGGTCACGAGCACGGCAGCGAATTGGAGGCCGAAGCCGGCGGGTATCCCCCACCAGTGTCCGGCCTCGATCGTAAGGCCGTAGTCGCGGGCGAAGTTGCCGGTGCCTCGCCTGACGGAGAGGATCCACATCACGATGAGGTTTCCTGCTGCCTGGCCGGCAAATGATGCTGCGAACGTGAGAACGTTCAGTTCGGAGCCCTGCCAGATGAGAGCCCCGGTGGTAGCGATGAGCGCACCGACGATGCCCCCGAGGAACACGTAGAGCACCTGAGGAAGGCTCCACTCAACCTCCTGGAGGTAGTCGCTCATCTTCGCTCCGTTCGTTCCGTCGCTTCCCGTTCGAATCGGATGGCACGGTAGGCCGTGCGATGGGGCAACCCAACAGCCCTCCCTCTCAAGTAGTCGCTGAGGTAGCGGGTGAGGAAGCCGACGATTCCGTACTGGCGCCACTGATCGACGTGCACGGACTCATGCACCAGAAGGTCCGCAGCCTCCCCGTTGACGATGCGATCGAACGCCTCGGACGAAGCGAACACGACCCGAGGCAGCGCCATCGCCTCAACCCCGCTCCCCCACAAGGGCAGAAGCCACCAGGGAGCAGGCTGAACAGCCACGGGCACATACCGATCCGACTCCGTCACGACACCGTTGAGCCGTAGCGCCGTGTCGAGATCGAGAGAATTGGACTCCACCATGCCCGGCACGATATCCCAAGCGCCGGTATTCGGTAATCAGTAGTCCGAATTCAGTAGTCCGTCGAATGTGCCCGGTTCAGCTGGCAGCTGGCAGCTGGCGACTCCGCAACTCAGCTACTCAGCCGCCTCTCCCTACCATTGCCCTTCGCCCCACGGGAACAGGACCATGGACTACGACCACCAGAAGATCGAACGGGATTGGCAGGACCGATGGGAGGCCGAGGGCCTCTATCGCTCCGTCGTGGATTGGGACCGCCCAAAGCACTACGCACTCACCATGCTCCCCTACCCGTCGGGCGATCTGCACATGGGCCATTGGTATGCGATGACCCCCTCCGACGCCAGGGCTCGCTTCATGAGGATGAAGGGCTTCAACGTCCTCTTCCCGATGGGCTTCGACGCGTTCGGCCTTCCCGCCGAGAACGCCGCCGTGCAGCGCAACGTCCACCCCGCCGACTGGACATGGGACAACATCGAGAGAATGCGGCGCCAGCTTCGATCAATGGGCGCCATGTACGACTGGGAGCGAGAAGCCGTCTCATGCGACCCGGAGTACTACAAGTGGACGGAGTGGCTGTTCCGTCGGTTCTTCGAGGGCGGCATCGCCTACCGCGGCGAGGCGATCGTGAACTGGTCGCCAACGCTCCAGACCGTTCTCGCCAATGAACAGGTCATCGACGGCAAGGACGAACGGACCGGCCAGCCGGTGATCCAGAAGAAGATGGAGCAGTGGTTCTTCGCCATCACGAACTACGCCGACGAGCTGTTGAGCTTCGATGGTATGGATTGGCCGGAACCGGTGAAGGCGATGCAGACGAACTGGATCGGCCGCTCTGAGGGTGCCGAAGTCGTTTTCGCGCTCGAGACCGGTGATGAGATTCCCGTGTTCACGACCCGACCCGACACGCTGTGGGGAGCAACGTTCATGGTGCTCGCCCCCGAACACGCCCTGGTCGACGTGCTCACAACAGACGATCAGCGTGCAGCGGTGGACGAGTACCGGATCGCCGCGGCCGCACGGTCGGAGCTCGAGCGCATGGAAGCCGACCGGGAGAAGACCGGCGTCTTCACCGGCGGCTACGCCGTCAACCCGGTCAACGGAGAACGCATCCCGGTGTGGATCGCCGACTACGTGCTCCTCTCCTACGGATCCGGAGCGATCATGGCGGTTCCAGCCCACGACCAGCGCGACTTCGAGTTCGCCCGCCAGTTTGATCTGCCCGTCGTTCCGGTGATACAACCCCCTGACGCTGATCCGCTCGATGGCGACACGATGACCGAGTCGTACGTCGGACCCGGATCGATGGTCGGTAGTGGCCCGATCGACGGAGTCGAGACGACTGATGCGAAGGGCCGGGCGAATCCGTCAGTGGCTGCCGCCATCGATTGGCTCTCCGAGCGTGAACTCGGCGAAGAAGCGATCAACTACCGAATGCGCGATTGGCTCATCTCGAGACAGCGCTACTGGGGATCACCGATCCCGATGGTGTTCCGCGAAGACGGCACGATCGAAGCCGCATCGGAGCTTCCTGTCCTGCTCCCCGAGGCGCCGGAGTTCACGGGAGGTCCGAGTCCGCTGACGACCAATCAGGCCTTCCTGTCGACGACCGATACCGAGGGAGAGCCTGCCCGGCGCGAGAGTGACACGATGGATGCGTTCATGTGCTCATCCTGGTACCACTACCGCTACCTCTCACCGCACTTCGGCACCGCTCCTTTCGATCCAGAAGAAGCGGCCTACTGGCTTCCGGTCGACACATACACCGGTGGAGCAGAGCACGCAACGATGCACCTCCTCTATACCCGGTTCTTCACGAAGGCGATGCGTGACCTC
The DNA here is from genome assembly GCA_964632475.1 of uncultured Acidimicrobiaceae bacterium. Lineage (GTDB taxonomy): Bacteria > Actinomycetota > Acidimicrobiia > Spongiisociales > UBA5794 > JAHEEL01. The sequence goes on from CAZWDQ010000014.1 coordinate 31,099, forward strand.
GGCGTCTTCGACGATGCTGCACGCCTCATGCGGGAACACGGCCGTGATCCGGAAGGGCAGTTCGACGAACCCATGGTGCAGTCCAGGAACCAGGGTCAGATCTTGGGCGAGGAGCGCCCGGGTGACCGCCTCGTCATCGCAGGAGGCTGGGTCGACGGTCGATTCGTCGCCGAATCGGTTCGCGTCGACGACCATGCCGCGACCGACGCGGGTCCGGTGGTCGGTGAGCTCATCCGCCGAACCGAACGAACCCTCCAGGTGCAAACGCCCGACGCGATGGTCACCGTTGAAGTGCCGGAGGATGCTGAAGTCGAGGTCCCCGGCATCGACGGGATCAACGACGTCACGCAACTGCGTCACTACCTCGAAGTGCAGCGCATGTCGAAGTCCAAGGGCAACACGGTGAATCCGGATGAGTTGGTCGAGAGGTACGGCGCTGACACGGTCCGCCTCTATCTGATGTTCGCCTTCGACTGGGAGAAGGGCGGCCCGTGGGACTCACGTGGCATCTCGGGTGCGCGCCGGTTCATCGAGGACGTGTGGAAGATCGGGACGATCTCATACGAGCCGGGTTCAGTGTCCGATGATGCGTCGCTTGCGGTGCGCCGGTCGGCTCACCAGACGATCACCAAAGTGGACCGGGACATGGAAGCGTTCAAGTGGAACACCGCCATCGCGGCGTTGATGACACTGCGGAACGATCTCCTCGAGGCCCGTCGCGATGCGGTCGTGTCGCTCGATGCGTGGAACGAAACTGTCGACCTCCTGCTCATGCTGCTGGCCCCGATCGCCCCACACATCACCGAGGAGATCTGGGCGCGGCGAGGTAACACTGAGAGCATCCATCTCCAGGCGTGGCCGGAGGCGGACCCGGAGATCGCCGCAGATGAAACGGTGACCCTCATCGTGCAGGTGAACGGCAAGGTACGTGATCGTGTCGACGTGTCTCCGGACATCGACGAGGAGGCGGCCGTGGCTGCGGCGATGGCGTCTGAGCGTATACAG
>CAZWDQ010000015.1:0-29982 GCA_964632475.1 uncultured Acidimicrobiaceae bacterium
GGGGGCCGGCGATAACACGCGGCGAACGGCATAGGCTCGTTTCACGAATCTCTTAGATTCGTATGCTGTACTCCCAGGGTTGAACGGCAATCCTCACGGATTGCACTGCCCGCCCTCCAGCGATTCAGAGAGATCGAGAACATGGCACAGAGAAGCAACAAAGGAGTCATCTCCCGGTGAGCGTCGCTATCCAGATCGAGGGCCTCACAAAGGAATTCGGGACGCTCAAAGCAGTGGATGGTCTCACTGTTCACGTTCAACAAGGAGGCGTCGTCGGGCTTCTGGGTCCGAACGGCGCCGGCAAGAGCACGACGATCAGGATGCTTCTCGGCCTGATTCGCCCAACTACCGGAACGGCGACCGTCCTGGGTGAGTCCATCGAACACCCCGGCCGTTACATCGAGCACGTCGGTGCGCTCATCGAGACTCCAGCGTTCTATCCCAAGTTGTCCGGGGACGCGAACATGCGGACACTCGCGGCGCTCGATGGACAGTCCGATGCTCGCATCGGCGAGGTCCTGGAGATCGTCAGGCTGACGAGCCGTCGTGGAGATCGCGTGTCCGAGTACTCGCTCGGGATGAAGCAACGTCTCGGTATCGCGGCGGCCATGCTGCGAGACCCTGACATTCTGATCCTCGACGAACCTATGAATGGCCTCGATCCCGCTGGCATCGTCGAGATCAGAACCCTCCTGAAGGATCTGGCCCAACACGGAAAGACCATCCTGGTGTCCAGCCACCTCCTCTCCGAGGTCCAGGCGCTGGCCGACCAGGTCGTCATCATCGACAAGGGCAGACTGATCTTCGAGGGCGACCTCGCCTCGCTCCTGGAAGAAGCTGCCCACGAAGTGGTCGTCGCTCCTGAGGCTCCCGACAACCTTGCCACCCTGGCCGGGATCCTCGAGCGGGCCGGCTACACATTGACGATCGAAGAGGGAGCGGTACACGTCGCAGGCGCAGTCGACGCGCCCGGGCAGTTGAATCGACTTGCCTTCGAGGGCGGGATCACGTTGGCTGAACTGAGGGTGCGTGACGAAGACCTCGAAGCTGTGTTCCTCCGCCTGACGAATCGGGAGACGGGCCTGTGATCCGCTCGTACGTCTCAGAGTGGATCCGGTTCCAGAAGACGGCCCGGGTAGGCATCCTGGTCATGGTCGGATTCGCTGTCATGATCAGCTTCATGCTCTTCCTCGGTAGCGAGGAGATGGGTCCGGGCGGGGGGGGACACGGCGGACCGATCGGCGGTGCCGCAGATGTGACCGCCGCCGACGGCGCTGTTGCCGCCCTGAGCACGTCCGCCAACTTGATCGGCGTCGTGGCAATCGCACTCTTCGCACTGAGCGTCGCCAGAGACTTCGAATGGGGCACGATTCGGAATCTGCTGGTCGGCCAGCCGCGAAGAGCCACGCTGCTCACGGGGAAACTCTTGGCGGTGTCAAGCTACGTGGTCATCGGTGTCGTTGCATCGGGTGTCGTGGCATCCGTTCTGGCCCTGGTTCTCGCTCCTGGCCAGGACATCGCGACGGACGCATGGACCGTCCCTGCTTCGTTGGGAACGCTCGGAACCACGGCGATCGGAGCTGTTCTCTACGGACTCGTCGGTGCTGTGATGGCAATGCTGACGCGATCAGCGGCAATCTCGATCACAGCCGGAGTCGCCTATCTCCTCATCGTCGAGAACCTGCTCGGCCTCATTTGGGACAGCGCAGGCGAGTGGCTGCCCGCCGGTGTGATCTCGGCGTTCGCAAGCGGCGGGACGGAACTGGTCTCATTCGAGAAGGCCGTCATGCTCTCGGCCGGCTATGCGATGCTCGCACTGGCTGTGATGTACCTCACGTTTACGCGAAGAGACGTCACGGACTAGAAAGATCCGATCGGGTGAATCCGTTGGGTCGTTGCAGCTGCGCCGCGTCCATCTCAGAGGTCGACAGCGACGAAATCACCCGTCAGACCGGAGAGTCGGTAGCGGGCCCCGGTGCGCCAATTGACGAAGATCAGCTCTCTCGAATCCGCATCCTGCATGGCGAGATGGGTTCCGTCGGCGACAAATCCGATCGGGTGAGCGACCGAATCGATTCTCAAGGTTCGCAGCGTGTCCACAGAGCGATCACGAATAGTGACCGACGTGCCGCCGGTGTTCGTGAACGTCGCGTCCGCTATCCGGAGGCCGTCGGGTGAGATGGTGACATTCAAAGTGCGGGCATCGGCACCGGGGAAGAGGTAGATCGGTTCGAACATCGTGTCGTAGATTCCCACCGCCGATTCCGGTACGACGACGAGTGGGGCGAGAAGCCCTGGATCTCCGGGCCCGGCAAACGGCTCGCCGGTGCCGTCGACGAAGATCGCGTCCCCACCTGCCGAATACGCCACTCCCGGCATGATGCGCTCGGCCCGACCTTGGGGATCGAGGATGATGATCGCGGGGGATTCAGGATCATCGATCGAAAGGGCATATCCCCAGTCACCCCACGTCAACAGGTGTGCCCTCTCAGGGAGCGTCGCAACCAGCACAGGCTCGAGGCCACCGAGAATCCCCGGTGCAACGTGAACCCGGTAGATGCCGGTCGAGTCCGATGCGGTCACCGGAGCGGTATACGCAAGGTCGGCTGTCTCGACCGGATGGAAGCGCGCTCCGGAGACCATCGCTTCGACCTGGGGGGCAATATCGCCCGGTACGGGACCCGCGAACAGCGTCATCTGTGCATCGATGTAGGCGACTGAGTCCCCTGTCGCGTCGAACCATGCAAGCTGGGGATGATTCTGCAGTCGATAGGACCGGCCGAATCGCTCGGATGGGAGCCAGAGCACCGTTCGGGGATCCCCGGATCCGGAGATGGTCGCCAGGCGATCCGTCTCGATGGGCACCATGTCCGCGAAGGGCACAGGGAGTGTCGTGATGGTGACTTCGATATCTGCAGCCTCTGCAGAGACGAAGCTCTGGTCCGGATCGAACTCGGGGACATGTTCTCCGCCGCCCGCTCCGAAGACCACCAACACGAGTCCCAGGACGACCGATCCCGCCACGACCGCTACGGAGACGCCGGGGGTACGTCGAACGGGCGAACTCGGCTGTTCGACGTCGTCCGGTAGCAGCGGACGCACCCGTGATGGTTGGTCCCGCCTTGGCACACACTGAGGTTAGCGCCGTGTCCCGAACGACGCTGGTCGCGACGCCCGGGGTCGCTATCGTTCAAGAAACGCAATCGGCAAGGAGCACCCAGCATGATCGACTTCCAGGACCGGGTTGTAGTCGTCACCGGGGCAGGCGGTGGCCTCGGCCGTGCCTATGCGCTGCTGCTGGCATCGCGAGGAGCGTCCGTCGTGGTGAACGACCTCGGCGGATCACTGCACGGTGATGGAGCCGGTACCACCGCGGCTGATGCCGTTGTTGAGGAGATCACGAGCTCCGGAGGCGTCGCGATCCCCGACTACAACTCGGTTGCCGAACCCGAGGGAGGCAACGCGATCATCGAGGGCGCCCTCGACGCCTTCGGACGGATCGATGTCCTGATCTCGAATGCCGGAATCCTGAGAGATCGGACGCTGCTCAACATGGAGGCCGATGATCTCCGATCCGTGCTCTCCGTCCATCTGGAAGGAGCGTTCTACGTGGCCAAGCCGGCCTTCCGTGCAATGAAGGAGAAGCAGTACGGCCGCATTGTCCTCACATCCTCCGGATCCGGAATCTTCGGAAATTTCGGCCAGACCAACTATGCCGCGGCAAAGGCCGGCCTGGTCGGACTCATGAACGCCCTGAAGCTCGAAGGGGCCAAGTACGATGTTCTCGTGAACACTGTTGCTCCGATAGCGCACACGAGAATGACCGAGGAGATCCTGGGCGAGATGGCCGACAAGTTCGACCCTGACTCGGTTGCTCCGGCAGTCGCATACCTGGCTTCCGAGGAGAATCAACGAACCGGTGAACTCTGGTCGGTCGGTGGCGGGTCGGTGAGCCGGGTGTTCACCGGGCTCTGCGAGGGCTACTTCAAGCATCCTGATCACGAGGGGCCTCTCACGATCGAAGACGTTGCTGAGAACGTCGATGACGTGCGGATAGAGGACCGTTACATCGTGCCATTCTCCTCTCGCGACGAGTTCGCGAAGCTCGGCCCGAGGCTCTTTTCGTGAAGGATTGGAAGAACAGCACCGCGCTCGTGGTCGTCGACGTCCAGAAGGGATTCGACGACAACCAGTGGGGCGAACGGAACAATCCCGATTGTGAACGGAACATCGGCAGGCTGATCGCAGCGTGGCGAGACCACAGATGGCCGGTGGTCTTCGTTCGCCACGACTCGGCGAGTATTGGTTCGCCACTGGCTCCTGGATCGAAGGGCAATGAGTTCAAGGACGTGATCACAGGCAAACCGGATCTTCTCGTCACCAAGTCGGTGCACTCGGCATTCCACGGATCTCCCGATCTCGGCGCCTGGCTGAAGGAGAACGACATCGCCGGTATCGCCGTGTGCGGAATCCAGACGAACATGTGCTGCGAGACGACGGCGCGGGTAGGGAGTGACCTCGGATTCGACTTGATGTTCGTGCTCGACGCTACCCACACGTTCGACATCGTCGGTCCGAACCGACACGTCTACCGGGCCCGTGAGATCGCTCGATACACGGCATTGTCCCTCGACGCCGATTTCGGGAGCGTTGTCTCGACGAGCGAGCTCGTCGACTAGCTCTCGAACCAGCTGATCCGAGCCGTGTCGATTCCGAACCGAGTCGACGACCCCGCTTCGAGACCGGCCGGTGACCACATGATGAGAGCTGATCCTGAGCCAAGGCCGAGCTCGACTCGATATGCGCCACCCCGGAAATGGGACCCGGCCACGATCGCTTCGTGCCGACCCGTGGGGGAGAGGGTGATCGCTTCAGGGGGAACCACACCAATCGTTGTCGTGTCGGATGGAGGTTGAATGCCCAGTTGGGCAAGTCCGGATGCCGTGCAAAGGTTCTCGAGGCCGATGAACCGTGCCGTCCAGCCGTCCGGTGGTCGGTGCCAGAGACCCTCGGGTGTGTCATCAGCGACGATCCTCCCATCGCGGATGATTGCGACGCGATCGCCGATTGTGAACGCCTCCTCGCGATCGTGAGTGACGTACAGGACGGTCGCATCGACCTGGGTGAAGATTGATCGCATCTCGACAAGGAGGTGTTCGCGCAAGGATCGATCGAGCGCTCCAAGGGGCTCGTCGAGGAGGACGAGACGGGGATGTGGAGCGAGCGTACGGGCCAATGCGATCCGCTGGCGCTCGCCGCCCGAGAGCGTTCCGACGCTGCGATCGCCGTACCCGGGAAGCCCGACGAGTTCGAGTACCTCGTTCACCCGACCACGGATGGTTGCTGAGCCGAGTCCCTGCATCCGAAGGCCGAATGCAACGTTCCCCGCGACGTCGCGATGGGGAAACAGGGCGTAGTCCTGGAACATCAGGCCGAAGCCTCGCTTGTGGACGGGCACACCCAGCACGGATTCGCCGTTCCAAGCGATCTCTCCGCCATCGGGTTCTTCGAGGCCAGCGATAGCCCGGAGCATCGTGGATTTGCCCGAGCCGGATGGTCCCATCAAGACATGGATCGATCGATCGTCAACCGTGAGGTCGGCACCGTCGAGTGCGGGTGAGCCGTCGAATCGGATCGTGAGCTGGGAGACCTGGAGCATCACACACCACCCGAACGGGATCCGCGCATCGACTCGATCCCCATCGCGGCGATTCCGGTGATCGCCATGAGAATGACCGCCATCGCCATCGCCTCTCCGAAGGTCCCGGGCCTGCCAAGAAGTCGAAAGATCGCAACCGGGATCGTGGATGTCGCCGGTCGGGCGATGAAGGACGTTGCACCGAACTCACCGATCGAGATGGCGAACGCGAACAACGCTCCCACAGCCAGAGCGCGTGAGACCAGCGGAAGATCGACTTCGCGCCACGCCTGCCGGGGTGATGCGCCGAGGACGGCCGCTGCCTCGCGGAGGCGGCGTTGTACCGATTCCATAACCGGAACCGTGCTTCGGATGACGAACGGAATCGCGACCAACGCGTGAGCGATCGGGATCAACATGGCGGATGCCCGCAAGTCGAATGGTTGGTCGAGAGCAACGAGGAAGCCAAAGCCGATCGTCACCGCCGAGGTTCCGAGTGGCAGCATCAGCACAGTGTCGAAGATACGCCCGCTGCGCCCTCTGGCGGACACAATCACCACCGCAGCCATGAGACCGATGCCGGCGGCGATCATGACCGCCGGGATGGCGAAACGGAGGGAGTTACCGATCGCGTCGACGGGTGATACGAAGATGGCTGAGCCGCGAGGTGGATCGAAGAGGTTCGCGTAGTGGGTCAGTGCAAGGCCACTGGGGGTGGCCAACGACCGAACGATCAACACGACAATGGGCGTGACAACGATGAGGCCGAGCATCCCGAGGGTCCCTGCGATGAAGATGCGCTCGCCGCTGGTCTGTGGACGGCGGGCAACCTCGGCGGAGGGGCGGAGTGGAAGTTCGCCGGCAACTCTTCTGGTGGCTTTGCCGTAGATCAGGAGGATCGCAGTGACTCCTGCGAGCTGGAGGACGGCGAGGGCCGACGCGAGGTCGAGGCGCAGGAATGCGGTCGCCTGGCGCCAGATCTCAACTTCGATCGTCGTGTGCTGAAGATCACCGAGGACGAGGATCACCCCGAACGACGTGAACGAGAACAGGAAGACGAGTGCGGCACTCGACAGGATCGCCGGCTGGAGCAAGGGGAGGGTGACTTCGCGGAAGACTCGCCATCGTCCGGCGCCGAGCGACCGGGCGGCGTCCTCGATATGGGGATCGATCTGTTCCCAGAGAACGCCGACGCCGCGAATCACAATCGCGAGGTTGTAGAAGACGTGGGCGATGAGAATCGCCCAGATCGTGCCCCGAAGATCAAGCCCGAACGGGCTACCAGGACCGAGAACAGCGAGGAAAGCCACACCGACGACAAGCGTCGGAAGAACGAACGGGATCAGGGTCAAGGATCTGAACAGCGACCGGCCGGGGAACCGGTAGCGAGCGAAGATGTAGGCCGCAGGGAGGCCGAGAGCGACGGTGAATACTGTTGACAGGAACGCCTGCCAGAGGGTGAACCACGCCACACCCCGCATGGTCGGATCGGTCACGATCTCAGTGAACGCCGAAGTGGCAACCCGGCCGTTCGGTACGAGCCCTGTGTACAGGATCGTGACCAGCGGGTAGATGAAGAAGTAGGCGAGGAAGAGGGTGGGAACTGCGGCGAGCAGAAGGACCCACGATCTCGCTCTCATCGAACCACAGTGGCCCACTCGGCGAGCCAGCGCTCCCGGTTCTCATCGATTAGCGCCGGGTCCATCACCCTCGAATCCGTTGGGACCACACCGAAATCGACGAACACGGCGGGAAGAGGCGTGTCGCTGTTCGCAGGGAAGACGAACATGTTCAACGGCACGTCTTGCTGGAATGTGCGTTCGAGGAGGAAGTCGACGAGTTGCCCTGCCGCTCTCTCCGCCTTCGTACCGTTGAGAATCCCTGCGTACTCGATCTGACGGAAGCAGCCGTCCTCGACGATGGTGGTCGGAGCGGCATCGAGACCGCCGAAATAGACCTCGGCAATGGGGGAAGTGGCGTACGAGACGACGATCGGGCGATCTCCCTCGCCGGACCCTCCGGAGAACTCCCCGTAGTAGGCCTGATCCCAGCCCGGGACGATGCGAACGTCGTTGATGATGAGGTCGTGCCAGTACGCCTGCCACGGGTAGTCGCCGTCCTCGCCGAAGGTGGCGATCGTCGCGAGGAGGAATGCCAGGCCCGGCGATGACGTCGTTGGATCCTCGACGACGAGAGTGCCGCCGTATGCAGGATCGGCGAGGTCGATGAGGCGATCCGGCGTCTCGAGACCGAGACCCGCGAGTCCGTTCGGGTCGAGGTTGAGGCAGACATCGCCGAAGTCGATCGGTGTCACGTAATCGCCCTGAACTCTCAGACCGCGCTGCACGGTGTCGATCGCCGCGGCCCGGTGCGGGACGAAGAGCTCTTCGTCGATCGCTCGCGAAAGGAACGTGTTGTCGATTCCGTAGAGGACATCGGCGACGGGGTTGTCCTTGGTGAGGATGGCCTGGCTCACCATGGCGCCCGCATCGGCGGACTGGAGCACGCTCACCGTGATGCCGGTCTCCGCGGTGAACGCTTCGAGGACTCCATCGGAAACAGCGAATGATCCATGCGTCATCAAGACGACCTCATCGACTCCTGTGTCGTCGGCGCTACAGGCCGCCCCCATCAGGGCGGTCGCCACAATGAGGAGTCCAGCCAGGAAACGAGTCACGGTCTGCTCCATTCGTGAACGACCAGGAGTGTTCCCGACTCGACCGAAATGGATACCGGGATCGACTCGATGACGTTGCTGATGCCCCGGGTCGAACCGGCATGCAGTCCGTCGTCGACGAGCTTCCATCTCAAACCCCCGGTGTTGACCCCCGACACGTCCATCGAGGCTGGAACGAGGGAGACCCCGTCACCGACCCGACCGTTGATGCTCGTGGGGTGGCCGGGTACGCAGCCGAAGATCTCGGTCAGTCCGTCGGTCCACACGATCCCATCGACCTTGCTTGCTGTGGCGGCGAACAACCCCATCGCCCCGAGGAGGTGGTCGAGTCGGCCGGTGTGAGCTCCAACGATGAGCAGGTTCCTGGCACCTGACTTGAGAGCAGCGTCGATTGCCAGCTCGAGATCGGTGCGGTCCTTGTTGGTGGGATGTGTCTCCGTTCGCGATCCCCGGCCAACAGCGTTGGCAAGAGCCGTCGGGTCGACCGAATCCATGTCGCCGACGACGATGTCAACAGCGATGTTGAGGTCTGCGGCGTGGTGCAGGCCGCTGTCGGCTGCGATTACGTAGGCGTCGCGGGGGAGCACGATCTCGCGATCGGCTGCGAGCGGCTCTCCTCCCGAGAGGATGATCACTTGGTTGGCGGGTTGTTCCACGAGCTTCCTCCGCTGGCATGATCCAGATCAGGTTCCGCGGGTAAGCGGCATTCGCAGCGATGCTGCACCGGCCGCCCTCTCAGTTCGGCGTACCCGAACTCCCCGGAGTGGTTACCCCATGTTAGCCCTTGATAGCGGCCTCGAGAGAAAAGGGTTGACAAGCTGACAGTGATGTGACATTATAGTGATGTCGCAAAGACGACAAATGGACATCGAGAGGAGTAGCGATGTTGTGGTACAACAGTCCAGAGGCTGTCAAGGTCATGAGGGATACGTCATTCGGTCGCGACGAAGAAGTTGCCCGCCGATCTCGCCTGCGGCTCATCGGTCGCAATGACGGACACTGAGAGGACGCCGATTATGGATGCCAGTATTGTGACGACAGAGATCGAGCGGGCGCTGAATGCCCAGTTGCGGCTTGTCGGTGAGGATTCGGTGGTAGCGGATGCCGCAGAAGCGATCCTGGTCGGTCTGGAACCGGCGATAGAGCGAGCCGTCATGCGCCTGGCCGAACAGGCCGCCGGCGAAGCCGAGGCTCAGCTTCCGGGAAGAAGCGTCGGTGTTGAGATTCGCGAGGGTGTGCCGGTACTGGCGATCCGGGAGGCGGAGGGTTCAGTATCGATCGATACCGACGACCTCGAGGCGAGGATCTCGCTCCGTCTCTCCGAGAAGCTCAAGGGCATCCTTGAGGATGCGGCAGATGAATCGGGGGACTCGATGAACGCGTTCGTCGTCAAGACGCTGACCAGCAAGGCGAAAGAGCGTGGCACGGGACGGCGCTACTCAGGGACGATCGAGACATGAGCGCCACCATCCACGAATTCGCCGTTGGTGGCCGTCCCGAGGTTGTGATAGCTGTGTTCTCCACCGACGTCATAGCGGTTGAAGGCCGCGACGGTTTGATTACGGTCGAGGTCGACGGTCCTGAACGAGATCGCGATCTCCTCGAGATCATCCACGCCGGGGATGTCGTGACGATCCGGTCCCGCAAGGGTGGACGCCGTTGGATCGGGCGGGGCGCCTCTGTTCGTTTGACTGTTCCGGCATCGACGATGGTCACAGCGAAAACTGCCTCCGGCGATCTCAGATTCTCGGTCCCAATCTCGGATGCGGAGATCGACGTGGCCTCCGGTGATGTTCATCTGGCATCGCTGAGCGGGAATGGGAGGATCAAGGCCGCGAGCGGCGATATCACCGTTGGTGACGTCGCGGGAGGGTTTCGGCTCTCGACATCGTCAGGTGACGTGCGGATCGATCAACTCAAGGGAGATGCGCAGATCACCACCGCGTCGGGTGATGTGAAGGCGGGTACGATCCACGGATCGGTCAAGATCTCAACAGCGAGCGGGGACGTCACGATTCGAGAGTTCTCCGGCGTGAAGCTGCAGGCAGTTGCCATGTCGGGGGACTTCGACATCGGCCTCATTTCCGGGATGTCGATCGAGGCGGACATTCAAACCCGGTCGGGTCAGTTCAGAAATCTCACCTCTCCTTCGTCCGGACCGGGAGAGGCATCGATCAATGTCACGATGCAGCTCAAGACCGTATCCGGTGATGTGACGCTTCGATGAGAGACGGCGGCCTTGGATACCTCACAGTTGGACGACATCGACTTAAGCTCGTCTCCGTCCGTGCCGATTCAGAGCGTACGCCTAGCAACGGAGGGTCTATGGGATCCCGCAGCGTTCAGGAATTGCCCGCTCCTATTTTGACGGATGAGGAGCTGATCGGAGAGTACGATCGGACGTTCTCGCCAGGCGCTCAAGGGCCGGCCAACGGTTCTGCGCCGCGGTTCAATGAGTTGACGATCCGGAGGAATTCAGCGGTCATGGGGGAACTCCTGCGCCGAGGCTACGAGTCCGAAGTACCCGTGTGGATGAAGCCTGGCGGGTCTTGAAAGGTCTCCAGTCCCCAGCTACCAGTCACTTGCGGGGAAACGGTAGCCGAGGGCTCCTCCGCGCAGACACCCATCGCATCACCGTGCGTTTGACCCCGATCATTCTCTGCCACTGAGGATGATCGCTGCTGCTGCCATCACGTAGAGAACGGTCAGAATCAGCGTCGACGTCTGGTAGCTACCGGTTGCGTCGCGCAATACGCCGACGAGAACGGGACCCGTGGCCGCGACGAGAACGACTGCCGTCCACTGGGTGCCCATGATCCTGCCGTAGGACGGACCCGAGAACCAGCTACCCATGACCATGGCTCGCAGCGGTAGGAGAGCCCCGAACGCCAGGCCGAACAGGAAGAAGTGGCCGATCATCTGCCACGACGCTGTCCCGTCCACCATCAGTGTGACGCTGAACGCCACGATCAGGGCGATGGATGCCTGAACTCGCGTCGCCCCGAATCGATCGGCCAGCCTCGGTGCGATCCAGCGACCGGGCAAGCTCAAGGCTGATGCGATCGCCGCCCACGTCGCGACCGTGGCCAGGGAGAACCCAACTTCCTCGAACCGGGCCACACGGTGTGCGATGATGCCTTGGGTTGCCATGAGGACGAGGGTCAGCGCCAGCGTATAGAGCACGAACCTGCGGTCCCTGAAGAGGCCCGTGATCGATACGCCTGCCCCCGGCTTCGCCGCTGTCTCATCAGCGGTATCACGCCGCCGCGGCAGCGCAAACACGGCGGTCGCTCCGCCCACTGTGAGGAGCAGAAGCGCCAGGGTTAGGACGGCCGGACGCCAACCGAGGAGTGCGATCAGCCGGGCTGCGAGAGGGATGAACACGATCCCGGCCAAACCGCCGATCAGCGTGATGGTCGCCAGGGTCCTCGCACGGTCGCGAATCTGGGACCACTGGGCGATGGCCACGTACGCCGGTTCGTAGTAGATCATCGCCTGGGCGGGTCCGATGAGCAGCCACCATGCGGCAATGACCTGCCACGACTGGGTCGCAACAGAGAAGACGGCGAGGCCCAGTGACCCGAGTACCGCACCCGCTCCGACGATGGCGCGTACTCCATGCCTGTCGGCGTACCGGCCGACAGGGAGGGCGAGAAGTCCTCCGACGAACACCGAGCCACCGTAAGCCACAGAGAGGGCCGTCTTGGAGAAATCGGCGCCTGCCGCCTGGTCGGTGGCGTAGACAGAGAAGCCGTAGAGGATGACGCCGAACCCGACCATGACGGTGGCAGCCAGCGGAAGGATCCAGCCGCTGTCGGGGTGCGTTGCCTCGGGGTGATCCACATTACGATCATAGGAAGAGTCGGTCCGGCGGCGATCAGGCACACCGTGGCTCGACGACATCGCGATCACAGGTGTGCGCGCAGGCCGCATGAATCGATGCGTGATCACTTGACATGTCACTACATGGTGACGTAGCATGTCACCATGTAGTGACATGGGTCACATCAAGATCCTGGGGAGGGACAATGACAAACACTGATCATCTTCATGTCGTCTTCGGAACCGGAGCGATCGGGATATCGCTCATCGAGCAGCTCCACGCCGATGGGAAGCGGGTTCGGGCGGTTAGCAGAAGCGGGTCCGCAGATGTGCCTGCCGGCGTTGAAGTGGTCGGAGGCGACGCAAGCAGGGAGGAATTCGCCATAGAAGCGAGCACCGGAGCAGATGTCGTCTACTCCAGCCTCAACCCTCCGTACACGAGTTGGCCCGAGATGTTCCCACCGCTGCAAGCTGCTGTGATCGAGGGTGCCGCATCGGCGGAAGCCAAGATCGTCGCGGTCGACAACCTCTATATGTATGGGCCCACGGATGGCCAACCGCTCACCGAAGATCTCCCGCACAGCGCCACGACGCGAAAGGGATCTGTGCGGGCGCAGATGGCCAAGGACCTGATGGCTGCTCACGAGTCGGGCAAGGTGCGTGTCACCGTTGGGCGGGCTTCCGACTACTTCGGACCGCGCGGTCTCGTCAGCGCCATGGGAGAGCGCGTGTTCTACCCGGCACTCGCAGGGAAGAAGGCCCAGGTGATGGGGGATCCGGATCAGCTCCACAGTTACAGCTATCTCCCCGACGTTGCCAGAGACCTGATCGTTCTCGGCGAGAGCAGCAAGGCAGACGGCAAGGCGTGGCACCTGCCAAACGCACCCGCCATCACTACCCGCGAGTTCATCGGCATGGTCTACGCGTCCGCGGGAAACGAGCCGGGCATCCAGGCGATGCCGCGGTTCATGGTGAGCGCTGTCGGCCTCTTCAACGGCAACGTTCGCGAACTCAAGGAGATGCTCTACGAGTTCGAGGAGCCGTTCGTGGTCGACGACAGTCGATTCGAATCGGCTTTCGGAGGGAGCGCCACACCGCTTTCCGAGGCGATCGAAGCCACAATTGCATGGTTCCGGGCCCACCCCCGGAAGGCCTAGCGCCGATGTCCGGCAACGCGGCCGTTGCTCGAGACAAAGAGGCGACCAAGTCGCGCCTGCTCGACGCCGTCGGTGCGATCCTCGCTCGCGAAGGGTTCGGCGCACTCGGTGTCAATGCGGTCGCCCATGAGGCCGGCGTCGACAAGGTTCTGATCTACCGCTACTTCGGCGGCATGACCGATCTCCTCCGCGCGTTCGGTCAGAGTGGCGACTTCTGGCCCAGCATCGCCGAAGTCCTCGGCGAAGATCCTGCGAAGCTGTTGGGGCTCTCGCTTGCCGACCGATGGGCGATCGGGTTGAGCAGGTACGCCGAGGCCCTGCGGCGCCGACCGGTGACAACAGAGATCCTCGCATGGGAACAGATAGAGCAGAACGAATTGACCGATATCCTCCGACGGGCACGGGGCGATTGGTTCGAAGAGCTCATGACCCATTTCCCCGGCGACGAGGAAGCCACTGATGCCGATCTGGTCGGCACGATCCTGCTTATCGTCGGTGCCATCCACTACTTCATCGTGTTGAGTCGGCTCCAGGTCGATTTCAGCGGTGTGGTCGTCGACACGGACGAAGGCTGGGAACACATCAGCGCAGTGATATCCGGAATCTGCCGGGGGACCCTCACATCCCGCCAAGCGATCATCGCGTGACAGCGTGACTCGCGGACCTGGTCTACTCGGCCCACCTGGGTCGCCGTTTGGCGCGATGCGAGTGGTCCGCCGTACTTCCAAGTGGGTGTCGCGTCTTGTTCCTGTCATCCAGGGGAGTGCATTTCTCCACTAGGGTCGTGACATGCTCGGAGGTTCTCAATGTCTTTGACCAACTGCACGGAGTGTGGCCAGAAGATCTCAGCCTCCGCGGATGCCTGTCCCAAGTGCGGCCACGCGACTATCCAAGCCACGGCGGTCGGTCTCGAACCGACCGATCCGTACCTCGGCCACACTGAGAGCCCGGGTGGCGCGGTGGTAGCTTCGGCTGCGATCCCCCAGGAAGGATCGTGGTCTCGTTTCCCGACCTGGCTGCTGTTCGTTCTCGTCTTCGTCGGCGGTTCGGCGATTCTCGTTGCCGGCGTTGTCGCCGCCGGAATCCTGATCGAACCGATTGTTGACGAGTGGGAGGGATTCAGTACCGGCAGTGATACGAGTGCTGTCGTAACCACGGTGACGACCGTTCCTGCGGTCAGCGAAGATGGATTGATGATCGGTCAGTGCCTCGATGATGACGAGTTGGACAAGTACCTGACCGGTGATGATTTCTCTCTCGTTTCGTGTGACGGTCCGCACGACACCGAGGTGTATTTCCGCTACGACTTCCCGGAAGGACCGTATCCGGGTGATGAGGCGGTCACGGAGGAACTCAAATCGGTGTGCCGGGACGCGTTCGAAGGATACGTAGGCGTGGCGTACGAGACATCGGCTCTGAGTTTTTGGGCGTTGTGGCCAACACAAGGCGCATGGGATGCCGGCAATCGGTTGGGCGAGTGCGCAGTGTTTGACCCCGACTCGAATCGATTGGCCGGGCCCGCCTACCAGAGCGGCTGGTAGGACCAGAGGCCACTCTCCGAAGTGTCGAGCCGGATGAATCCGTGGGCACAACAGGGTGGACGGTGCGACCCAATCGGCGGGCCAGAGTCGCCTGTCCAATTCGGCCCCGGACACAAAAGTGACGCACCCAACGGGAAAGGATGCCGCAGGAGCCTTGTGAGGATTCCTGGGCTCTCGTTGGGTGCGTCTGTCCGATGGTACAAGCACATCACCTCTGTCACCCATGCACCGATCCGACGGCGAAGCATCTCAAGTTCGGGGGTCCTAGGATTGGTCAACATGACGTTCGACCTCGAAACACACTTCGGACACGCAGCAGCCTGGCCTCACGGTGAGGATCACGAGCATCCCCTTGTCTTCGCGATCGCCGGAGGCTCAGGATCAGGAAAGACCACCATCGCTCAGAGCGTCGTGGACATCGTGGGCCCTGAGGTCGTTGCGCGGCTCCCGCACGACGCCTACTACCGGCGACAGGAGCATCTCTCCTACGAAGAGCGCACGAAGATCAACTATGACCATCCGGACTCGCTCGAAAACGAATTGTTCGTGGAACACATCGAAACGCTTCGTTCAGGGAGAGCGATCGAACGCCCGGTTTACGACTTCTCTACGCATACTCGCGCGCCGGAGACGGTCCACGTCGAACCGCAACCGGTGGTGCTCGTCGAAGGAATCCTTGTGCTCTCCGAGCCGGAAATCCGGAAGCGGATGGACCTTCGCATCTACATCGACACGGATTCCGATCTCCGATTGATGCGTCGTCTCCAGCGCGACATCGTCGAGAGGGGGAGAACGGTCGATTCGGTGCTCGAGCAGTATGAGACGTTCGTGCGACCGATGCATCTCCAGTTCGTTGAACCGTCGAAGCGTTACGCCGACATCATTGTCCCCGAGGGTTACAACCCGGGTGTGATCGGGACGGTCACGGCGATGATTCGCAACTTCCTGACTGAGCGAAGCCTGACCGTCTGAGGGCCCCTTCGACGAGAGGAATCGCGGCGTCCGCGTACATCGCGTGTCCCACGGCCGATGCGTGAAAGAGATCCCCAGCCCATACGTCGGCGTCGGTTTCGAAGGTCTCGAATTCGGGCCCCCATGCTCTGGACTTGGGGACGTCGTGGCGAGCAGCCACTCGACCGATGGCGTGGTCAACTGCACGAGCGCGAACACGAGCCACACCTCTTGCCATGGCGGGCAGGCGGGGGATTGTCCCGAGATCGCCGACTCCGCACACAGCTACGGCCGGGAAGGCTGCGACGAGGGGACGGAGCATGTCGTCGTACGCGGTCTCGAATCGACTGATCGGCGTCCCGCGAAGCGCATCGTTGCCGCCGACACAAACGATGGCGATGTCACCGCCGGCAACGATCGCGCGATGGATCTGATGGTCGCGGACGTCTGCGATCTTCGATCCGCCGACGGCGAAGGAGACGAGGTCAACGCGATATCGATCGGTGAAGGAGAGCGCCGTTCGTCGCGACCAGCAGGCGTCGAGCGGTTCCACTCCCGGCGCGGTGACGGTGCTATCGCCGATGATGATCATGCGAAGTGTCGGTTTGTCGGAGTCGCCGAAGACCCCCGATGGGTCTTGATCGGTGAAGCTCTCGAGGCCCGGGCGCTGGATCGTTTGAACCATCTGCGCCGTGAGTACCCCACCGATCGCCAAGGGTCTCTTTGCCAGACTCCAGAGGGTGTTTGCCATGTGCACAGCGTACCGCCGCCGGTCTTGCTGTCGATCCGTCATTGGGACACGAGCAAGGTCCGTTCGCTAGGTCGCATCCCAGGTCGTGGACAATCTCGGCGATGGGGTTCGCTCTTGCTTCGAGCACGCCGGACGCGCTCCCGCTATGTTGTCGTGTACCCCACGCGAGGGAGCTTCAATAGAACTCGTTGACTTCTCGATAGCGAGCGAAGCTGCCGAACTCATTGAGATCACGGCCATCATCGTCATCATGACCGGTGTCGTCATCGCCATGGTCACGGCGGTTGTCACCGGATTCCAAACCGACTGGGATGTGGCTTTCGACAGGTTCAAACGATCGATGGCGCGTGGTCTGCTCATCGGTCTTGATCTATTGATTGCCGCGGACATCATCAAGACGGTCACGTTGGATCCCACACTGGAGAACGTCTCTGCTCTTGGCCTCCTCGTTGTGATCCGGACGTTCCTCAGCTGGGCCCTGATGCTGGAAGTTGAGGGACACTGGCCGTGGCAACAGGGCGCGTTTCCAGGGAACGACCGGTAGCGCATCACCGTTGCATTGAAAGACTTGTCGCGTCTTGCGAGCCTCGAACGCCCGGTTGGAGTGTTCGAGGCCGAGGGATGAAGGGTCGTGGCGACGCAAGGTCTCCATCAGGGGGAATTCGCGGCCGGAGCAGTTTCGCTGGTGTCGAAGGTGGTCGGGGACAGAACGGACTAGGTGACCGTCACCGGTGTGCTCTCGCAGCAACAGTCGAATGACCTTCGTTGAGCCGGCACGTACCGCAGGCTCCTGGACGCCCGACTCCAACTCGAAAGCCGCGGTATGTCGCTCCTTGGCGTCTTCTCACCGAAGCTGATGAAGGGCTTCACGATGTCGGACCGTCTCGACGCCGAGAGTCGTCACCAGAACCAGACACACCACCACACCCAATACGGCCGCAGCGAGGCCGCCGAGGGCGAGACCGGAAACTGCCAACAGACCGATAGCGATGAGTCGCTCCCAAGCAATGTGGTGCGTGAACAGGCGGGTCATGGCTGACTCTGACGCCAGGAAGAGAATGAGGCCACCGACAAATGCCCATCTTGTGGCGTCATCGAGTGCGACCTCTGGATGAGCCAGCAGGTCTTCGGTGCCAATGGCGAACAGGATCACACCGGCTACGAGCGGGTAGTGAGCTACCGAGTAGGCGCTACGCGCGAGTTGACCCTGGGCGATCCCGGTGGCGGCTTCGAGAGCCTTCTCACCAACCTGAAACAGCCAATCGAAATAGGACCACCACATCGCCAGGACGGTGAGCACCATGGCCGTGCCTGCAGCGTAGAACGTGAGTGATCCGGGATGACCCACCACGCCGACGCCGATGGCAATGAGCGCCTCGCCGAGGACAATGATCACGAAGAGCGCGTGTCGCTCGGCAAAATGGCTGGGGACGATTGCGTACTCGTTCCGTTCGACCGCAAGCGTGCTGACGATGTTGACGATCACCGCCGCAACCCAGAACCAGACTCGAATATCGTCGGAGACGAATCCGCCAATCAGCACAAGAACCGAACCCGCAATCACTCTCGGTGCATAGGCCCAGAACCCGGCCATCTGGTCGGTGCCCCAGATGAGGGACAGATAGAAGACCGCCCAAAGGCTCATTACGCCGAAGTACGCCAAGGCGAAGATTGCGCCCTCCTCGCCAAACGCCCCTTGAACGGCCGTCGCCAAGACGAACGTCGCCGCGGTAGCGACCAGTAGGACGACGCGCGGTCGTAGGTCGTCGAAGTCGGCGTTCCCTGCGGTCCAGGTGAATTGGGTCCACGCCCACCACAGCAGCATCAGGATAATGGCGGCCTTGCCCAGACTTGGCCAGTCAAGGTGCCCGTGGATGGAAGCTGCGACCTGCGTGACGCCGAACACAAACACGAGATCGAAGAACAGCTCGACAAAGCTTGCACTGCGGTCTTCGGTCACGGCGAGACTTCCTCAAACGGGGATGACACTGTAACCGGTGTCGAATCACTCGCTCGGACCGCCCCATCGCCAGCTGTGGACTGTTCCCCGACGACCCTGCGATCCTGCGCAACAAGGCTCGGAAGCTGTCCGAAAGCGACAGGAGGATCTTCGGCCACATCCCGCTGGGTGTGTCGCGGTGCGATGATGGGTGTGGTATTGCATGCCACGGTCGGGCTGTGAGGGTCCGGTCGGGCAACCAAGTGGTGAGGCACGAAACAGCGGGATCCGTCGCGCGGCACAGGCAACTCTCAGCTGCGTAGGCTTCTTCTGCGGTCCGGCCGTATGTGGCCTAGACGTTGAAACGGAAGAAGATCACGTCGCCCTCTTGGACGACGTAGTCGCGGCCCTCGAGGCGCCACTTCCCTGCATCCTTCGCTCCGAACTCTCCGCCATACTCCTCGAAGTCGACATATGACACGACCTCGGCGCGGATGAAGCCCTTCTCGAAGTCGGTGTGGATCTCGCCTGCGGCATTCGGTGCGGTAGCTCCCTGCTTGACCGTCCACGCCCTCGCTTCCTTGGGGCCGGCGGTGAAGAACGTGCGGAGACCGAGCAGGTGATACGCAGCACGAATCACCTTGTTGAGTCCGGGCTCTTCGAGGCCGTACTCGGTGAGCATCTCAGATCGATCCTCATCATCGATGAGGGCAAGCTCTGCCTCGAGATTGCCGGAGATCACGACGACATCGGCTCCCTCGTGAGCCGCGTATTCGCTCACCGCTTCAACGTAGGGGTTGCCCTCAAGGCCATTCTCGGAGACGTTCGCGATGTAGATTGCCGGCTTGGCGGTCAAGAGGAACAGATCGCGGACAAGAGGTCGTTCGGTGTCGGAGAGGTCCATCGATCGGACCGGGCGGCCCTCCGAGAGATGGGCCTGGAGCCGCTCATACACCGCCATCTTGGCGGCGGCATCCTTCTCGCCGGCCTTGGCTTTGCGCCCGGCCTTCTCGATCGCGCGGTCGACCCCGTCGAGGTCTGCGAGGGCGAGCTCCGTGTCGATCGTTTCGAGATCCGAGATCGGATCGATCTCCCCGGCAACATGGACCACGTTTGGGTCGTCGAAGCATCGAACGACCTGTGCGATCGCATCGGTCTCGCGGATGTGATGGAGGAACTGATTTCCCAATCCCTCACCCTGAGAGGCCCCTTCGACGAGGCCCGCGATGTCGACGAATTCCATGACCGTCGGAACGATCTCCTCTGGATGGACGATGCCTGCGATCGTCGCAAGTCGTTCGTCGGGTACCAACGCCACGCCTACGTTCGGCTCGATGGTGCAGAAGGGGTAGTTCTCTGCCTGTATTTCGCCGCGAGTGAGCGCGTTGAACAGCGTCGACTTTCCGACGTTGGGGAGACCGACGATGGCGCAGCGAATACCCACGAGGACCTTTCCGAGGAGGAACCATGAGATTAGGGCAGAGCGGTGTGCACCGGCCGCCTGTTCTCCGGTTGCGACCGATGGTGTCCGATGGCCTAACGTCCTCGCTGTGAATACCGACGCACTCACCACGCTGATCGAGTCGAGCGACCTCGATGGTCTCGTCCGATTCGTCGACGGCTTGGTCACGAGTCGCGACTGGGATGGCATCGAGGAGATGCGAATCCGATGCCGCGAAGCCGTCGAACGGGGAAAGCAGGTGTGGGGTCCCGCCGAGTACGCCGAGTACCGGCTCGCCCTCGATGCACCCGCCGACCGTGCGGCGGCCGTCCTTGGTGACGGGAAGGGTCGCTACGGGCCGGGTCCTTTGTGGGAGGTCGCAGCATCGAGGCACAGTTGGATTGAGATGGAGCCTCTCGTCTCGATCCCCACACTCCGGGCGATGATCGGTCACGAGCGGGCCATCCGCGGCGACTCGGTAGACCCCGACTCGATCGACTCGCACATCGTCGAGATCCCTCCCGTTCTCCAGCCATGGGAACCGATTTATCCAGTGGCCGTCTATCGAGAGGACGGCGTCGACTTCCCGGAACGTGACAGAGTTCCCCTCGAATGGGTCGACCTTCCCGAGACCGGGACACAGGTCGACGACGAAGGACCGGGGGATGCGCTGCTTGCGCTCGTTCGGCCATGGTGGGACGAGTCCAGCGGCCACGCCGATGCGATTCAAGTTGAAGGAGATGCCCTAGCTGCGATACGGGCGATCGGACCACATCGTGCCCGAATCGCCGACGTGACGCTTGGTGAAGCCCTCGCCACGATGGCATGGACGGGATCGAGCGGCGGCGCATACGGAAGTCGACGTGGCACGCCGATCGGGCGGTCTCTCGCCTGGTGGGTTCTTGCTGCGCTCCTCGGTTACGACGAGATGCCGGATGATCCGTCGGAACTCGAAGAGGCCAGCGAGCTGAGATGGGTGCTGTGGGATCCAGGCGATGCCGTCGGTGGCTGGGCGCTGCATCTCGCCGTCGAGGACCCGCAGGACGGCGTGGCATGGGCTATCAGCGCCGTCGACATGGCGTAGAGAGCGATCTGTCGAACACAGTCGACGTCAAGCGGCGTACCGTACGGGTATGACGGACCATCGCTCGAAGGGGAGTGCAGGGAGGCGGTCGCCGATTCTCGCTGCCGTCTTGTCGACCCTGCTACCCGGCGCCGGCCAATGGTACGGAGGCCGTCGAGTTCGAGGAGTGGTGTTCGCAGCACCTCTCGCCGCATCGCTCATCGTGATGGCCGTCGGATCCCTCACCGGCGCGATTCGCCCCGTTTCGCTTGTGACGTGGGCCGTTCAGCCCGACCTCCTCCGCGTGTCGCTGATTGTCAGCTTTGCGATACTGCTCTGGCGTGTCGCCGCGATCGTCGATGCATATGTAATCACCGGGGGGCGTTGGTTGACTCCTCGATTCGCTCCGATCGTGGTCGCCGGATTGCTGTTCCTGGTCGCGGCGCCGCAAGTTGCCGCGGCTGCCTACACGGTTCGTGGCATCGAGGTGCTCGAAGAGGTGTTCGTCGCCGAAGGGCCGACCACGACGCCGTCCATCACCATGCAAGCTCCGAGCCGCGAGCCGCTGGTCCCCGATCCGGTATCGATCTGGGACGATCCGATCGGATTCGAATTCGAGCGATCGACGAGGAACCTGCTGTTTCGCCAGGGCGTTGGGGATCCGGAAGCGATCGCTGCGTGGGTCGATATCGTGGCGCCGCCGACCCTTGATGCCCCGTTCCTTCCTTTCGACGAACGTGTTGGTGCCGATCGGCTCACGTTTCTGCTCGTTGGCGCCGACGAAGGGCCCGGTAGGGAAGGCCTCCGGACCGACTCGATGCTCGTGGCGACCGTCGATGTTGCGTCCGGCGAGGCTGCCCTGTTCGGCCTGCCACGGAACTTCAAGCGAGTGCCGCTGCCGTCCCGATTCCGAAGCTCGTTTATCGAACTCCAGAAGCGGGCAATAGAACGTGAAGCGGTCGATGAGGATGAGGATGGTTTCCCGGATGACTGGGTGGACGAAGATGGCGACGGCATTCCGGATGAGCCCGAATTCGTGCCGTGCGGATGCTTCCCCGAGATGCTCAACCGGGTCCACCAGTACACGCAGGATTGGACACGGAGCTACCCGAACACACCGGATCCCGGCTTGGCTGCGTTGAGAGATACGATCGCACATCTCATCGACCTGCCGATTGACTACTACTTCATGGTCAACATGGCAGGATTCGTCGACATCATCGACACGATCGGCGGTGTCGACGTGATGGTGAATGACCCGTTCCACGTGGCCGTGTCAGCACCATCGGAAGATTCCCCGAAAGCTCGGGTCGACGTTGAACCCGGAATGAACCACCTGAGTGGTCTCGAGGCGCTGGCCTACTCGAGATGGCGAATCGGATCGTCGGACTACGCGCGCATGCAGCGGCAGCGCTGTCTGATTCGCTCTGCAACAGACCAGGCCGACGTGGTCACCCTTGTCCGCTCGTTTCACACTCTCGCTGACGTTGTTGAGCGGTCGGTCGTTACCGACGTCCCGCTCAGCCTGCTGCCAGACCTCGTCGAGATCGTGGGACGGGTCGACCTCGACCGTATCGCCACCGTCGGGTTCGTACCCCCGACATACAACAACGGACGGGCCCCCGGCGGCTATCCGATCCCGAACGTAAGCCGTATCAGGTGGAAGGTCGATCAGGTGATCGGAGGGGGAGTCGCCGAGCAGAGCCGGACCGGCGAGAGCGAGTGCGGCATATAGTCGGCTGGATCCGACGGTCGGTCAACGAAGAACGTGGCTAGCCCAGGTTGGCGCGAGCGGCCTCGGGATCATCCACTGTGACGGCGAAGTGGAGCCCTTCCGCGCTCGAGTGGAGGAGGTAGATCGAGTCGATGTTCACACCCGCATCGGCGAGACGCTGGGCGACTTCGGCGAGTGCTCCCGGTTCGTCCGGCAGGAACGTGTCGAGTACCGGACGTTCGTCGAAGTGGAGACCTGCTTCTCTGAGGACCCGTCGGGTCGCGTCCGAGTTGTCGGTCATGACGCGAACGAGACTCTCGCCGTCCGATCCGATCGCCGCGAGGGTTTGGATGTGGACCCCGGCGTTGGAGAGGCGCCGTGCGAGAGTGGCGAGTTGGCCCGGCTGGTTCGCGAGCGTGACGGAGAACTCTTTCATGTCTCCATTGTACGACATGGGACCTCGGCCTGCATCACTATCACGGTGTCGGGCTCGCGGGGTTCCTGGACGAAGCGGATGATCACGGGGAAGAGAAGCGTGGCCACCATGGCTACGACGACGGCGATCACGATCATCGAGCGAGCGAGGCGGCGGCGCCGTATCTGCTCGAGTTCCTCCGGAGTGAGTTCTTCATCCATCGACTTGATTCTTGCGCATTTCTGCGACTCTGGGAACATCGAACACATGTTCGATTACGATGAGGCGGTGGCACGATACGCTGAGCTCCACGCACACACGAACTACAGCTTCCTCGACGGGGCTTCCCACCCGGCCGATCTCGTTACCCGTGCCGCAGAACTCGGCTATACAGCTCTCGCCGTCACCGACCACGATGGATTCCGAGGAGCTGCGAGGGTCCACGTCGCTGCACGCGAGATCGGTCTCCCGATCGTCTACGGAACAGAGGTTGGGATGGCGAGGGAGCTACCAGCTTCCGGATTCCGGCTGCCAGCCCCAACCCCCTCCACCTCGCTGCGCTCGGAACCTCTCAAAGAGGATGCAGAGTCGTGGCGGCGGGGGAGGATTCGGCGGATGCATGGGAGCAAGCCGATTGATCTCCCTCCTTCGGATCATCTGGTTCTCCTTGCTCCCGACCCGGCGGGGTACGCGGCCTTGAGCCGGTTCGTGACCAGAGGCCAGTTCCGAGGGGAGAAGGATCGGCCGGCCTACTCATACAACGACCTTGCCATTGCATCGCGCGATGGGAACCTCGTTGCCCTGACCGGATGCCGCAGTGGAGCCGTACCCCGGGCGGCTCAAGCCGGAGACCTTACGGCAGCGATGACCGCCGCTGCTGAGCTGCGTGAGGTCTTTTCCGGTCGGCTCTTCATCGAACTCACCCATCACGGTATGCCGGATGACGACGCCCGTAACGACGTCCTCGTCGAGGTGGCCCGCCGCCTTCAGATCCCGTACGTTGCGACCAACAACGCCCACTATGCCCATCGGCGCGACGCCGACCTCGCAGAGGTCCTCGCCGCCATCGCAGGACGACGCGATCTCGATACTGCCGACGGGTTCCGGCCGGCCACCGATCTCCGACATCTCCGATCGCCCGATGAGATGTCTGCTCTCTTTCGTCGCTATCCCGGTGCCGTCGAGCGGTCCGCAGAAGTCGCAGCATCTCTGGCCTTCGACCTCGATCTCCTCGCCCCGGAGTTGCCCGACTTTCCGATGCCCGGAGCGTTCACGACCGAAGACGAGTACCTGAGGTACCTCGTCGATGAAGGTGCTCGCGACGTGTACCCGGGCAAGGAGGGAGGGATGGAGTTGGCTGCTCGACAGAGGATGGACCACGAACTGTCGGTGATCTCTGAACTCGGCTTCGCCGGATTCTTCCTCGTTGCCTGGGACATCGTCACGTTCGCTCGGTCACAGGGCATCTACTGCCAAATCCGCGGATCTGGGGCAGACTCGGCAGTCTGCCGCTGCCTCGGGTTGACCCGCGTCGACCCGATCCGTCTGAACCTCCCGTTCGAACGGTTCCTCTCCTCCGAGCGCGGTCGGCCACCGGACATCGACATCGACTTCGAAGCCGAGCGTCGTGAGGAAGTCATCCAGTACTGCTATCGGCGGTACGGGCGGGAGCGAGCAGCGATGGTCGCCAACGTCATCACCTACCGTGCTCGATCGGTGCTCCAGGACGTCGGCAAAGCGTTTGCTCTCACACAGGCTCAGGTCAACGGCCTCACCCGCTTTCTCGATACCCGAGACCCGGGAGCGATCGGTGACGTTGTCGATCTCCCGGACGGACTCACCAGCGACCTCATCGTGGACGTGTGCCGCCGCCTCGACGGATTCCCGCGCCATCTCGGTATCCACTCGGGTGGCATGGTCGTTGCCCGCCGACCGCTCTGGGAGACGGTGCCGATGGAATGGGGGAGGATGGAGGACCGCTCCGTTCTCCAATGGGACAAAGACGATTGCGCGACGATGGGGATCGTCAAGTTCGATCTGCTCGCCCTCGGCGCTTTGAACGGCATGCACATGACCGTCGACCTCATCGCCGAGACACACGGCATCGGCATCGATCTCGCAACCATCCCGCAGGAACCCGTCATCTACGACCTGATGACCAGGGCCGACACCGTGGGGATCTTCCAGATCGAGTCCCGGGCACAGATGGCGACCCTTCCGAAGTTGAAGCCGAGGACCTTCTACGACCTGGCGATCGAAGTGGCTCTCATCCGTCCCGGACCGATACAGGGTCAGTCCGTGCATCCGTTTCTCCGACGTAGGAACGGGGAAGAGGCCGTCCGATACCCGCACCCGTCGGCAGAGCCGATTCTGAGAAAGACCCTCGGCGTCCCGATATTCCAGGAGCAGCTGATGGAGCTCGCGAGAGTCTGTGCCGGTTTCACGCCGGGGCAGTCAGACCGGCTTCGTCAGGCGATGACCCACAAGCGGGCATCGGAGGCGATGGACCAGCTCCGCGCTGAAGTGTTCTCCGGCATGTCCGCAAACGGCATCGCCGGCGCTCCTGCAAACGAAATCTGGGAGAAGCTCCAGGGGTTCGCATCGTTCGGGTTCCCCGAAAGCCACTCCGTCTCGTTCGCCTACATCGTCTACGCTGCCGCATGGTTGAAACACCACTGGCCGACGGAGTTCTTCGCAGGCCTGCTCAACGCCCAGCCCATGGGCTTCTACACGCCGAACTCGCTCGTGCAAGATGCCCAGCACCACGGCGTCCTCGTCCTCGTCCCCGATGTGAACGCCTCCGAGTTCGATTGTACGATCGAGCCGATCGGGGCTGATCGCGATGACGTCGTCCATTACCTCGGAGGATCGTGGCGGCGGGGGAGAGGGCCGGTGGATGATCCCGTCCGCCCTGCCGTCGCCCTGAGGATCGGTCTCCGGTATGTCCGGAACCTGGGCGAGGCTGAGATCGTGCGGATCGAAGCAGCCCGCATGACCGGCGGCTCATTCACCACCCCGGAGGATCTGGCACAGCGCACCGGCCTTCCTCTCGATGCCTACGAGAGCCTCGCCGCATCCGGGGCGCTCGCGCCGATCGGCCTCGACCGACGAGAAGGGATGTGGACAGCGGGGACGCTGATCGAGCTTGGCCCGGACCGACTCTCCCTTCCACCCGGTGGCGAGGTTCCGTCTCTCCCTGAGATGAACGGCGCCGAGCGTGTGCAGGCCGATCTCTGGTCGACCGGCATCTCAACAACCCATCCCGTCTCTCTGGTCCGCGACACGCTGAACGGCCGGGGATGCTCTCCGATCGGAACGATCCTCGAAGACCGCCGTCACGGCACCAGGGCTCGAGTGGGTGGGATCATCACCCACCGTCAGCGGCCTTCGACGGCTCGCGGCGTTCGGTTCCTGAACCTCGAAGATGAGACCGGCCTGCTCAACGTTGTCGTCCTTCCTCAGGTTTGGGATGCGCACTACGAGGTTGCACGTAAGGCTGTGGGGGTCGTGATCGACGGGGTCGTCGAACACGTCGACGGGGTCACGAATTTCGTCGCCCACCGATTCGCCCGATGGTCCGTCGACGGCATCCGTTCGCGGGACTTCCGATAATCGACTTCACCTCGTGGGGGCAACGTGCCGATGAAGAACGGGTAACCCAATGTGGAGGATCGATGACCAAGACGTTCACCGGTGATGTGCTTCTTCCGGGAGACGTAGGGAGCGGGCTCGCTGCAACGCTGAGCCTTGATCCCGAGCGTGTCACGCTGACATCCGGCGACAATCAACTCGGTTCGTGGAGCCGCAGCGATTATCTCATCGCCCCGGAGCTCAACGGTTCCTTCAACTTGACGCTTGGCGGTGAGTCGGTGCTCTTCCGTCCAGACTCGCCGTCGGAATTCGCCGGAGCAGCCGAGATCCCGCTGGCCGCGACGCCCTCATCCCACGCCCAGGTGCTCCGACCGCTGGTGAAGGACGATGATGACTACCTCGATGAACTCGTTGCCGACGTCAAACCGATCCGCAATCCCCTCGACAACGGGGGAATCTCGAACAGCTTCGTCATTGTGATGGTCCTTCTGGCCACCGTGATCTCGGTCGCGGCCGTCGTTACCGCGGCGCTCGTCTAGAGCACCTCTACGACAACACAACCTCTCGCAGGATCCTGATCGCCTCGGTCGTATCGTCGTCGGAGATGTCGAGATGGAACACTGCGCGAATGCGATCCGCAGCGAGCGCGAGCACGTCAACTCCGGCCGATCGGAGCCGCTCAGCGAATCGAGATGCTTCAGCCACGTCGATGAAAACGATGTTGGTTTGGACCGATCCGAGGTCGACGCCGAGACCGTCAAGATCGGCAGCGGCTTCCGAGAACCGGCGAGCGTTGGCATGGTCGTCGGTGAGACGTTCCCTGTTGTGCTCGAGTGCATGGAGAGCGCCGGCAGCGATGATTCCAGCCTGACGGAATCCACCTCCATACATCTTCTTGAACCAGCGCCCGCGATCGATGACGTCGCGAGGTCCGACGAGCGCCGATCCGACCGGGGCACCGAGACCCTTCGAGAAGCACACATTCACCGTGTCTGCGGTGTCTGCGAATCGATCCAGGCTGACTCCTGACGCGGCCGATGCGTTCCAGAGCCGAGCTCCATCGAGGTGCACGGCGAGTCCGAGGTCTCTGGCCGTGTCACTCACTGAGCGCATCGACTCAAGCGTCCAGACCGTTCCGCCCGCTTCGTTGTGGGTGTTCTCCATGGTGACGAGCGTTGTCGGATCGAAGAGTCCCGGTGGGAAGTCGGGTGACGGTCCGGGAGCTGCGTCGATGATCTGGTCGGGGGTGAAGATGCCGTGGACACCCTCAACGGGGACGATCGTGACGCCCGCGAGAGCAGCGGGAGCGCCACTCTCGTGCACCCGAATGTGCGATTCGGCGTCCATGACCACCCGGTCGCCGTGACGAGTGTGGACCCGGAGAGCGATCTGATTCGCCATGGTGCCCGATGGGACGTAGACGGCAGCCTCCTTGCCCAGGAGCTCCGCGACGCGTTCTTCGAGTTGGATGACGGTCGGGTCGTCCCCGAGCACGTCGTCCCCGACGGGAGCCGAAGCCATCACAGAGCGCATCTCCGGGCTCGGGCGGGTAACGGTGTCGGAGCGGAGGTCGATCATCGGAGTTCCCATCCATTGCCGTCGAACATGCGGGGATGAAGGGCGAAGGCGAGGGATCCGCTCGCCTCTTCGACGCTCGACCAACCTTCGGCATCGAGATCGAACGCTAGGACCGTGGCGGTCTTCACGGTGATCCGCCCGCCGGTGAGCCGTTCAGCCAGGAGAGACCACGTTGGCTCGTGACCCACGAGCATGAGACAATCCGCGTCCCCGCCGCAGCGGGCTGCCACTGCCAGCGCTGTGCCGGGTCCAGCACCGTAGAGCTCGTCTGCGATCTCGAGACGACTGCTCCATCCACCTGAGATCCGTGCAAGGGCGGCGGTGGTCTCTGCCCGTATCGCAGGGGAAGAGATGACGAGGTCCGGGATCTCTCCCATTCTCCGGAGGACGAGACCCATGGTCGCGGCGGCACGCTCGCCGCGGGCGTTGAGCGGTCGATCGTGGTCACCCCGCGCGTTGGAACCCCAGTCGGACTTGGCGTGGCGGAAGAGCATGAGACGAAGCATGGGATGAGGATACTTCGCGGGTTCAGTCCATGACCGACAGGGCGAGAAGTATCTGGGCGAGGTAGTAGAGCGGGAGACCCCAGACGCGATTCACCGTACCGGGCGCCACGAACTGATTTCTGGCCACGAACAGGTCCGAGACGAAGAAGAGCGTCGCTCCGGCAGGGATCAGCCACGACGCGCCGTCCCCGAACGTCCCAAACGCGAGGACCACCATCACCGAGATGACGACAACATATGTGACGACCGGTACCGCCATGTCGCCCACGTGCGGTGCAATCCAGCGCCAGACGAACACTGCGATGCCCGCCACGACAGCGGCGGAGATTGCACCGACAACCGGATCGACACCGAGCGTGCCGAACGCGACCGAGTAGGCGACTTGGCCGAGGAGGAATGCGACGAGGCCACCGAGGAACGCCTGCCGCGACGAGTACGTGAGGAGCAAGTCTCCGATCCACGACATCACCAGGGCGACGAGAACGATCTTTCCATAGGAACTCGAGAGCGCTCCGACCGACAGTGCCACGGCGATGAACCCCGTCGAGGCGAGCATCTTGAACCATCTGAGAGCCGGAGATTCGACGACCTCTGCCCACACGAGCGCCGCTGCGAATACGGCGGTGAGAAGCACGGCGAACAAGGTCATCACGGACGAGCCTATCGTCTCAGGTGACAGCTTCCGCATCCAGCCGAGGAGATCGCTGATGAAGATCAACGAAACCATGAGCGCAGCCTTCAACGACCAGATCACGATGGAGCTTCAGGCAGCACATAGCTATCTGGCACTGGGGGCGTGGCTTGAGACTGCCGGGTTCTCGGGGATGGCGGCATGGATGCATGCCCAGTCGGCCGAAGAGACCGAGCATGCCATGAAGTTCTATCAGTTCGTTCTTGATCGTGACGGGCGCGTTGTGCTCGGTTCCCTTGCAGCCCCGATGGCAGACTTCGACGGTGTTCTCTCCGTGTTCGAGACCGGCCTCGCTCAGGAGAGGGAGGTTTCGGCGTCGATCAACAGCCTCTACGCGCTTGCCATGGAGGAGAAGGACTTCGCCTCGCTGCCACTTCTGGACTGGTTCGTTACCGAGCAGATCGAAGAAGAGGCGACCTTCTCCCAGATTCTCGATGACCTCGCATTGGCGGGCGGGGCAGCCCAATCGATGTTGTTCCTCGATCGGGAGCTCGGTGCACGCGGAGC
>CAZWDQ010000016.1:0-4564 GCA_964632475.1 uncultured Acidimicrobiaceae bacterium
GGCATCAAGTCAGCATCCGGGACATCTGCGTATGCCGACAGATCGGTCACACCGGCCTCCGCGAGCGTTTCATCGTCGATGTAGAAGTTCCCGGTTGCCTCGCGGCTGGGCCGTGTGAATATCGCATAGGCGGCGTCGGCCATGATCTCGGGCGTTCGGGTCCGCCTCATGGCGTCGTCACCGCCGAGAAGATTCTGGACTGCGGCGGTAGCGATGGCCGTGCGGGGCCACAGGCTGTTCACGGCGATTCCGGCTCCGGCGAACTCGGCTGACATGCCGAGCGTGCACATCGACATGCCGTACTTCGCCATCGTGTAGGCAAGATTGTTCGCGAACCAATGTGGCGCAAGGTTCAGCGGAGGGCTGAGGCTCAGGATGTGGGGGTTCCCGGCCTGCTTCAGATACGGAACGCAGGTTCTCGAGACGAGGTAGGTTCCCCGGGCGTTGATGTCCTGCATCAGGTCGTACGACTTCATCGGCAGCTGCTCGGTACCGGAGAGGTTGATTGCTGATGCGTTGTTCAAGCAGAGGTCGATACCTCCGAAGGCTTCGATGGTCTGCGCCACGGCAGCTTCGACCTGATCGTCGAAGCGAATGTCCCCGACGATGGGAAGCGCATTGCCCCCGGCGTCTTTGATCTCCTGGGCAGCGGTGAAGATCGTCCCCGGGAGTTTCGGGTTGGGGTCGGCGGTCTTCGAGATCAAGGCGACGTTGGCACCGTCGGCGGCAACCCGCTTCGCAATGGCGAGGCCGATCCCGCGACTCCCACCAGACATGAACATGGTCTTGCCGGCCAGGTTCGACATGTGCGCTCCTTCGTACTGCTCGAACGCAGGCTACTGCCCGACGCCCGGACAGCAGAGTTCGCCTATCTCCTCGCGGGCCCCCGTTTCCAGCGGAGCCAACGGAAGGCGCATCGTTCCCGGCATGAGTCCCTCCATCTCAGCCGCCGCATAGGTACCTGCCACTCCGTGACGCTCGACGGTCGCCGCGACGGCCGACAGACGGTCCTGGGCATCGAGGTCCGTCCGCGCCGCATCGACAAGCTCGGAGGCGTAGTTCGCCGATGCGGTGATGGCCCCGTGGGCACCACGCACGCTCGCTTCATGAACGATTCTGGATGCGCCGGTGTACAGGTAGTAGTCGCCGTCGACACCGCTGAGAATCGGGGCGACTCGGTCGGGATCGCCCCCAGAGTCCTTCATGCCGATGATGTTCGGATGCTCGGACAACTCGAGGGCCGTCTCAACGGGCAGCTCGTACGACGTCACGGCAGGAACCGAGTAGCAGAAGACGGGGATCGGCGAACGGTCCGCGACCGACCGGAAGAACGAGGCAACGAGTTCGTGATCCTTGCGGAGGAGGAGCGTGGGTGTGGTGACGAGCACGGCATCCGCCCCGGCGTCGACCGCTTCGGAGATCTGCTTCCCGGCCTGGCGAACGGACTGGGCGGAGATTCCGGTGAGCAGGAATACGGCCGCGCCGAGTTCCTCTCGCGCCACCCCTGTGAGCACGACGCGTTCGCCGGGTTCGAGGTACGGTCCCTGACCGGTGGAGCCGCCAATGAGGAAGCCCTCGAGCCCTCGATCTGTGAGCAATCTGAGGTTGTGGCGGTGCGCTCCTGTGTCTATCACACCCGAGTCGTCGAACGGTGTGATGAGTGCGGCCATCGTATGAGGCGGGGTTGTCATCACGGTCTCCAATCCGAGTGGAAGAACCGGCCACGTGGTTCGTCGGTCCGTTCGTAGGTATGGGCCCCGAAGGAGTCGCGCTGCGCCTGGATGAGGTTCGCCGGCAGGCGATCCGAACGATACGCGTCGTAGAAGGCCAGAGCCGACGAGTATGCCGGGACGGGAATCCCTGCAGTGACTGCCCGAGCGATCGTTCGGCGCCAACCCGGTTCGGCGGCGGTCACGGCGTCGCGGAAGAACCCCTGCACGAGGAGATTCGAGAGGTCGGGATTGGAACGGTATGCCGCCGTGATGTCGCCGAGGAATCGAGAGCGGATGATGCAACCGGCTCGCCAGAGGGAGGCGATGGTTCCCGGATCGAGGTTCCATCCGTACTCGTCGGAGGCGGCCTCGAACAACATGAATCCCTGGGCATACGAGACGATCTTTGATGCATAGAGAGCATCCTCGAGATCGGCGACGACGTCTTCTGGTGCATCCTGAATCGACCCCGTCGGGCCGGTCAGCACCCCGGCAGCGGCGCTGCGTTCCTCTACGAGTGCCGAGACGATCCGGGCGTAGACAGCTTCGGAGACCAGGGTGGTCGGCATCGCCTGATCCATCGACGCCATCACGGTCCACTTCCCCGTGCCCTTCTGACCTGCAGCGTCGAGCACACGATCGAGGAGGGGCGCTCCGTCGGTGTCGATCGTTCCCATTACGTCCCGGGTGATGTCGATGAGGAACGAGTCGAGGCGGCCCTGGTTCCAGCGGGTGAAGATCGGGCGCATCTCTGCGGGCGTCATGTCCAGACCGCGCCGCATGACGTCGTACGCTTCGGCGATCACCTGCATGTCGCCGTACTCGATGCCGTTGTGAACCATCTTCACGTAGTGGCCGGCACCACCCGGTCCCACCCACTCGCAGCACGGCTCACCGTCGGCTTCGGCAGCGATCGACCTGAAGATCCCCTCGACCACCGGCCACGCAGCGATGTTGCCGCCGGGCATGATGGAAGGGCCGTATCGGGCACCCTCTTCTCCGCCCGAGACTCCCATCCCGATGAAGCGAATTCCGAACTCTGCAAGGCGGGCGGTCCGCCGTTCGGAATCGGTGAATCGGGAGTTGCCCCCATCGATGACGATGTCGCCCCGTTCGAGGAGCGGGATCAAGTCGTTGATCTGATCGTCAACCGGGTGACCGGCCTTGATCATGAGCATCACGACCCGAGGTCGCTTCAACGTATCGACGAGGTCTTCGAGCGACCGCGTACCGACGACCGACGCGTCGGCGGCGTCGCCCGACAGGAACTCATCGGTTCTCTCCGGCGATCTGTTGTAGACGGCCACGGTGAAGCCGTGATCGGTCATGTTGAGAACGAGGTTGCGACCCATGACGGCGAGACCGATGAGTCCGATGTCTGCTTGCTGTGCCATGGTGACGACGTTAGCGGTCAGTTGGGTAGCTCTTGACCGTAGAGCCAAGCAGCGAAGAGGCTGTCGAGATCCTGGTTCGAGACCTCTTCGGCGATGGCAATGAAGTCCTCCGTTGTGGCATTGGCGTCGGCGTAGCGATTCGCGTATGTCCGCAGCGTCTCGAAGAACGCGTCATCGCCGATCTCGTCACGCAGGGCGACGAGCACGAGGGCACCTCTTTGGTAGACGCTGCTGCTGAAGAGATCATTTGGAGCAGGCGTTGCCGGTGGACCGTACTCTGCGACGCGGGCCGCCTCGGTGCGATTCGCTACTTCCTCCCGGTAGACCGCTGCGCCGTGGAGATGCTCGACCCAGAGGAGTTCGGCGAAGGTGGCAAAACCTTCGTTGAGCCAGATGTCGCTCCACTGTGCAACCGAGACCGAGTCACCGAACCACTGGTGGGCGAGTTCATGAACGTGGACGTACTCGAAGAAGGGGGCATCCACCATCGTCCGTCCGAATACGGAGAGTGTCTGGTTCTCGAGTGCGTGTTGGTAGCCATCGACGACGGCGATCCCGTACCGGTCGAACGGGTACGGTCCGAACGCTCCTTCGAGGACGCTGATCATATCACCGGTCTTCTTGAGAGCGGCGGGTGGGTCTCCGACGAGGTCCGATGGAAGTACATTCCTGATCGGCAGACCTGCCGCCTCGGTCGAGACGGGGTCTTCGACGATCTCCCAACCGTCACCGATCACCACCGTCGCGAGATAGGGCGCCATAGGCGAAACCATCGACCAGTGGTAGGTCGTGCTCGTCTCATTCTCGACAACCTCCGTCAACTCTCCGTTGGCAGCGCCCGTGAACCCCAGGGGCACTGTGATGGTGAACGTGTACGTCGCCTTGTCGGTGGGGTGGTCGTTCGCGGGGAACCACGAGTGAGCAGCGTCGGGTTCGGCCACGACGAACTGCTCTCCTTCGGGTCCGGTGAGCCAGCCGATCCGGACGGGGAGCGCAGCCGATTGCATCGGCTCTGGAACGCCGTGGTAGGAGATCACGACTGTGAAGTGATCGCCTGACGTGATCTCCCGGGTGATCACGAGTTCGTCGCCATCGCGGACATAGGCAGTGTCGCTCTCGTCGACGGTCAGTTCATCGATCTCCCATCCGACGAAGTCGAGATTGAACCCGGAGAGATTCTGCGTCGCAACAGCGGCGATAGTGACGTCTGCCTCGACCGATCCGTAGGCGTCGAAGGCGACATCGATGTCATAGTGATTGACGTCATACCCCCCGTTCCCAAGACCCGGGTAGTACGTGTCCCCGACCCCCGGAGCACCCGGAGTGAACGGAATGGTCGACGTGGGAGCAAGGCTGGTTGTCGATGCCGTGCCGCTTGCTGAAGTCGAGTCGGGTTGCGTGATGCTGCAGGAAGCAGCGATGAGAAGAACGAGGCCGATCGCTGCGACGCGTTGCATG
>CAZWDQ010000016.1:4664-29713 GCA_964632475.1 uncultured Acidimicrobiaceae bacterium
GCTGCAGGAAGCAGCGATGAGAAGAACGAGGCCGATCGCTGCGACGCGTTGCATGGAGAAACAGTAGACCAGAGATTGCAGACACGGGACCAGAGACCCGTCCAGTCTCCTGTCTCACATCTCGAATCTCATGTCTGCATTCCGATCGCCCTCGCCACCGCATCCCCCATCTCCGTTGTCGACGCGGTCGGACCGGTGCCGGTGATGTCGGCGGTACGGAGGCCGGCGGCGAGGACGCTATCGACGGCGGTCTCAACAGCGGCGGCTGGCTCCGCGAGGTCGAGCGAGTGCCGGAGTGCCATGGCGGCTGCCAGGATCGTTGCGAGCGGGTTCGCTACGTTCTTGCCCGCGATGTCGGGCGCCGAGCCGTGGACCGGTTCGTAGAGGCCGGGCGGGCCGTCTCCGATCGAGGCCGATGGAAGGAGACCGAGGGACCCGGGGAGCATCGATGCTTCGTCGGTGAGGATGTCGCCAAACAGGTTGCCGGTCACGACGACGTCGAAGTCCCGTGGGCGGGAGAGCAGGTGCATCGCCATCGCGTCCACCAACACGACTTCGTACTCGACATCGGGGAACTCGTCCTCCATGACTCGGGCGGCCGTGCGTCGCCAGAGGCGCGACACCTCCAGCACGTTTGCCTTGTCCACAGAGGTGAGCCTGCCTCTTCGTCCTCGAGCCGACTCGGCGGCCACCCTGATGACCCGTTCGATCTCCGGAACCGAGTAGACCATTTCGTTTCTCGCGACCATCCCATCATCCGAAAGGGAGGACGGCCCGAAGTAGATGCCGCCCGTCAGCTCGCGAACGAACAAGATGTCGACACCGGAAGCGTCTCGGAGGGGAGAGGCCGATGGGAAGCGAACCTGGATGGGGCGCAGGTTCACGTACAGACCGAGTTCGGATCGGATTCCGAGGAGGCCATCTTCGGGCCGAGTCTTCGCCGTGGGGTCATCCCACCGGGGGCCGCCGACGGCGCCGAGCAGAATCGCGTCCGACGAGCGACACGCTTCGACCGTGGATGAAGGCAGGGGATCGCCGGCTACATCGATGGCCGCACCACCGATCAGGTGCTCATCAAATGTGAACGTCAACCCGAATCGGATCGCGACCGCCTCGAGAGCCTTCCTCGCCTCGGCCACGACCTCGGGTCCGATGCCGTCGCCGGGGAGGACTGCGAAGTGACTCACGAGTTGCTCGGATCGAGCGCACCGTTGCGAGCGGCGAGCGCCTTGTTCAGCGCCGCGACGAATGCCCGAGCGGAGCCCTCGACGACGTCGGTTGAGACGCCGCGACCCAAGTAGGTAGTAGGTCCGATCTGGATGATGACGTTCACCTCTGCCATCGCATCGGCCCCTGAGGTGAAGGGAACGACGCGGTAGTCCAGCAGCGTCGCCGGTATCCCGAATGCGTCCTGCAGGGCCACGAAGGCAGCATTCACCATGCCGTCGCCTTCGGCTCTGACCTCGATCGGTTCGTCTCCTCGTGTGACCCGGACGGTCGCGACCGGCGTCTCTTGGTCGCCACCGCTGAGGTGGAGACCGACGAGTTTCACGACGTCGGCGACGATGCCGGTCTCTTCCTCGATGATCCCTCTGAGACCTTCTTCACCGATCTCGCCCTTGCGGTCGGCGAGTTCCTTGAATCGATCGAAGGCCCGCTGGAACTCGACGTCCTCGAGAACGACACCCATCTTGTCGAGCGTGTCGGCGAACGCGGCCCTGCCGGAGTGCTTCCCGAGGACGAGCAGCGACCGCTGACCAACGGCAGCAGGGTCCATGATCTCGTACGTCTCCCGGTGCTTCAGCACACCATGCTGGTGGATCCCAGCCTCGTGAGCGAAAGCGTTCCTGCCGACGACCGCCTTATTGAACTGCACCGGGTAGCCGGTGAGGCGGGAGACAAGACGCGATGTCTCGAAGATCTGGGTGGCGTCTGCGCCGACGTCGACGCCGAAGTGATCGCGGCGGGTCCGAACCGCCATGATGATCTCTTCGGTCGAGGTGTTCCCCGCTCGCTCGCCGATGCCGTTTATCGCAGTCTCGATCTGCCTGGCGCCTACTCCGATCGCCGCAAGGGAATTCGCCACGGCCATGCCGAGGTCGTTGTGACAGTGCGTCGAGATGATCACGTTTTCGTCTCCGTTGCGGACTTCGCGAACGACACGCTCGATGAGAGCGGCGAATTCGGACGGCATCGAGTAGCCGACGGTGTCGGGGATGTTGATCGTTGTTGCACCGGCGGCCACGGCCGCCTTGCACGTCTCGATGACGAAGTCCGGGTCGGATCGTGTCGCGTCCTGAGGAGAGAACTCCACATCATCGGAGTACGTCATCGCTCGTCGTACGCCTTCGACGATCGATGTGAGGGCTTCGGAGGGCGTGATGTTGAGCATCCGTTCCATGTGGATAGGCGAGGTCGACATGAACACGTGGATCCGTGAACGCTCAGCAGGAGCCAGTGACTCGGCTGCACGGTCGATGTCGCCGGGATGGGTTCTGGCGAGCGCGGCGATGACCGGTCCGTGCACTTCGGTTGAGATCCGGTGGATGGCATCGAAGTCCCCCTGCGACGAAGCGGCGAAGCCCGCTTCGATGACATCCACTTTCAGTCGGGCGAGCTGGGTCGCGATCGCAACCTTGTCGTCCGGCGAGAGAGCGATCCCTGGCGCCTGTTCCCCATCACGCAACGTCGTGTCAAAGATGATCAACCGCTCAGTCATACGCCCGTCGTCTTCTTGGCTGTGGGCTGTCCGCTGTTCGCTCTCAGTCATACGTCGTCAGCCGGTACTTTGTCGACCAGGAAGGGCATCATCGCTCGCAGCTCACGGCCCACACGCTCGACCGGGTGGTCGGCCACCGCTGCTCTGGCAGCGAGAAGGTTCGGTGTGCCCGCCCGGTATTCGGCCATCCATTCTTTGGCAAACTCCCCGGATTGGATCTCGTCGAGAATCTTCCGCATCTCGGCTTTGGTTTCTCCCGTTGAGATCCGGGGGCCACGGGTGATGTCGCCGTATTCAGCGGTATCCGAGACCGAGTGCCGCATCCAGGAGATCCCGCCCTCGAAGAGGAGATCGACGATGAGTTTCAACTCGTGGAGCACCTCGAAATACGCCATCTCCTCGGCGTATCCGGCTTCGGTGAGTGTCTCGAACGCAGCACGGATCGTGGAATCGATACCACCGCAGAGGATGACCTGTTCGCCGAAGAGATCGGTCTCGGCTTCATCGCTGAACGTTGTCTCGATCACACCGGCGCGCGTGCCGCCGATCCCGTGCGCATAGGAGAGGGCGACGGCCTTCGCCTCGCCTGTGGCGTCCTGGTGCACGGCAATGAGGGCGGGGACGCCACTCCCTTCGACGTACTGGCGTCGGACGAGATGACCGGGGCCCTTCGGGGCGATCATGGCGACGTCGACATCGGGCGGGGGAGTGATGTAGCCGAAACGGATGCTGAAGCCATGAGCGAAGAGCAAGAGATCGCCTGGGTTGAGGTTGGGTGCGATGACCTCTTCGT
This sequence comes from uncultured Acidimicrobiaceae bacterium, assembly GCA_964632475.1. GTDB lineage: Bacteria > Actinomycetota > Acidimicrobiia > Spongiisociales > UBA5794 > JAHEEL01. The sequence continues at coordinate 8,177 of CAZWDQ010000016.1, forward strand.
ATAGCTCGGGCTGAATCTGGTCGGGCACGAGGACCATGATCACATCGGCCCAGTCGGCTGCTGTTGCGGGATCGACGACCTTGAGACCGGCTTCGGCTGCCCGGTTCGTTCGGGGAGATCCGTCCCTCAAACCGACGACGACGTCGACGCCCGAGTCCTTGAGGTTCATGGCATGGGCATGGCCCTGGCTTCCGAAGCCGAGAACCGCGACCTTGCGGCGGGCGATCAGCGCCGGATTGGCGTCCCCTTCGTAGTACATGGTTGGCATTGGGGCCTCCTCAGGCGCTCTTCGTTTGACTCTTGGCGGTCTTCTGATCCCGCGCCAGGGCGATACGACCGGACTTGGCGAGCGAGACAACACCATATGTGCTCATCAGCTGAAGGAAGTCGGCGAGCCTCTCCGGTGGGCCGGTGACTTCGAACGTGATCGTCGTCACACCGACGTCCACGACCTTCGCCTCACAGACGCGTGCCGCATCGAGGATCTCGCCTCGGAGCTTCGGACCGGCGTTGACACGCACGAGCATGATCTCGCGTTCGATTGCGGTTCCCGGCTCGAACTCGGTGACCTTCACCGTGTGGACGAGCTTGTAGAGCTGCTTGACGATCTGCTCCATCTCGGGACCGTCGACGACGACGGTCATCCGCGACATGCCGGGATCCTCGGTGGGCCCCACGGTGAGTGAATGGATGTTGAAGCCTCGCCTGGCGAACATCGTCGACACGCGTGCGAGCACCCCGGGCTTGTTCTCGACGAGAACTGCGATGACGTGTTTCACACGAGTTCCTCTCTGCTCATGAAGTCTTCTCTGCTGAGGGCGATGTCGTCGTTGGATCCGCCTGCCGGGACCATCGGGAAGACCATGGCCTCCGGATCACAGATGAATTCGACAAGGACCGGGCGGTCATTGATGGCGAGCGCTTCCTCCAGCGCCGTAGCTACCTGATCGGGTCGGTCGACCCGGATCCCGACTGCCCCGCATGCCTCGGCGAACAACGCAAAGTTCGGAACGGTGGGAGATAGCTCGGTCTGCGACAATCGTCCGTCGTAGAAGAGGTTCTGCCACTGCTTGACCATGCCGAGGGAAGCGTTGTTCATCAGGGCGACCTTGATGGGGATGTTCTCAACGGAGGCCGTGATGAGTTCGGTGCCCGTCATCTGGAAGCATCCGTCTCCGTCGATGGCGAAGACCACCTCGTCGGGCGTGCCGACCTTGGCGCCGACGGCAGCCGGGATCGCATAGCCCATCGTTCCGAGGCCGCCCGAGTTGATCCATCGCCGTGGTTCTTCGAAGCCCCAGAACTGCGACGCCCACATCTGATGCTGTCCGACGCCGGCCACGATCGTCGCGTCACCCCCGGTGAGACGGTGGAGTTCCTCGATCACGTACTGCTGTTGGATCGGCCCCTCGGGCTCCTGAACGTATGTCAGGGGATACGTCGTCTGCCAGTCTCGCACCGTCGCGAGCCAGGAATCCCTATCGGGCTGAGCGCCGCGGCGTTCGGTCTCGGCGATCAGTTGCTCGAGCACCGCCTTGGCATCTCCGACGATCGGTACGTCGGCGAACCGGATCTTGCTGATCTCGGCCGGGTCGACGTCGACGTGGATGATCTTCGCCTCGGTGGCGAAGCTCTTGAGATCGCCTGTGATCCGATCGTCGAAGCGAGCACCGATCGTGATGAGGAGATCAGAGCGTTGCATTGCCATCGTTGCCGTGTAGTTGCCGTGCATGCCCGGCATGCCGAGGTTGAGTGGGTTGGAGTCGGGGAAGATGCCACGAGCCATGAGGGTTGTGACCATCGGAACGTTGATCATCTCTGCGAAACGCTTCAGTTCCTCGGCTCCGCCCGCTGCGACGACACCGCCGCCGACGTAGAGGACCGGACTCTCGGATGCCTCGATGAGATCCACGGCGGCCTTGACCTGGCGAGGGTGGCCCTTCACCGCCGGTTTGTATCCGGGGAGGTTGATCTCTCCCGGACGATGCCACGTCATCGTGTCGACGAGCACGTCTTTCGGCACATCGATCAGAACGGGGCCCTTCCTGCCGGTCGACGCGAGGTGGAACGCCTCGCGGACAGCATCGGGGATCTCGTTGGCGGTCGTGATCAGCGAGTTGTGCTTCGTGGCCGGCATCGACATCCCCCAGGTGTGCGCCTCCTGGAAGGCGTCGTTTCCGATCGACGTTGTTGCCACCTGTCCGGTGATCGCAACCATCGGGACGGAATCCATGTAGGCGTCCTGGAGTGCAGTGAGGAGATTTGTTGCTGCGGGTCCCGATGTCACGATGGCTACACCGACGCGTCCGGTGGCGTGTGCATAGCCGGAGGCCATGTGGCCGGCGCCCTGCTCATGGCGGGCGAGGACGTGACGAATCGGGGATTCGATGAGTGGATCGTAGGCTTTGAGGATCGCTCCGCCCGGCATACCGAAGACGACCTCTACCCCCTCATACTCGAGAGATCGGATGAGCGCTTGGGCGCCGGTCAGTTGTTCTGGCATGGTGTTGCTCCGGATACAAGAAACCCCCCGTTTGACACGGAGGGTCAGGCACACACGTTGAGTCGTGTGCGCCTAGGCGATAAGGACTACGAGCAGGTTGTCGAAGACGGTCATGTTGGTTTTCGTTGGGAGCCTGCAATTATGGCACGACCACGATACCTGTCAAGGACACCATGAGTATTGCCAAGCAGCTTCGCCTGATTCTCGGCCCGGCGATCGACGCTGCACGAGCCGCCCTCAGAGACCTGGACGATGAGGATGTGCCAGGTCGCCTCCGGGCGATAGCGAAGCAGAGCGGCGGGATGCTTCCGGTTCCTCTTGTCAAGACGTTGCTTCGACGCATCGATGAAGATGACTGGTTCCGGGGCAAGGTCATCGAGTCGTTCGATCGGCTCGGTAGCGAGGATCCCGTCTCCTCCTCCTATTTGAATCGTGGAGCGGGTTGGTGGATTGCGGTTGCGGAAGCGGTGACCACGCAGGCAGCCTCCGAAGGAGAGGCTCGGGTGGAACAACTCCAAGCAAGACTCGAAGAGGCGCGAGCCCGCGGTCGGTCGGATCGAGCGAAGATGAAGACCCTGAAGAGGCAACTAGCAGACGCCGAGAAGGATGCGCAGGCGGTGATCGCAGACAGGCTCGATCCGCTCAGAGCCGCCGTTGTTGAGGTACGGGCCGAATGCGATCGGGCAGACAGCAGGGTTGTTGGGCTGCGGGCTGAGGTGGAAGAGGCGCACGAGGAACGACGGGAGGCGGAGAGGATCGCTGCGGTGCACTCCGAACAGATCCGATCAGCGAAGCGTGAGGTGGCCGAGCTCCGGCGGTCGCTTGAAGCCGGTGTGTCCGAGTCGTTTCCTCGCCGACCGATTGAGATTGGTCGGTGGCTCGACCGGGCTGCGGGAACCCTCACACCTTTTCGAGAAGCGGGTGCACCTGCGCCCGAGGGAGATGGGCACAACGAGGACGACATGCCGGCGATACCGGCCGGAGTCGCTCCCGATTCTGCAGCTTCGATCGAGGCATTGGTGGGTCTCGACAGCGTGGCGATTCTTATCGACGGTCACAATCTTCTTGGCGTGCTCGACGCATCGACAATGGCGACCGGTCGTGCGCGAAGGGAGTTGATCACCGCACTTGGCAAGCTCAAACGTCACGTCGGTGATGCAACCATCGAGGTCGTGTTCGACTCGGGCCTCGCGGATGGCCGACCAACCACGTTGACGGAAAGCGGTGTCGTCGTCCGGTTCGCCGACGCGGAGGTCATCGCCGACGACGTGCTCGTGGATTTGGCTGCCGACTGCGGCAGTGCTGCGATCGTGATCTCAGACGATCGGGAGGTCAGGGACCGTTCCGCTCACTACGGGGCAACCGTCCTGTGGGCAAAGGCCCTCGCAGCCTGGCTGTAGGGCCCGTTTCGCGGGCCGGCTGACACACCGGAGCTCATGCCAGAAGGCATCCTCGTGGAGAGGATCACACGACTGAGCGATACGCGAAGGATTGATATCTGTCGGGCGCTGGCGACGGCAACGAACTGCTGAGGCAGCTACAGCACCAACTCGGCGAGCGTTCGCACGGTGTCGAGATCTGTCGTGGCGGCGATGAGCGTGGTGATCCCGGACTCCTTCCACACTTCGAGCCGGTCGGCGATGCGTTCTCGCGAACCAACCAGACTCACTTCGTCGACGAGGTCGTCCGGCACCGCTCGCATCGCTTCCATCTTGTGACCGGCGAGGTAGGACTCCCGGATCCGATCGGCGGCTTCGCCGTACCCGTAGCGGTGAGCGAGGTCGTGGTAGAAGTTCTTCCCCTTCGCCCCCATCCCCCCGATGTACAACGAGATCATCGGCTTGGCAGCGAGACGGGCGCGGTCGAGGTCGTCATCGAGCGACACAAACACCGACACGGCAGTGTCGAACCGATCGGCCTTGTCCGTCTCCCCGGATCGGGTGAATCCTTCGTCGAGAAGAGGCCGGAATACGGTGCCGGCCTTCTCCGGTGAGTAGAAGACCGGGAGCCAGCCATCTGCGATCTCTGCGGTCAGGCGGACGTTGTTCGGCCCGATCGCGGCGAGGTAGATCGGCAGATCCGGGCTGTGGGACTTCGAAATGAGTCTGAGTGCCTTGCCGACACCGGTCGTTCCCGGGCCCCGATACGGCATCTGGTAGTACTCGCCGTCGTACTCGACCGGCTCGTCTCTTGCGAGGATCTTCCGAACGATCTCGACGTACTCCCTGGTCACCCGGAGAGGTTTCCCATAAGGGCGGCCGTGCCAGCCCTCGACAACCTGTGGTCCGGAGACTCCGAGTCCGAGCAGGAAACGGCCGTGAGACATCTCGTCGAGGGTCGACGCCGTCATGGCCGTCATGGCGGGCGTTCTCGCCGGCATCTGCAGGATTCCCGATCCGAGCATGATCCGCTCTGTTCGAGCGGCGAGATAGGCGAGCGGGGTCACGGCATCCGATCCGTAGGCCTCAGCGGTCCATACGGAGTGGTACCCGAGACGTTCAGCCTCCGTTACCAGTGTCGCATCGGCGGCAAGCTTCGTGCCCCAGTAACCAAGATTGAGTCCAAGACGCATAGCGAAAACGGTAGTCGGTCGTCGGTTGTCGGTAGAACTGTCTCGTCCGGCTCACGGTTCATGACTCACAGCTCATGACCGGAGACTCGCACTTTCTGTCACACCCGTTCTCTAACTTGCTGCTATCTGCTGAAAGGACACATGTTGATCATCGATTGTGATGTTTGTGTGATGGACGGGAGCGGCGCTTGCGCCGACTGTATCGTTCCGATGCTGTTGTCCGGCACCGGCGGGCCCACCCGGATCGGCGATGATGAGGAGGCGGCCATCGGTGCCCTGGCCGATGCGGGCCTTGTCTCCCCGATACGACTCGTCGTTCGTGGCCCGGATCGCGGTGCTGTGACGGCCTGAAGGCGTTCGCTGCGGAGCGACGCTGCTCATCGCGCCGTATCGTGGTCTCGTGCTGCGGGAACACCTTCAAGAGATCGCCCTCGATCACGGGTGCACGGGTTTCGGTATCACGACGGCAGATCCGTTCGACGGTCTTGCTGCGGTCATGGAGCAGCGCAGGGAGGAGGGTCTGGCGGGCACGCTTGCGTTCACGTATCGAGACCCCGCTGTGGCGTCAGACGTGCGCAGGAGTTTCCCGTGGGCGCAACGTCTCGTCACGGTCGCATACGCGTACCAGCCGGTAGCGGGAACTGCGACTGCATCTGCGGCCACGGTGCGGATCGCCCGTTTCGCAGACGGCGACGCCTACGTTGGGCTGCGAGGCGCGCTCGATGCCGTCGCCGCCCACCTGGAGAACGAGGGTCATCGGGCGGCAGTGCTTGCCGACGACTCCCGTCTCGTCGATCGCGCCGCCGCCGTGCGTGCCGGAGTCGGTTGGTGGGGAAAGAGTTCGATGGTGCTCGTTCCCGGCGCAGGGCCCTGGGTGCTGATCGGTTCTGTCGTCACCGATGCGTCGCTCGATTCCGGCCTACCGATGGCGCGTTCCTGCGGCTCGTGCGTCGCGTGTATCCCGGCATGTCCGACGAGTGCCATCGTCGCGGATGGCATCATCGACGTACGGCTCTGCCTGTCGCACCTGCTCCAAGCCCCGGGAGTCATCCCCGTCGAACTGCGCACTGCCGTAGGCGACCGCCTCTACGGTTGCGATGACTGTCTCACCGCATGCCCACCAGGCCATCGGGTTCTTACCAGTGCTCGATCGGTCTCGGGACCGACGATCGTCGAGATTCTTGGATCAAGCGACGGTGACCTTCTCGAGACATACGGCCACTTCTATCTGCCGTCGCGCCGGCCGAGGATCCTGCGACGGAACGCACTGATCGCAGCGGGCAATGATCGCTCTGAACACCTCGAACCGATCGTCATCGGTTACCTCGGCCACCCGGACTGGTTGCTAAGGGCCCACGCAGCATGGGCGGTCGGCGAATTCGGCTCCGGGTCCAGCCGCGCGGCTATCGAACTGGCACTCGAGGATGAGCACGACGGGCGGGTCCGGACCGAGTTGCTCGGGGCCAAAGATCACCAGCCGCTCGATCCGGGTCTACGCTGACGTCCATGGTTCCCATCTATGCAATCGCCCTCTTCGCGGGATTCCTGATGCTGCTCGCATGGATCGTGGGGGTGGCCGTAGGAACGTGGGTGGACGGATGGGAGTTCGTCGACCCGGAACGTCGCTTCGGCACGATTGGGCGTTCGATCGTCGCCGGCGTCGTCGGATTCGGCATGGCCGGCATGTCGGCCTCGTTCGGCGGGTGGCCTCCTTTGCTCGCGGTCTTCGGTGCGCTGGCCGGGGCAGCCGCGATGGTGGCCGTTGCCCGTGTATTCGGTCCAGACGTTGCCTGATGCTCATCATCTCGGACGTCCACGGAGCCGTTGAGGCGCTTCGACAAGTCGCCTCGATGGGCGAGCCCCTCCTCGTCCTGGGCGATTTGATCAACTACATCGACTATCGGTCGAACGATGGCATCGTGGCCGACGTTTCGGGGAGGGCCCTCGTGGAGGAGTTCGTCAGGATTCGCCGAACCGACGGCCACGAAGCCGCGTCCGAACTGTGGCATCGCCACTGGGCCGGGCGCGAGGATGAGCTTCGGGAGCGATACCGGACGGCTACCGAGGCCGCGTATGCGGAGGTCTGTGATGCTCTGAGCGGATGCGAGGCATACGTGACCTACGGGAACGTCGACAGGCCGAAGATGCTCGCCGACCATCTCCCGGGAGGATCTCGTTTCATGGACGGCGAGGTCGTCACGATCGGCGGCATCCGTGTTGGATTCGCCGGGGGCGGCATGAAGACCATCGACACACCGGGCGAGATCACCGAAAGTGAGATGGCGGCGAAGTTGGCGAACCTGGGCTCCGTCGACATCCTCGCGACCCACGTTCCCCCGGCCGTCCCGGCGCTTGCATGCGATGTCATCGGCGGCCGCGAGAAAGGTTCGGTGGCGATCCTCGAATACATCGAGCGAGTGCAGCCGCCGTTCCACTACTTCGGAGACATCCACCAGCCGAGAGCCACGACGTGGCGCCTCGGATCGACGACGTGCATCAACACCGGTTACTTCCGGGCCACCGGACGAGCTACCCGGCATGCATGACGTCGACCTGGATCGGCTGGCATCGGCGTATGCATATCGACCGCCGTCCGATGTATCGATCGAGCGCGCCGAGCGGGCGGGCTTGCTCCTCGGCCCCGGGGCACGGGTTCTCGATGTCGGGGGTGGTCCCGGGAACCACTCGGCGGTCTGGAAACGACAGGGTCACCATCCGGTGCTTCTCGACCCGTCGATGACGATGCTGGCCGGATCGAGAGACCGGGATCTCACCGGTGTGCGCTCAACGGCGCAAGGCATGCCGTTCCGCACCCGATGCTTCGCTCTGGTCTGGTTCCACCTCTCCATCCACTACGGAGATTGGAGAGCATCGGTCGACGAGGCGCTCCGAGTGGCCGATGACGACGGTCGGATCGAGATCTGGACGCTCGGTCCCGATCACTACGAGCACTCCTTCCTCACGAGTTGGTTCCCGTCGGTTGCTGTTATCGATGCCGGTCGGTTTCCGGACCCGGACGCGTTGGCCTCATACCTGATGGACCGCGCGTCCTCGGTCTCGGTTACCCATCCGATCGAGACCGTCGTGAAGACCGCCGGCGATTGGATAACAGCGATCGAAGCAGGATTCGTTTCCACGCTCCAACTCCTGCCGGACGAGGAGCGCACTCGTGGAATCGCGGCCGTCCGGCTTCGCTATCCGGACCCTTCAGAACAGATAGGGTATGAACTCCGGTTCACGCGGATCGTTGCGGACGGTGTTCGAACCTGACCGCTCTCTCCGCCACCATCCGACGTTTGGCTACGATTCAGCAGCACTGAGAGAAGGAGTATCGATGGAGGGCACGGTTCAGACAATCGAAGTTGCCGCATCGCAGCAGTTCGTCTACGAGATCGCTCTCGACATCGAGACGTACCCGGAGTGGGCAGGCGGAGTGAAATCCGTGGCTGTGATCGAAGAGGACGAGTACGGGCGGCCATCCGTTGCCGACTTCACCATCGATGCGATGATCAAAGAGATCTCCTACACACTCGACTACAACTACGACGTCGAGAATGGGTTCGCGTGGACGGCACGGCCGAACGACGATTTGACGCTCCTCGAAGGGACATACACGTTCAACGTGATCGAGGACGACAACACTGAAGTTGTCTACGCCCTTCGGGCAGAACCGAATTTCACGGTGCCCGGTTTCCTGCGGAGACAGGCTGAGAAACAGATCGTCGGTACGGCACTGCGGGGCTTGAAGAAGCGAGCGGAAGAAGCCGTCTGATGAGGATCATCCTCATCACCGGCAAGGGTGGTGTGGGAAAGACAACCGTCGCAGCAGCGACGGCGATTCGTACAGCAGATCTCGGTCATCGAACGCTGGTGATGTCGACCGACCCCGCTCACTCGCTCGCCGACGCCTACCAAGTGCGACTCGGCGATGAACCGACCACGGTGGTCGAAGGGCTCGACGCGCAGCAGATCGACTCGCAGCAGCGACTCGAGGAGTCGTGGGGAGCCGTTCGTGACTACCTGACAGAGATCTTCGATTGGTCGGGCCTGAATGGCATCGAAGCCGAAGAGCTGACGGTCTTCCCGGGAATGGACGAGCTCTTCTCTCTTGCCAGCGTTCGCGATCACGTCGACTCCGGGAAGTACGACGTGATCATCGTGGACTGTGCGCCGACTGCCGAGACGCTCCGACTGTTGAGTCTCCCCGAGGTGATGTCGTGGTATATGGAGAAGATGTTCCCGGTTGGGCGCAAAGTGGCCAAGGTCGTCCGCCCTGTGATGAGCCGCGTGTCGTCAATGCCGATAGCGAATGAGCAGGTGTTCGACTCGGTGACCCGCTTCTACGAGCGCATCGACGGCATTCGCGAGATCCTCGGTGACCCCGAGATCACGTCGGCCCGTCTCGTGATGAACCCGGAGAAGATGGTCATCGCGGAAGCTCGCCGAACCTACACCTACCTCGGCCTCTTCGGGTACGCCGTCGATGCCGCGATCGTGAACCGTGTCCTCCCTGACGTTGTCACCGATCCCTATTTCGAGCGGTGGAGGGAGATCCAGCAGACGCATCTCGATTCGGTCGAAGAGGGATTCGCCGACGTCGACATCCGGCGCCTGCGCCTCTTTGACCAGGAGATGGTGGGTCCCGATCTCCTCAGATTGGTTGGTGAAGAACTCTTCGGCGATACCGATCCAACGGAGCGATTGTCCGAGGGACGGCCATTCCGTGTCGAGGACGACGGTGAGAACGTCGTGCTGATCGTCGGCATGCCATTCGTGGAACACTCGGACGTTGACATGATGCGCCACGAACACGAGTTGTTCGTGACGGTCGGCCCCTATCGACGATCGATCGTGCTGCCCGATTCTCTCCGACGAAGGCACGTTCTGGGTGCCAAACTGCATGAAGGGGAACTGCGAGTGACATTTGGGATGGTGGAATGATGTGGGATCGGTTCAGGGAGCAGCGCCCGATTCAGAACGGACTCCGTCGGGCCGGGGTGCACATGGCCAAGGCCACGTATGAGGTTGTCGGTGGCGTTGCCGCCTTCGTCGACGAGATCGCCTCGGCAATTCGAGAAGCCCCCGACGACGAAGACGGCACGACCGGCCCAACGAAGATCACGATCGAGTAGGCCGCCGGAGGCGGCCCACTCGGTATTCCGTCTTCCGTCTTCCGGGCTCGTAGCTCGTAGCTCGTAGCTGGTAGCTGGTAGCTGGCGACTCGAGTCTTCCCTAGAACTCTGCCCAGTCGAGCGTCTCGAGTGTGTCCCCATCCGACACCATCACTCCGCCGTCTGAGACGGTCACCAGGTTTCCGTCGATGATGAGGGTGCGGCGGATCGGCATCCACCACCCTGATCCCTCCTGATCGTGCGAGACGACGCCGGTCTTTCGGATGCCGTTGTCCGCAACCGTCAAGACCAGCGCCCCGGTGGGCGGAGGGCCATCCTTATCGTCGTCCCAGCGCTGGTACGGGAACACCGTCAGGCCCGATGACGGATCATGGACGAAGGCGTGGTGATCCCACTCCAACTCGGACTGGGCACCCTTCATCGTGAACCGATCGGTTCTCTCCGGATCGGTCGCATCGGATACGTTGAAGAGCGATGCTTGGAGTCCGATCGTGCGGCCGTCGAGATCGGCATCCTGTCCGACGCCGAGCAGGTGGTCGCCACCGATCGGGTGCAAGTAGGCCGAGTAGCCGGGGATCTTCAACTCGCCTTCGACCGTCGGGTCCTTCGGATCCGAGAGATCGATCACGTAGAGCGGATCAACCTGGCGGAACGTCACGACATAGCCGCGATCGGCGAAGAAGCGCACGGAGTAGATCCGTTCTCCACGGCCGAGACCGTCGACGCTACCGACTTGGACGAGTTCGTCGCCGGAAGTGTCGAGCACCGTGACCATCGATTCCGACTCGGGGCCGTCCCACCACTGCGGCGCATCGGTTGAAGCGACACGCAGGTAGCCGTCGTACTCCGACATCGACCATTGGCTCAGCATGTATCCCGGCACCGCTCCCGAAGCCTGGTAGTCGGCACCGGCCGAAGAGAGCGAGAACTTGTGGATCCGTGTCTGGATGCCTTCGGGGCGCTCGTCGCGTTCGAACAGCACCGGATCCTGCCACCGGGTAGTGGCGACGTAGGTCGCGTCGCCGGAGGAGTAGACGATGTCGCCGTCTGCGAAGACACCGGTCGAATCGGCGACCTCGAGGGTGTCCGACTCCAACGTCACGAGCGAAAGCGTCGTGAACCCGGAGAATTCATCCGGTCGGTGTGTGCGATCACAGGCCAGGAGTGTCCCTTCCTCAACGATCCGGTCCCTTCCCTCATGATCGGTGACGATGAAGTACGGCAGCCAGTTCTCGACGGTGGAGTTCCCGATGATCTCCCGGTTCTTCTCCTCGGCCTCCCGCTCCGAGCGAAGCCCGCCACCTTCGGGGTAGGCCCATGCGAAGCCGGTGGGACCGGATGACACGACGAGGCGTATCGCCCCGTCGACCATGCGGGACGACACGTAGCGACCGTCGATACGGAGGGTTCTCGTCAGCTCAGGGTCATCGAGATCTGAGATGTCGACCTCGGCGACCGTGAGGACCGATGTGTAGGAGGATGCGCTGATGCCGTCGGTTCCGATGACATCCTCGCGGAGCGGGACGACGTCGTAGCCGGCGTCGGCGATGGCGATCACACGGTCGCCATCGAGGAAGAGATCCTGGGTCCAGAACCCGAGATCGATGGAACCTTCGAGCGCCAACGCGTCGCCGTCGATGCTCAGGATGTGGAGGACGTTGCCGCTCACCGCAACGATGCGTTCGCCGTCGGTCTTGACGAGATCCGGTTCGTCGACACCGGCTTCCTGGAGGTTCGTACCGATCACACCATCCTTGGCATCTCCTGCGCCCTGTGACACTGATGGGGAGAGACGTCCTCCGACGGAATCCGTCGCTTCGGCGACGCCACCGAAGTTGGCGAATACCGGATATCCGCCGTATCCATCGAGGCCGTACGGGCCAACACGATCGAGCGCATGTTCGATCGTCCAGTTGAGCAGATCATCGCACGCATCGAACGGCATCAGTACTCGAGACGCGGACGGGTGAGGTATCTCGACAACCGAAGTGGTCGTCACCTCCGGTTCGGTCGTCGGCTCGGCGGAGCCGGTGGGCAGAGTGCATGCGGAGAGCGCCAGTGCGGCCGCAGCGGTGATTGTGGCGATTCGTTTCATCGGAGCCTCCATGCTCGTTCACCGCTCGGACGCTCGTCGGCCCGCGTTGGGTTCCCGACTTCTCGGTTCCTGATAGCCTGCGCCGATGAGCATCATCGGAATCGACATCGGAGGATCAAAGGCCCTCGCCGTGAGGCTCGACGAGGGAGCCCTCGCCGAGCAGCGACACACGGCAACGCGACGGAGTCCGTTGGTCGAGACGGCGCTCGCTGCGATTCGCGGTGTGTGGGCCGATGACGTGACGGCCATCGGCGTGGGCATCGCAGGTCTCGTCCAGTGGCCGGAGGGCGTCCTCTCGTGGGGACCCCACGTCGAAGGCACCGACATCCAGATCAAGGCTCTCCTCGAAGACGAGTTGCAGGTGCCGGTGGCTGTCGACAACGATGCGAACGTTGCCGCGTTCGGTGAGCGGGAAGCCGGGGCCGCTCGAGGATTCGACAATTTCCTGCTGGTCACGCTCGGAACCGGCATCGGCGGTGCCATCGTGATCGATGGATCCGTCTACCGCGGAGAGTCGTTCGCCGGAGAGTGGGGTCATATTCGCCACGACCCGACCGGCCTGCTCTGCGACTGCGGCAAGCGAGGATGTTGGGAGACCGTCGCATCGGGTCCGGCCCTTGTCCGGCTGGCGCGTGAGATCATGGGGCTCAATCCTGACGGCTCGCTTGCGGTCAGGTTCGGATCCGATCCGATCACGGGAGAAGACGTCACCGCAGCGGCAGACAGCGGAGACGAAGTCGCGCGGGGCCTGGTTGCCGAGGTCGGCTCGGAGCTCGGTCACGGGCTCGCGAGTCTGATAGCGGTCTTTGACCCGGAGCTTGTTGTTGTCGGCGGTGGACTTGGCTCCGTGGGCGAGTCGCTACTCGGACCGGCACGAAGGGTGGCCGCCGAAGCACTCCACGGCGGCAACCACCGTCTGCTCCCGCCGATCCTGGTAGCCGGTGCCGGTCCGCGGGCCGGAGCGATCGGTGCCGCTTACCTCGCTTCGTCGATACGCTCGTGAACATGTCACTGCTCGATACGACTCCGGTTCCGAAACGAGACGCGCGGGAGATTGCTCGCGAGACGATCCTCATGATCCCGAACACTGTCAAACTCCTCGCCCGGATCGCCAGGGACCCTCGTGTCTCTGTCAAGAGGAAGGCGTTCGCTGCAGCTGCGATGATCTACGTCGTCTCGCCGATCGACCTGATCCCCGACTTCATCGCAGGGATCGGTCAACTCGATGATCTGATCGTCGCAGCGATCGCCCTCAACCACCTCATCGGCGGAGCTGGGCGGGAGATCGTCGAAGAGCATTGGGACGGCTCGGTGGATTCGCTCGATCTCGTGCTCGCTGCCACAGAGTGGGGTGCGGAGATCGTTCCCGGGCCGCTTCGCAAGCTACTGCCGAGCTGACCGGGCCGCTGGACGAATCCCTCCAGACCGTCGACCTCCGGTCTACGCTCCCCGAATGGATTTCCGACGAATCGACAGTCTTCCTCCGTACGTCTTTGCCAAGGTCACGAAGAAGGTGCTCGAAGCACGCCGGAGCGGAATCGACGTCATCGATCTCGGTTTTGGAAATCCGGACATCCCGTCACCGCCGATCGTCGTCGACAAACTCGTTGAGGCGGCGCGAAGCGAGAAGAACCATCGCTACTCCGCATCCCGCGGCATCCCCAATCTTCGCAAGGCGGTCGCCGATCGCTACATGCGCCGGCATGGCGTTGAACTCGACCCCGAGACGGAGGTCATCAACACGATCGGAGCGAAGGAAGGGCTATCACACCTCATGTGGGCGCTCGTCCAACCCGGTGACGTGGCGCTGGTCCCCGAACCGTCGTATCCGATCCACATCTATGCCGCCGTTCTCTCTGGAGCCGAAGTCCAGCGTGTGCACCTCTCAACCGGGATCGACTTCTTCGAACGACTGACCGAGGCGTACCACAATTCATGGCCACGGCCGCGTGTGATCGTGACCTCGTTCCCGCACAACCCAACGACGGCGACGGTCGACATCGACTTCTTCGAACGCCTCGTGGCATTCGCGAAAGAGAACGACACGATGCTCGTTCATGATTTCGCCTACGCCGACATCGCATATGACGGGTACAGGCCGCCGAGCATGCTTCAAGTTCCCGGTGCCAAGGACGTCGGTGTCGAGCTCTACACGTTGTCGAAGAGTCACTCGATGGCCGGCTGGAGAGTGGGCTTCGTGGTGGGGAACCCGGAGATGATCGCCGCGCTTGCCCAGCTCAAGTCATACCTCGACTACGGAACGTTCCAGCCGATCCAGATCGCATCGATCATCGCTCTGAACGAGTGCGACGAATACGTCCCGAAGGTCGTCGATATCTACAAGCGTCGTCGAGACATCCTCGTCGATGGACTCAACCGCTTCGGATGGGAGATCGAGAAGCCGAAGAGCACGATGTTCATCTGGGCCAGAATCCCCGAGCCGTACCGTCACATGGACTCGCTGACGTTCGCCCTGCATCTCCTTGACGAGGCGAAGGTGGCCGTGAGCCCCGGTATCGGTTTCGGCCCGTCGGGTGACGGCCATGTTCGGTTCGCTCTTGTCGAGAACGATCAGCGCACAGCGCAGGCCGTTCGCGGGATCCGTAACGCCCTCGAGTTGGGTGCCGACTGAGCGGCGACTATCGCTGTCGTCTTCCGAGCGGTAGGTAGGCCTTTTCGGTGTAGTTCTTCAGCATGCGGTGGGTCGAGAACTCGGAGAGACCGGTGATCATGGCTGACTTCATCATCGCGATCCAGGTTCGGGGAAGACCTGCCGGATCTCGGTCGTAGAATGTTGGCACGACCTCGGTCTCGAGCAACCGGTACAGGGTGTCGGCATCCTCCGCATCGGACGAGGAGTGCTCGGCGAAGCCCCAGCCGTTGGTGCCATCGAATCCTTCCGCCCACCAGCCATCCAGGACGCTGAGGTTCAAGCCGCCGTTTGCGGCCGATTTCATGCCGGAGGTGCCGCTTGCTTCGCGGGGGGGGACCGGTGTGTTGAGCCACACGTCAGAACCGGTGACCAGCGTGCGACCGAGACGCAGGTCGTAGTCCTCGATGAAGAACAAATGACCCTCGTACCGGGGGTCCTGTGACATCTCGAAGACCCATTTGATGAGCGCCTGTCCCTCCCGGTCTGCGGGATGTGCTTTCCCGGCGAACACGAGTTGGACGGGGCGGTCCGGGTTCCTCAGGATCGCCTCGAGGCGGTCGGGATC
Organism: uncultured Acidimicrobiaceae bacterium; assembly: GCA_964632475.1. Lineage (GTDB taxonomy): Bacteria > Actinomycetota > Acidimicrobiia > Spongiisociales > UBA5794 > JAHEEL01. Next base: position 23,697 of record CAZWDQ010000016.1, read on the forward strand.
CGTGAAGAGAATCCCTGCCCGCTTGTATGTGGCGAATCGCCGAGCGAACCCAATAGTCAGTCGATCGGCGGGCAGCTGATCGTCGAGCCAGCGGAGCCGGGTGGAGCCGACGCCGTGCCGCGCGTACTCCTCCCGGAGACGAGACCGAAGTCGGCGAGTCATCAGTTCGCGCTGGGATTCATGGGCACGCCAGATGTGAGCGTCGTCGATGTCGTGTATGGCCCCCCACGTCTTCGCTTCGCTCGCCCGTTCGGCCCAATCGCGACCGACCACGCTCTCGAGGAGACGGCACATGGACCGGCCGAGCCACGTCGACGGATGAACGCCGTTCGTTACAGCGAACGCCGGACCGCCGATGAGGTCTCCCCAGTCGCGAGTGACGATGTCCGCATGCCGGATCGAGACGCCGTTCGTACGATCGGAGAGGCGGATGGCGAGCGCCCCCATGTTGAACTCGGTGCCATCGTTGGAGCCGCTTCTGGCGAGTTCGCCCTGGGTATCGGTGCTGATCCCATCGATCGTTCCTTCGAGTGCCGCGGCGGCGGTCGACGGGTCGAAGATCTCATTGCCGGCGGGGACCGGGGTGTGGAGCGTGAACAACGTTCGATCGGCGACTGAGCGTTTCGCCGTTTCGAGGTCGTGTCCCGCGTCGATCTCCCAGGACAGGCGCTCGAGGAGACTCAACGCTGCATGGCCTTCGTTGATGTGCCACATCGCGGGATCGATGCCGAGTGACTGCAACACTCTGGCTCCGCCGATTCCGAGAACCGCTTCCTGAGCGAAACGTGCCTCTCTTCCCCGGACATAGAGGATGTGCGTGATCGGTCGATCCGCCGGGTCGTTCTCGGGGAGGTTGGTGTCGAGCAGGATCAGCGGGACCCGGCCGACGTCGATCCTCCATGCTCCGATCGCGACATCGCGACCGTTCAGCGCGACGGTTACCCGAAGTGGCCGTCCACTGTGGGGGTCGAGAACCTCTCGGATAGGACGGCGACGCATCTCGAGCCGTTGGTAGGTGTGCTGCTGCCAACCGTCCGGGTCGACTGCCTGACGGAAGAATCCCCGCCGATAGAGAAGGCCGACCGCGACCAGGGGGATACCTAGGTCGGATGCGGATTTCACGTGGTCACCGGCGAGCACGCCGAGTCCGCCCGAGTAGAAGGGGAGCTTCTCGTTGATGCCGTACTCGGCGCAGAGATAGGCGACCGGGCCGTCGAGTTCGCCGCCGTGGTTCCGATCGAACCACGTCTGGTCACTCGAGAGGTATCGGTCGAATCGGTCGACAACGCCGTCGTAGAGCTCGCTGAAGCTTCCGCTCGCGGCGAGCGCCTCCCATGTCGAAGGGTCGACTACCTGGAGCATGCCGATGGGGTTCTGCGTGGCGGCCCACGCCTGAGGGTCGATCCGCCCCCACAGGTCACGCCCGGCCGGATCCCACGACCACCAGAGGTTATACGAGAGGTCATAGAGCCTGAGGAACTCGTTCGGAATTCGGAGTGGGACCTTTGGCCCCACGGGGACGGACGCGCTGAGTTGAGAACGGCGGTCGATCATGTGGGAAAACTCCTGAAGAGGTGCCTCGTAAGGCTAGCGTCGAATCGATAATGAAACCCCCGCGACACCTCGGGGGTCGGTACACCGAACCGTTGCGGAGTGGAAGCTGATGTCCAAGTACGCCATCTTGTTCCCAGGCCAGGGGAGTCAGACGGTCGGCATGGGAGCCGGCCTCTTTTCGGCGCGCAGAGATCTGCTGGTCGAGACCGCCGATCGGATCCTCGGATGGTCGTTGGAGACGCTTGTCGCCCAAGGCCCTCAGGAAGAACTCACAAGGACCGAACACGCTCAGCCGGCCCTCTTCGCCGTGTCGTACGCGCTCTGGGAAGCGCTGAGGGATGCGCTCCCGGGAGCCCCAGCTGCTGCAGCGGGGCACTCCCTCGGAGAGTACACGGCGCTGGCGGCGGCGGGAGTCCTCTCGTACGAAGAAGGGTTGGCGCTCGTTGCCGAGCGCGGCCGAGCGATGGCTGATGCGCCTTCGGCGAGCGACCCATCCGGCATGGCAGCGCTCATCGGCGCCGACCTCGAGCATGCGGAGCGTGTCGCTGCCGACCGGAGAGCAGAGGGCGGGCAACTCTGGGTAGCCAACGTGAACGCCCCGGCTCAGATCGTTCTTGCCGGCAGCGCATCGGATATCGAGTGGCTGAGCGAGAACGCACGATCGCTCGGTATCCGTCGAGCGATCTCCCTCGACGTTGCGGGGGCATTCCACTCGCCGTATATGAAGCCGGCAGCGGAGCGACTGGCGAGCGCGCTGGAACGGACCGACTTTTCGGCGCCAGAGTTCCCGGTGTACGCGAACACGACGGGCGAGCCGGTCGAGGATCCAGCTCGACAGCTCGGCGAACAACTTGTCGAACCGGTCCAGTTCGTGGCGACGCTCGAGCAGATGGCGGCCGATGGGATCACCACCTTCATCCACGTCGGTCCGGGGGATGTGACGGGTGGTCTCGTCAAGCGAACGATCCCGGGTGCAATCGTGCACGTCGTCTCCGATCTCGACGGAATCGCCACAGTCGTGCGCGATCCGTCCGTACACTGACCGACTTGCTCGAGGAGGGACACGAATGAAACGAGCGATGATCACGGGTTGGGGCCGATGCACACCGGAGCCAACTGTGACCAACGATGATCTTGCGTCCGTCATCGATACGTCGGACGAGTGGATCGCGACACGTTCCGGTATCCGACAACGGAGGGTGTCTCACGTCGACAACTCTGACATGGCATCGGTTGCTGCACGGCACGCCCTCGCAGCCGCCGGATTGGAGGCAACCGATCTGGATTACATCCTTGTTGCCACCTGCACACCGGACCGATTCATCCCGGCCATGGCCTGTCACGTCCAGGCGAAGCTGGGGGCCGTCAACGCTGCCGCCACTGACATCAATGCCGGTTGCACGGGATTTATCTACGGACTCAACCTCGCCAACGGCCTCATCGCCGCCGGATCGGCCAGTCGCATCCTTCTCATTGGGTCTGAACGCCTCACTCCGTATCTCGATCTCAACAACCGCGATACGGCCGTGCTCTTCGGCGACGGATCCGGTGCCGTCATCGTCGAGGCTTCGGATACCGACGAAGGAGTCCGGTCGATCAACGTCGGCTCGGACGGCAATCTTGCAGGAGCTCTGACTGTTGAGGGGGTGGGTTCCTCATGGATGGAGGTGCCCACACCGGTACAGGTCGTGATGGACGGTCGTGAGGTGTTCAGGAACGCCGTCGTCGGCATGGGGGCCGCAGCCGAGAAGGCGCTCGATGACGCCGGATGGTCGATCGACGATGTCGATCTCCTCATTCCTCATCAGGCGAACATCAGGATCATCGACGCCACGACGAAGCGCCTCGGCATCGACCCGGACAAGGTGTACACGAACATCGATGCATACGGAAACACCTCGGCGGCAACGATTCCGATCGCCCTCTCTGAAGCCATCGATCGTGGTCGGTTGAAGCCGGGAGCCAAGCTGGTGCTCGTCGCATTCGGGGCAGGCCTCACCTGGGGCGCAACTGCCATCCAATGGGGACAGAAGGTCGACCCAGATTCGATCAGCGATTCTGCGCTCCCGCCGAGCGACCGAACCGGCATCGAGATCATGACCGACCGTCAACGGGCGAGGCATGGATGAGCCGCGTAGCCCTCGTCACCGGAGGTTCGCGGGGCATCGGCCGAGCCGTCGCGCTGCGCCTCGCTGCCGACGGTCATGCCATCGCCGTCAACTATGCGGTGAACCGTGCAGCAGCCGATGAGGTCGTCGAGACGATCGCCGCGAACGGCGGAACTGCGATGGCCGTCCGGGCAGACGTCGGGGACGCCGACGCGGTCAGTGCGATGTTCAGCGACATCGAAGAGAATCTCGGGCGTGTTGACGTGCTCGTCAACAATGCCGGCATCACGCGTGATGACCTGCTCCTGAGGATGGGGCCCGACGCATGGGACCAGGTGATCGAGACGAATCTCCGCTCCGTGTATCTGTGCTCACGAGCAGCGATGCGGGGCATGCTGCGCTCTCGATGGGGCCGTATCATCTCGGTGAGTTCCGTCTCCGGGATATCGGGGAACCCGGGCCAAGCGAACTACGCGGCATCGAAGGCCGGGATCATCGGCTTCTCGAAGTCGATCGCTCGTGAGATCGGATCGAGGAACATAACGGTCAACGTCGTTGCCCCGGGGTTCATCGAAACGGACATGACAGAACAACTCGGAACCGAGATCGCCGAAGAGGTGGCCGGCAGGGTCGCCGTCGGACGGCTCGGACGACCGGAGGAGATCGCAGCGGCGGTGGGCTATCTTGCCTCCGACGACGCGGCATACGTAACGGGACAGACACTCGTCGTTGACGGTGGTCTGGCCCTGTAGGACAGCTACTAGGAGGCTGAATCAATGGAGCGCACGGAGATCGAATCGAAACTGACCGACCTTCTCGTCGATGAGCTCGGAATCGAGCGGGATGATATCAAACCAGACGCGAAGTTCGAAGAGGACCTCGACGTCGATTCACTCGGCGTTGTCGAGCTGCTCATGGCACTCGAGGACAACTTCGGAGTGAAGATCCCGGACGAGGAAGCCGAGCAGATCACAACCGTCGGCGAAGCAGTCGATCTCGTCGAGGCGAAGCTGAACGGCTAGGACCAGGAGCGCATCATGAACGACCGCCGCGTCGTTGTCACCGGTCTCGGCACCGTCAATCCCGTGGGACGTGACGTCGAGAGCACCTGGCGTGGGTTGCTCGAAGGGAGATCCGGAATCGGTCCGATCACGTTGATCGACGCGTCGGACCTGACGTCGAGGATCGCCGGCGAGATCACGGACTTCGATATCGAGGAATTCATGCCGCGACGTCAAGCGAGGCGGATGGATCGGTACGCCCAGCTCTTCTGGGTCGCCGCCGGCGAAGCCCTCGGCGACGCCGGAATCGCTTACGAGCCTGGAGATCCGGCCGCCTACCGTGCCGGCGTCGTCGTTGGCACCGGCATTGGAGGTGTCGCGACGTTCGAAGAGGAGTTGACCACGCTGCTCGAAGTCGGCCCGCACCGGCTCAGTCCGTTCGGAATCCCGAAGATCATCGCCAACCTGGCGGGGGGCCACGTATCGATCGATTTCAACCTCTACGGGCCGAACACCACAGCCGTCACGGCGTGTGCAGCCTCGGCCAACGCGATCGGCGATGCGGCTGCGATCATCACGAGAGGGGCAGCCGATGTGATGCTGGCGGGAGGAGCCGACGCAGCCGTCACACGATTCGCCATGGGTGGGTTCGCCCAGGCAAGGGCACTGAGCACTCGCAACGATGACCCTCAGGGCGCCAGTCGTCCGTTCGATGTGAATCGGGATGGCTTCGTCATGTCCGAAGGGGCGGCGGCTCTCGTTCTCGAAGAGCGGGACCACGCTCTCGAGCGCGGGGCAACCATCTATGCGGAGGTCGTCGGGTACGGCATGTCTGCCGACGGCTACCACGTGACCTTGCCACGCCCCGGCGGTGATGGCGCGGCTCGGGCGATGCAGGGAGCACTCGACGATGCTGGGATCACCGCCGAAGAAGTCTCGTATATCAACGCCCACGGCACCTCGACTGCTGCGAACGATGTGACCGAGACCATGGCGATCAAGACCGTGTTCGGTGACGCTGCCTACCAAGTACCGATCTCGTCGACCAAGTCGATGACCGGACACCTGCTCGGCGGAGCAGGCGCTATCGAAGCGGTCGCGAGCGTCCTGTCGATCCGTGACGGCGTCGTGGCCCCCACGATCAACCTGACGGATCCCGATCCCGAGTGTGACCTCGACTACGTCCCAGGGAGTCCGAGGAACGTCGAAGTGACCTACGCGATGAGCAACTCCTTCGGCTTCGGCGGCCACAACGTGGTGCTTCTGTTCGCGGCGCCCTAGTCCGTAATCCGTACGGAGACTGGTCTACTGGTCTACTGATCTACTGCTCTACTGCTCAGGGCGGGTGTCGACC
>CAZWDQ010000017.1:0-19803 GCA_964632475.1 uncultured Acidimicrobiaceae bacterium
GCGAGCTGCTCGGCGGCCTTGTCCGATGCGCTGCCGCACGCCGCCACGAACAGCGTCATCACGGCAATCAGCACCGCCATCTTCTTGGTCGTTGACCTCATCGTTCCGTCCCCTCGCTCTGTGCCATTTTGACTCGCGTTCATCGGCATTCGGGTCCAAGGCTTGTACGCCTCCCCCAACCCTAGACGGTGCACCCGAACCGTCCAGGTGCCGATAGACCCATGTCTGGATCTACGACCGCCGCTCGTCTGACGGTCGCAGCGATGTGCGCCCATCGTCGGAACACTCAAGACGTGGAGAAGGAGCCGGAGTCACCGGCTCCTTCTCCACTGTCGTTTGTGTGGATGACCGGGCGGTCAGCCTTGTTTGGACTTCGGCTCTGAAGGCATCGCGATCTGCTCTTCCTCGTCCGTGACGGGCAGGACGAGGTTGATGAAGACACCAATGACAGCTGCGACCGCGAGGCCCGAGATCGGCACGTCACCAATGGCGAGCGCATTCGACAGACCACTGACGCCCAGACCGAACACAAGGATTACGCCGACGACAATCATGTTGCGGCTCTTCGAGAAGTCCACCTGTGCGGTGACCAACGTCCTCAAGCCTACCGCTGCGATCATGCCGAACAGAACGACCGAAAGGCCACCCAGCACCGGAACCGGCACGGTCCTCAGGAGAGCCGCCAGTTTCGGAATCAGGGCAAGGAAGATCGCGAACCCGGCGCCGATGCGCAGGATCATCGGGTCGTACACCTTCGTAACGGCAAGCACTCCGGTGTTTTCGGAGTACGTGGTATTCGGCGGGCCGCCGACCATACCGGCAAACAGTGTCGCGATACCGTCGCCCAGGAGCGTCCGGTGCAACCCCGGCTCGTCAAAGAAGTTTTTCCCGACGACGTTGCCGTTAGCCAGGATGTCACCGACGTGTTCAATCATCGTGACGAATGCGATGGGTGCGATCAAGGCGATCGATGCCCACTGGATGTCTCCGAATCCCCACGTGAAGTCGGGCAGACCGACCCATGCAGCATCAAGGACCGGCTGGAAGCTGAAGTCCGCCAGGAAGATGGCTCCCAGAGCGAATCCGACAATCGCACCCGTCAAGATCGGGAGCATCTGGAACAAGCCCTTGAAGAACACGGCTGCGATGATCACAGTCGCGGTCGTGATCAGAGCCAGCCACCATGCGCCCTCGGACATGTTGATGGCGACAGGGGCCAGGGTGATCCCGATGACGATGATGACCGGTCCGGTCACAATCGGAGGGAAGATCCGCTGAATCACTTCGTGGCCGACGACGGACACCAGCAATGACATCAGTATGTAGAGCACGCCTGCGCCCATGATGCCAAGTCCGATAGCTGCCCAGGAGTAGCCGCGCTCGGTTGCAATGATGATCGCAGGGATGAAAGCGAACGATGATCCCAGGAATACCGGAACCATCCGCTTGGTAATGAGATGGAACAGCAGCGTTCCAACACCGGCCGCAAACAGTGCGACTGATGGATTGAGTCCCGTCAGCAACGGCACGAGGACCGTTGCACCGAACATAGCCACGACGTGCTGCAAACCCAGCACCGTCTTCTTCTGCATTGACAATTCCATGTCTATTCCCTCTCCCATTGACGAAGAGAGCCACCCGCATAGGGGTGGCTCTCTCTTTTGCTCGTCGGACTCGTCGCCCGAACCTGACTGGTGGCCTGTGCCCCGGTCAAGACTGTCATGTATCCTCTGTCCGGCATCGGCAGACAGCGTACAGGACCACCGGCCCCGCTCCGCTACTCAGCCGCTGTTGGGTGCCTTCCGCGGCATTCCAAAGCGTCATGCGCCTCTGAACACCATCCCGTAGAAGCTGTCGTACGCTTCTTCGCGCACGACTTCGACGCTTCCTTTCACGGCCATACCGGCTTTCGGTTCGTCGATGTCGAGTTGCCCCAGCATCCGCATCCCGTTGTCGAGTTCGACAATGCCCAGACCGAGTGTTGGAACCTCGTATGCCGGCGGCAGGTTGTAGACCCGGGTGAAGGTCAGCAGCTTGCCATCCTTCGGGAGCGGCACGGTGTCGAACTCGAAGAAGTCGTTCTGCTTGCAGTTCTTGCACACCATCCGGAACGGGTAGTGCATCGTGTCGCAAAGGCGGCACTTGTAGGCGTAGATTTCCCGAGCCATTAGGCCTCCTTCTCGAACACGAGACAGACGACGTTGTTGCCGAAGCCGCCGAAGTTGCAGGTGAATCCGACCTCTGCGTCTTCAACCTGGCGGGCTTCACCGTCTCCGCGCAGTTGTGTGACGATCTCCCATGCCTGTGCGACTCCGGTCGCCCCGACCGGGTGGCCGCGGCCCTTCAGCCCTCCGCCCACGTTGATGGGGATCCTCCCTCCGAGAGCCGTTTCGCCCCTCTCGAGAGCGATGTGGCCTTCTCCCTTGGGGAAGAATCCGACCTCTTCGCTCTCGACGATCTCGAGGATCGTGAAGGCGTCATGGAGTTCGGCGACGTCGACGTCATCCGGCGTCAAGCCCGCCATCTCAAACGCATCCGCTGCTGCCTTGCGGACGGCGAGCAGATCTGTTGGTTCCTCGCGCTCGTGAACGGCGTGCGTATCGGTTGCCTGGCCGACACCGGTGATCTTGATGAGCGGCCGGCCCAACTCCTTGGCCTTCTCTTCAGAGACCAGGACGATCGCCGCGCCACCGTCGGACACGGGGCACGCGTCGAAGAACCGGAGCGGCTCGGCGACGTACGGATTGTTGGTCATTGCTTCCGGAGAGTCGAGAATGCCCTCGAGCGTGATCTCCTGCTGCAGATGTGCCCACTCGTTGTTGAGCGCGGCGTTCTGGTTCTTGACCCCCACCATCGCGAGGTGACGCTCGGTGACGCCGTACTTGTCCATGTAGAGACGGGTGAACATCGCTGCGTGCGCCGGGAGCGTCACGCCGTAGATGTACTCCGCGATCGGATGGGTGAGGGTGGCGACGAAGTCCGTTGCCTCGAGGCCGTTGACCTCGCGCATCCGCTCCACGCCGGCGACCAAAACAACATCATCCATGCCGGACGCGACTGCCTGGAATCCAGCCTTGATGGCAGAGCCACCCGAAGCCGGACCGTTCTCGATGGCGGCGGCGCCTGCCGGAGTGAGGCTCAGGCTGTCGACCACCGCGCTGGCGAGCGCCGTCTGGTGATTGACCCGGGCACTGCCCATGTTGGCCACGTACACCTGGTCGACCTCGGTGATACCTGCGTCCTTCAGCGCCATCATCGACGCGTACGAAGCGATCTCTGAAAGCGCGAACTCAAGCCGGGTGAAGGTGGTGATGCCGATACCGGCTACATAGACGTCACGCATCCTGCACCCCCTCCTCCATCGCCCATCTCTCCACCATCAGCGCGCTGGCAGTCGGGTCGTACTTCGAGCGAGTAGCGGAGAGCGGGTCGAGTGCAGGCGTCGGTGGATCCGATGGCGGGAGGATCGCCTCCGTGGCCTTGTCGAGAATCTCAGGTGGGACCGGTCGTCGGCCAACGACGAGCGAGGATCGCGCGGCGTCGAACAGTTCACGCGTCAGCGCCCACGAGGGAACGCCACCGAGCTCGTGGGGAACGTCAAACCGCTTCTCGAGCTTGTACTCGATCATCCAGCGACGAAACCCGATCGGTGACTCCGCAACGACAAGGACCTCGTCGTGCCCGAGTTGGTCGAAGTGGTATTCCATCTTCGCTGCGAATGCGTGGGCACCAATTCGGAGACCGCGGCGCAGGGCCAGGGTGTGCAACGAGAGGCCGAGGTTCGGCGTCACTTGCCGGCCGTTGACGATAGCGGCGAGCTCTCCATCGACCTGAACAGCAAGGACGTACTGATCCTGGAAGCGATACTGATAGTGGGAGAGCAGCTCTGCGTAGACACGAGATGCGACGACGTCGTAGTAGTCGCGCTCGACGTGCAGCAGTGGCTCGACATGCTTCAGCAGGTCAGGGATCTCATCCCTGTCGACGGCGCGCACCACGGCGGCTTCGCCGCTGGCCAACAGCATGTATTTCGGTTCGTACGGCGCCATATCCGCGGGGATGGGCCGAAGAATCTTCTCTAGGTCAACGGACATTCTCTGTTCGCTCCTTCTCTCTTCCTTCAGTTCTCAGACTTCTCGATGATCGCCATGGCGACCTTCTCCTGGGTGATCGGCATCGATTTGATGCGTACCCCGAGTGCGTTGTACACGGCGTTCGCGATCACCGGTGCGGCACCGATCATGGTGTGTTCTCCCACACCACGGGCCCCGAACGGTCCGTCGGGTTGTGGCACCTCGACGATGATCGGAATGATCTCGTCGGGGATATCGAAGGCCGTCGGGATCTTGTAATCGGTGAAGTTCGGGTTCATCATCTTCCCGCCCTCGTCGAAGCGCATGTCTTCGTAGAGGACGGTGGCCAGTCCCTGGACGAGGCCTCCAGTGATCTGACCGTTCACCAGATCGGGGTTGATGGCGCGGCCCGCATCGACCGCCAGAGCGGCTTTGCGAACCCAGATCCGCCCGGTGTCCTTGTCGATCTCGAGCACCACGCCGGTCGCACCCACGGTGTAGTGCACGTTGGGATGACCACCCTGACCGGTCTCCGGGTCACTGTTGGCGTTCGTGAACTCGGGCATGAACTTGCCGCTGGCGACGATTGGCCCTCCTCGCCAGGTTCCGTCCTCGGTTTGGATACCGTCGATAACGAAATCCCGCAGCGGCTTCGAGAAGCTCGCATCCGTTCGACACTTCACAGCCTCGTCTTCGAGATAGAGCGAATCATCCTCGTACCCGTAGACCTGGTGGATGACGTCGAAGATCTTGGCGCGAGCTTCGATGGCGGCCTTCTCGACGGCAAGGCCCGAGCTCCATGTCACATGGGACGCGACCGTCTGCCACTCGTACGGGTTCCGGTCCGTATCCGGGGTCTCGACCCGGATCTTGCTAACCGGGACTGACAACACCTCGCCTGCGATCTGAGCCATGACGGTCAGGTAGCCCTGACCGAGTTCCATGCCCGAGACCGTGATGTTGATGCTGCCGTCTTCGTTGAACTTGAGGAACGACGCAGACGACGAGTTCGGCGGCATGGCCGGTGCTTTCCAGAAGAGGGCAAGGCCCTTGCCGATCACCGTGTTCGGGTTGTCGGATTCCTCTTCCACCCCCCAGTCGATGGCCGCCGCCGTCCGGTCGATCGCCTCGAGCATCCCTGAGGGATTCATTGCGGCTCCGTATGCGAGTTCGTCTCCTTCGACGATGGCGTTCTTGCGCCGGAACTCGACGGGATCCATCCCGATGGCCTCTGCAATGCGGTCCATGTGCGACTCGAGACCGAAGTGGAACTCGGAGTAGCCGAAACCGCGGTACGGGCCCCCGGGCGGGAGGTTCGTGTAGATACACAGTGAGTCGTTCGTGATGTTCGGCACGCGATACGGGCCGGTGGCCGATAGACCAGCGGCATTGACCACGTTGGCTCCGTACTCAACGTAGGCGCCGGCGTCCCAGTAGAGCTTGTGCTGAACGGCGGTGAGGGTGCCGTCATTCATGACGCCAACCTTGAGTTCGGCGACGACGCCCTGCCGCTGGTAGGTGTTGTAGAACTCTTGCTCCCTGGTCCAGCGCAGCTTCACCGGACGGCCCTTCACCAGCGTCGCCAGCGCAGTCCCGATGATCTCCATTGAGACTCCGGCCTTGCCGCCGAAACCGCCACCGACGTAGGGGGTGATGACGCGAACGTCCTTGTGCGTGAAGCCCAACGGTGCGAGTGCTTCAGCGAACAGATGCCGCTGCGTGTGCGGCGACTGCGACGCGGTCCACACGGTGAGCCGGTCGGCCTGGTCGAGTTTGCTGACCGTGACGTGCGGTTCGATGGCACAGTGTGCGTAGCGCGGAACGTGGTACGTGTCTTCGAGCACGTAGTCGGCCTCGGCGAACGCCTTCTCCGTGTCGCCCTTGCGGATCTTCCTCAGGTGGGCGATGTTGGTGTCGGTCTGCGGAAAGAACCAGGGGACATGGGTGTAGTCGTCGAGATCGGGATGAATCAGGTCGGCTCCCTCGGCGACGGCTGCCCTGGGATCGAGAAGCGGTGTCAGGATTTCGTACTCGACTCTGATCAGCTTCGCTGCCTGCACGGCCTCGCGGTGGCTACGTGCGACAACACCGGCCACCTGCTCACCGACGAATCGGACGTAGTCCTGGGCAAAGATGTATCGGTCTTCCATGTACATACCGAACTTGTATGGGAAGTCCTTGCCGGTGGCGACGCGCACAACACCCTTCGCCGCTTCGGCTTCGGTGGTATCGATGGAGATGATCTTGGCGTAGGCGTAGGGACTCTCGACGATGGCTGCATGCAACAGGCCGGGCCCGAAGTCCATGTCGTCGACGAATTGAGCGGCGCCGCTGACCTTGTCGAGACCGTCGATCCTGATCGCGGAAGTGCCAACTATCTTGAGGTCTCCGCTCTCGGTCGTGGTTTCAAACGGGTAGTCAGTCGTCATTCCGAGCCTCCCTCACCCGCGGCAAGCACGGCATCGATGATCGGCTCGTAGCCGGTGCAGCGGCAGAGATTGCCGGCAAGGGCTTCCTGAACGTCGTGGCGTGTGGGGTTCGGGTTGTTGTCGAGCAGTTCTGTGGCCGAGAGGACGATGCCGGGAGCGCAGAAGCCGCACTGGAACGAGTTGTTCTCGAGGAACAGCGTCTGCAACTCGCTGATCCCGTCGTAGCTGATGCCCTCCACCGTCGTGACCTCGTGGCCATCAGCTTCGACGGCGAGTACCAGACAGCTCCGTACCGTGCGGCCATCCATGAGGATGGTGCACGAACCACAGTCGCCGCGCTCGCAACCGATCTTTGGGCTCTTGATCCCGATCCGCTCTCTCAGAACGTCGAGAAGCACGTCGGCCGGGGCAACATCGAGTGCCCAGTCTTCACCATTGACTCTGATATTCAAGTCCATCGTCGTCCTCTCAGATGAGCCGCGTGCCGTATGCGGGTCCACTGCCGGCAAGTCTTTCGGTGGCTGCGACCAGCCCCCGCTTGAGCATCACTTCGGTCATGCGTGTGCGGTATTCCGCAGAGGACCGCATGTCGGTAATCGGGCTGATCTCATCGCGAACCATCGCGACGACAGCAGCGATCTGTGACTCGTCAACCGGCTTGCCTCGAAGGGCCTCCTCGATGCGGGCCGACCTGATCGGAGTCGGCGCAACCGCTCCGAATGCAACCCGATACTCATCGTCCGGGTACGCGACGATTCCGACGGCTGCTTGCGCAAGGTCCTCCCCGCCGTAGCGCATCAGCTTCACGTAGACGCCGCCGTGCGGACGCAAAGCGATGCTCAGATGGGTGACGACTTCGTCGTCCGTGCGTGCGGTCTGACGAAGCCCGACGAACCATTCGTTGATGTCGATGGCGCGATCGCCGTCGGGTCCTGTGAGATGGACGGTGGTGTCGTATGCGAGCAACACAGGGCCGGCGTCGCACGATGGGACGGCCGAGCAGATGTTCCCAACGATGGTCGCTCGGTTGCGGATGCCTTGTGATGCCACTGTCTCTGCCATCTCCGCCAGCAACGGGGCATGCTCTTTGACCAGATCCGACTCGATCAGCTCGGTGAACGTGACAAGCGAGCCGATGTGGAGGGTGCTGTCATCGAGCCTGAGGTCGTGGAGTCCAGGAACGTTCTTGATGTCAACCACGAGGTCCGGAGCGACCGCATCGTCTCGAAGCCAGGCAACGAGATCAGTTCCGCCGGCAAGCACGCGAACGGAACCGGAATGGTTCGCAAGAATCTCGGTGACTTCAGCGAGTGTGGCGGGACGTCGGTAGTCGAACTCGTTAGCGATGACCACGAATAGCCTCCCTCGTCGCCCCCGGTGGGGGCATCTTACAGACATTGGCAGGGGCCCCAGATCTCGACCAGCGGAGTGGATCTCGGATCATTGGAGTGACCCTGCGAGTGCGTTGATCCCCTGAACGAAGCACTCGATCGGAGCCTCCACGAGCCCTGCGCCGACCATCCCGGTGCCAGGGACTTTGCCGGCGACTCCGGTATTGATCTGCGGGAGGACTTCGGTGCGAACGACCCGGGCGGCATCGATGCCGACCGGTGTGCCGCGGAACTCGAGCATCGGGATCTGATAGGACGGGTGCTCGGCCATCGTGATCTCGTACATCGCCAACGTGCGGCGAACCGCACCTGCGGCCGTTCCACCGACGAATCCGACGATCGCCGGCGCTGCTGCCATGGCCATTCCTCCGAGACCCACCGTCTCCGTGATGGTCGAGTCGCCGATGTCGGGGCTGGCATCCTCCTCGGTGAACGCCCCGAGGTAGAGGCCGTCGACGGGAGGAGCAGGAGCGATGAACCATTGATCCCCGGTGCCGGACAATCGGATCCCGAAGTCGGTGCCATTGCGCGCCATCACCGTGACGAGACTTGAGGCCGGCACACCGGATGCAGCATCCGAGCCGAGCTTGCCGGCAGCCATCACCAGGTTGAGCATGAAGTGGTCGTTGCCGTCGATGAATCTGAATACCTCGGCGCGCTGGTCAACCGACGCGTCCGCCCCGTCGACGAGTGCCCCACCGATCTCACGCAGAAACAGCGACGTCACTGCCCGGTTCCTGTTGTGCCCGTCGTCGCCCATCTGCAGCGCCTGAGCGATCAACGACTGAAGGTCGATTGGTCCTCGGCTCTTGAGAACGGCGCTCAGCACCGGTCCCAGAACCTCGTCCATCCAGTGGAGTCGATCGATCGCTTCCTGGCCGAATGCTCCGTAGCGCAGCACCTTGCCGAGCCCCTCGTTGAGCGTCGAGTAGGACACGCCGTCCCCTGCCGCGTCGGTGACCACGGCAACCGGCATCGACGGTGACGTCACCCCGGCCATCGGCCCGACCGCTCCGTGATGGTGACAGGGCGAGAGTTCGACCTCTCCCCGGGCGGCCCTGATCGCTGCTTCTTCCGGGTCGTCGGCAAAGCCCTCGTAGATCATGGCGCCGATGATCGCTCCGCGCATCGGTCCGCTGGCTCGCTCCCACTCGAGAGGCGGACCGGCATGGAGGAACGTCCGGTCGGTCATATCCGGGAACACGTCCCTGGCGACCTTGACGTCGACGAGCTGCGGTCGAACGGCGAGCATCCTTCCGATTGCGATCTCGTTGGCGTCCCGCATCCGGTCGTCGGAGAAGAGAACGTTGAGGGCGGCTTCGGTCCCCTCATGCGGTGGACGCCAGTCGGCGCGCTCGACAGCCGAGCCCTGTTCCTCGATCGAGGCTGCGAGCATGTCCGTACCTGCGGTGACGACGACCGGTTCCGTGTCGAGAAGTTGACTGAGATCGCTCATGAGGAAATCCTTATCGTTGCGAGGCGTGCCGCTTCGATTGCAGCCGCCGCGTTGGAGAGATACACCGATGCGCCCGCATCGTTGAGCACCCTGGCCTGAGCGTCACGGCCCTGCGGATCGCCGGTCGTTCCGCAAAGGGACACGACAACGGCTGCCCCCGCCTCCACCACCCTTTCCACGATCGGTGCGAGTTCAGCGGCCGGGTTGGCATTGGCCCCGTACCCGAGGACAACGTCCATGAGCACGACGCCGACCGATTCATCCTGGCCTGCGGCTGCGAGCCGCTCGACGCGAACGGTCTGATCGATCATCGGGTGTGCCCGACCCTGGGTGTATTCGTCATCGCCGTAGTCGATGAAGGTGTGTCCTTCGTCTTCCTCACGTGTTCCGATCTCCCCGAGAAGTGGCCCTGCCACGTGGCGGGCTTCGGACCGAAGGGTCCCACCGGAGAACAGTCCGCGTAGTGTGCCGGGTCGGTGATCATCGTTCGCCGCCTCCCAGGATCCGTAGATCGGCCGCGGCAGGCCGAGTGTGTCGAGCACTTCGCCCGCCCCTTCTTCGAGAGTTGCCTCTCCCATGAAGGTGATGACGACCGGGGTGGCGCACTCGGCGGCCACCCGCCGGACCTTCTCGGCGACCGGTGCTGCCGGCGGCTTCGAAATGACGACGATCAACTCGGTGCCGGGGTCGGCATCGAGTGCTTCCAGGGCTTGCAGCGTCGACGAGGCGCCGATATCTTCGGAGAGGTCGTGGCTTCCCGTGCCGAGCGCATGCCTGATCCCCACGCCCGCATCGTCGAGAAGCGCACACATCTCCTGAATGCCGGTACCGGACGCACCGACCATGCTCACCGAACCCGGTTGAACGGCGTTGGCGAATCCGAGGCCGAGGCCGTTGACGATCGTGGTGCCGCAGTCGGGTCCCATGACGAGGAGGCCATGCTCCAATCCGTACTTCTTGAGGGTGATCTCCTCAGCGATCGGAACGTTGTCGCTGAAGATCATGACGTGCAGGCCGTCCTGAAGCGCCTCCATCGCCTCGACGAACGCATGCTCGCCAGGGACCGAGAGCAGGGCCACGTCGGCACCATTGATCTTCGCGGCCGTTCCGATCGTCTTCGCGTCGGGGGCATCGAGCCCGCCCGATCGAGTGGCCTTCGGAGTGAGGGCATCCTCGAGCGCACCATGAGCGGCGGCAACAGCCTCTTCGCTCTCGGCACGGATGGCGAGGAGGAGGTCGTTCGGGCCGACACCAACCACTGTGTCCATATCGAACCCCATGTCGGCGAGCAGACTCAAGTTGAGTTCGGTTGCCATCGCAACGAGAGCATCAGTGACGCCTTCGACCCCTTGGAGCGCCTTGCTGGCTTGCATCAGCCTGACCGAGTCGTGATAGCGGCCGGGGTGTATCTCGACACGAGAGATCATCGTCTACCTCCGTTGGGATGTGGGTTGAAATTGAAGAAGTGAACGGGCGCCGAGGATCATGCCTGCGGCCAGCGCCGGCCCGGACGTGTGGCCGACAGAGCTGAGATACTGGTGACTACGGGCGACGTCGCCCCGACCGGTCAGAGCACGCAGCAGGGAACCCGCAGGTGCAGCAACCCGACCGTCGATGGCGTGGCGGAGTAGAGCGGCCGAGAACGTCGTCGTCCTGCTCGACGCATGTCGGATCAGCGGATCGGTGAGCGAGTTCAGCATCGCCGCCGTGTCCGGTCTCCCCAGCGCATCGCCGAGCGTCCGGAGCGCGGCGAGGGCACCGGCCAGATAGTCGTCCCCTTCTGGAGTCAACCCTGGTCCCCGTCCGATCAGAGCGTCCGATGCCGCCAGAATCGCTCCAGGTGAGCCAGCCGACAGCGCAGCAGAGAGAGGGATGGTCTCAAGATCGGGCACAGTCGTCGGTAGGTCCACGATGGCCGCGACGAGATGTGCGGTGGATGTTGGACGAAGAGCAGGCCGGGGATTCCACCACCGAACGACGTCGATCGTCAACTCCTCGAACAGCAGTTGACCAAGGCCGACGGTGACGGACGCACCGTGATGCACACTACGGAAGGCATCCGCCGCTGCATCGGCAGCGACCTCAACTCCGTTGGGAAGCCGGGTCGCATCGCGGGTCGACGCAACGATCACGTCGCCGTCCACGAACAGCCAGATAGCGTGCCTCGCAGTTCCCAGCACCGTCCCCGGCGTCTGGGGTTCAGATAACGCGTCGCGGATCGCAGTGCTCGCAACCCCCGGCATCCGAACGGATGCCGGGGAGGAACGAGTCTCAACCTCTGTTACGGCCATCGAGTGCTATCCGAGATCGACGATCGCTGCAACCGGTCCACCGCCGCTGGGACCCTGGTGAATCGCCGCAACGGAGACGAACACGGCGGCATCGTCAACAGCGTTTGCGACGACGCCACCGACCGCAGCCTTGATGTGCCGATGGTGGTGCACATCGGAGTCGTCCAGAGCGACCTGCCTCCGTCCCCGAAGACGTGCAGTCGGGTCGGCCTCGCACTTGACGAAGACGTTGACGACCTTGCCATCGAGATCGTCGGAATTGGCGCGTTCGGGAAGGTCGAGACCCGCCGAACGGATCGCCCGGTAGACACCTTCCCGATCAAGAGCGTCATTCATGACGTCGTGACCGATGTGGTAGCGGCCGCCGGCGCCGCGAACGTTGCCGACGACGACCGTCTGGGCCTGGTCGAGTTCGACACCCGACGAGCAGGACGCAACCGAGGAGAACAGGCTCAGGTCATGCCCGATCTGCTCGGCCGTCGGCATCTCGATCTCTCCAAGCGCCACGGCGATGCCGAGGCCGGAGGTGCCGTTCGAGACGTTCATCGACTCGAGGGGATCCTCGGTGTAGACCGTGTGGCCACGTCTCTTCGCGTCGTTGATGGTGTCCATGACGAGCAGTGGCGTCTTGGTCTGTACGTAGTGAACGTCGGCCGGATCGTCGATCCCTGCTGCCTTCATCGCACTGAGAACGCCCTCGGCGACCTTTGCCACCATGGCGGGCCTGCCGATGTCCTCGGGGAGGATGACATCGCTCATCGCGTAGCCGACGGCGAGACGCGGCTCATCGGAGACCGGACCGTCGTCCTCGACGTTGGCGAAGATGGTGGCATGGGGGCACAAGATGCCATCGGTGCCACCGGACCACACCATCGGGATCTCGTCGACCTCTTCAACGGGCCTCGTGCCCTTCTCCATCAGAACCTTGCGGAAGGCCTGATCGGCGATGATCCTGGTGAAGTCGTTGACACCACCGTTTCCCTCGGTCTTGCCGACGACGGCGATGACGCCATCCGCGGCGAAGACGCCTTCATCAATAAGAGCTGCCAGACCAGATGCGTCCCCGACGCTCTCGAGCACAACCTTGCGTACCTCAACGGCCATTACTACGCCTCCTGTACGAAACCCGTCCGGATGACCCGACGGTACTCGAATCGCCCCAAATTGGCATTAGGGTATGTTGCCTTGTCTGCCCCCACTTCATTGTCACATTCTTACGAAGGCGAGTCGCTCACTCTTCGAGAGGTGTTGGCAACCCCCAGCTTCCAGGAGACTGAGGTTCTGGCCGGCTCTTCTGGACTCGAGAGGATCGTCTCCTCGGTCAACGTCATGGAGAACCCGGACATCACTCCGTGGGTCAAGAGCCGGGAACTTCTGATCACCGTGGGTTACTCACTTGCCGGGCACGGGAAGGAGCTGGCGGTGCTGGTCGAGGATCTGGCCGATCTGGGTCTCGCAGGGTTCGGGGTCAAGCTCGGTCCGTACGTCGCAGAGGTCAGCGCCGATGCCCTCGACGCTGCGAATCGACGTGACTTCCCCATCCTCTCGCTCCCGCCAACCGTCTCATTCGACGACCTGATTGCCGACGTCTATCGAGCTCGGGACTCACTGCTCCTCGGAGGACTTCACCTAAGGAGCGATCGTGAGCATGAGCTGATCAGCGTCTCCCTCGAGGGAGGGGGGCCAAGCGAAGTGGCAGCGCGACTCGCTCAGCTTGTGAGCTGCGAGGTTGTCGTCCTTGGTCCGAACAACGATGTGCTGTCTCATCACTCGGCCGGAGGCAGAACACCTCCCGAGGATCGGGACCCACGCGAAAGCGCGCGTTTCGAGGAAGCAGTCACGGCTCCCATCGTTTTCGGATCGACCTACGTGGGTCAGCTCTATGTGCTGCCGAACGCAGGTCCGTCTGAAGAGTTCTCCCCCGGTCTTGTCCCACGGTGTGCCCAGATCATGGCGCTGGCTGCCTCCAGAGAGATCGCTGTGTCATCTGTAGACCGCCAGTTCCGGGCCGAACTCTTGGAGCAGGTGTTGCGGAACCGTCTCGATCGCCGGGAGGTCGGTCGCCGCTGCCAGGCGCTCGATTGGACCATCTCCTATCCAGCGGTTGTGGTGAGCCTCTCGCCCACGGAACTCGACGCTACATCTCATCTCGAACGAACTAGAGACGCCCTGGGTTGGTCGCTCAGAGCCCGGGGTCTCCATGCTCCCCACGCCATCATCAACGGGAACATTGTTGCCATCGTCGGGAAAGAGAATCGGGCCGTCGCCGACCCTGAAGCGACGGCGGCCGAGGCCACATCCGAGGTGATATCTCGATCCGTGGCCGGAACCTGGTCCGCTGGCGTCTCCGGCCGCATCGATGGCCCATCAGACCTTCTGAGAGGATGGGACCAGGCCCGCACGGCGACCGGCGTCACCCGTGCGATCAAGGGTGTCGGGGCAGTGGGCAGGTTCACCGAACTCGGCGTCTTTCGTCTTCTCTCCGAGGTCGATCCGAATCTGTTGAGAGAGTTCGCCAAGGAAGCTCTGGGCGAACTGTACGAACCCTCCGAGGGCCGGGCCGAGCTCAGGCGCACGCTCGCGGTCCTGTTGGACACGAACCTGAACGTCGCGAAGACGGCCAGAGAACTGCACTACCACTACAACTCGGTCCGCTACCGAATCTCCCAGCTCGAGCAGCTCGTCGGACCGTTCCTCACCGATTCCACCCGTCGCCTCGAACTGCACGTAGCTCTCCTCATCAGCGACATGGTTCCCGGGGGACGGGACTGAGTACTGAGTATCGAGTACTGGGTACTGCTCAGAGCTGGCGGCTGGCAGCTGGCAGCTGGCAGCTCGGTTTCACTTCCTGAGAACGAACCTGATCGCGAGGATGGTCAGCTCGTACAGGATGTAGAGCGGTACCGAGAGGAGCATCAGCGTCATCGGATCTCCCGACGGCGTGATGAATGCCGCCGCGATCAGGATGATGAGAATCGCCCAGCGCCGGTTGCTTCTGAGCACCTTGCTGCTCACCGCTCCCACTGCAGCCGCGGCAAAGAGAAACACCGGGAATTCGAACGCCAGGCCAAATGCAAGGATGAAGCGCGTCGCGAACTTCAGGTAGAAGTCGGCGCCGATGATCGGAGTCAAGGCGTCCCCCCCGAACTCGAGGAGGAATCCGAGGCCCCTTTCCAGGGCTACATAGCCCACGACCACTCCGGTCAGGAACAGGAACACAAACACAGCCGTGATCGGGTAGGCCCACCGCTTCTCTTTCGGCGTGAGCGCCGGTGCGACGAACCTCCACAGTTGGTAGAGGATGACGGGAGAAGCGATAATCACACCACCGAAGAGGCTCAGCCGCATGACCGTTGCGAAAGCCTCGGTCGGTCGGAAGAACGCAAGTTGCCCGCCCGGGACCGCGAGCTGATATGGCTTCGCGAGGAGATCGAGGATCTCCTCGTTGAACACGAACGCGATGGCCGTGCCGACCGCGACCGCTACAACCGCTTTGATGAGGCGCGAACGAAACTCCAGCAGATGACTCATCAGGGGCATCGATCCCGAGGTCACGGGGTCTCTTCGCCAGACGTTGAACCCTCGTCACCATCAGGCGTGGGCGCTTCGTCCTCATCGTCGTTCGATTCGTCTCCCGGCTGCCTCCCGGATCCAGACAGGTCGAACGACATGTCTGTGACAGAGGATGCGATGCCCTTCATCTCCCCCATCGTCGCGTCGTACTCGCCCTTGAGATCCTTGATCGGCTTCGTGACCTCGCCGTACTCGGCATCGATCGTGTCTGTGACTGCTCGTGTCATCTCGCGGGCTTTCCCGAGCCATTCACCGGCCTTCCTGGTGATCTCCGGAAGGCGATGAGGTCCGAAGACGATCAGCGCAACAAGAACGATGACGAGGATTTCGCCTGTTCCGAGACTTCCCATGCCTCGAATGGTAGAACGGAAGCGAACTCTGGGTTCCCCTGGAGTCAATCCAGCTCCGACCGGTCAAACGCATCCGGACAAGCAGCAGTTGAGAATCTCGAACGTTATCCGATGGGAGCCTCTTCGATGCGGCTCAGTTGGTGCGATATCTCACGAAGACTGGGGTAGAGACTCCGGTAGATGCCGTACATGTCTTCGTAACGGGCCGCGGCGGGACTCGGCCGATACCGCTCTCCCGTCCGGATCGTGGCTTCGACGGCACGTCCAACCGTCGGATACGCTCCGGCACCGACTGCTGAGAGAAGAGCGGCTCCATACGCAGCAGATTCGGGAACGTCGACCGTTCGCACGTCTGCGCCGAAGACATCCGCGAGGATCTGAAGCCAAACGGTGCTGCCTGCCCCTCCACCGGCAACGCGTATGTCGCCCACATCGCTCTGCTCCCGGATGATCTCCAGCGAGTCGCGAAGACCGAACGCCACTCCTTCCATCACCGCCCGTGCCAGGTGGGCTCGCGTGTGCCGCACCGTCAGGCCCACGAATGCTCCACGGGCCTCCGGGTCGGGGTGAGGAGTGCGCTCACCCGTGAGGTAGGGCAAGAACACGAGTCCATCCGCTCCGGGAGCAACACTGCCCGCTTCGAGGCTGAGGTCCGCAAACGAGATGTCGGGCGCAACCGTGTCTCGGAACCAACGAAGGCTCCCGGCCGCCGAAAGCATGACTCCCATCTGATGCCAGAGCCCCGGGACCGCATGGCAGAAGCTGTGAAGACGGGCATCCGAGTCGATGACCGCCCGATCGGTTGCGGCGAAGACGACACCGCTGGTGCCAAGCGACACGGCGACCGTGCCGGGCTCAACGGCTCCCGTACCGACACCATTCGCAGCCTGGTCACCGGCACCGCCAACGACAGGAATCCCTGCTCTCAATCCAGTAAGTGATGCCGCCTCTTCCGTTACATAACCCGTGATATCGGTGCCTTCGAACGTCTGTGGAAACCAACCGCGCGGCAGGTCGAGGGACTCGATGACCTCGTCGGACCAATCCCGCTCTTCGAGGTTGAAGAGCAAGGTTCCCGACGCCCCGGCCCTGTCGACCGCATGCTCGCCGGTGAGACGCAGGCGCACGTAGTCCTTGGGGAGGAGGACCACCGAGATTCGGCTGTAGTTCTCCGGTTCTTCGTCACGCATCCAGAGGATCTTCGGTGCTGTGAAGCCCGTGAGGGCGTCGTTCCCGGTGATCTCGATGAGCCGATCCCGTCCAACCCGGCGTCGGATCTCATCGCATTGGGATGCGGTTCGTTGGTCGTTCCACAGGATGGATGGCCGTACCGGGCGATCGCTCTCGTCGAGAGCGACGAGACCATGCATCTGACCGGTGATACCGACCGCAGCAACTGATGCTGGGTCAACACCCGAAAGAACAACAGCCTCTCGGATCGCCGCGACGGTGCCGTTCCACCAGAGATCAGGGTCCTGTTCTGACCAGCCCGGCCTGGGCGTGTCGTATCCGTACTCGGCTTTGCCAACGCCGAGGGCTGCACCGTCGGTATCGATGATGAGTGCCTTCGTCGCCGTCGTCGAAGTGTCGATTCCGAGGTATGACGTCATATGTGAGGCTCCCATGAGGACAGGATATCCAAAGCATGGGAGGCAAGGTCTTCCCGGTCCAAGGGACCGGTCTCGACAACCCGCCATGTCTCGCGGTGATGGAGCGCGTCGCCGCGCTCGAGTCGGCGCATCGGGCTCAGCGTCTCCAGTTCGATGAATCGATGATCGCGATACACCTGGGCGGAGGCACCCCGATCGGAGTAGTGGAGGCCCGAATCGTGAAGGGCCGCCCATTTGGCGAAGAGCACCGACCCTCGGTAGTACGCAGCCCAGCCGATCCGATTCTCCACGCCCACCTTCTGCTTCGCACCGCTTGAACCCTCCACAACGACGGCGTCCCGGCTCCAGCGAAACTCGTCTGCGCCGGGGTTCGTGTACGGCCAGAGCACGACGGACCGGTTCGCCTGGTGTCCCCCGTCATCGACCGATTCAGCGCCGAGCGGCAGGATGGCGGCACCGTCGGCCGGAAATTGTGTGATGGCCCACGCGGCGGTCTCGATCGGCCTATCGCCGACGTTGATGATCCGGTGATCAATCACGACGGACCCGTCGGCATGGCCGCGCGATACTTCAATCTCTCGAGCGATCCCGTTGGGATCGGACTCTCCCCGTGCACGCAGATGACCCTCATGTTGGCTGACGGTCACCGGATCATCGTCCGGCTGATACGTGATCTCTGGAACCTCCGGTGCCATCCACAACCGATGGCCTCCGAGGAATCTGAACGGTGCTCCCCCGGGACGATCGATGATGAGAGAGGGAAGCTCGGCGAACAAGTTCTCCCCGTCGCGGAGGCGCAGACCGGTGACGCGCGGTCCTGTGTCAGCGACTTCGACGGTGAGGGAACCGCACTGCATCTCCATCACAACCTCCTCAATCCGCGACTCTCATCCGTGTGCCAGCGCTGCATACGCTCATCGTCCGAGCAAGAGGGGCCACAAGGCTGGCAGCTGGCGGCTGGTAGCTGGCAGCTACAGAAGAACCGGCTCCAGAAGCGTCGATACCTTCGGCCCATCCTCCGTCAGCAGGACCGTGTGTTCGAAGTGCGCCGAGACTGCACCGTCCGCCGTCACGACCGTCCATCCGTCATCGAGAACCGCCGTCTCTGCCGTACCCAGGTTGAACATCGGTTCGATGGCCACCGCCATACCCGTCTTGAGCTTCAGCCCCTTGCTGGGCGTTCCGTAGTTCGGAACGTTCGGTGCTTCGTGCATCTGCCGCCCGATCCCATGACCGATGTACTCACGCACAACGCCGTATCCGAACGGTTCGGCGGTTGCCTCGATGGCATGTCCGATGTCGCCGAGCCGATTCCCGTTCTTGAACTGACGCATCCCATTCCACAGGGCCTCTTCGGTGACATCGAGGAGTCGTTGAACTTCGTCCGGCACATCGCCGATCGCCATGGTGAACGCTGCGTCACCATGCCAACCCTCGTAGATAGCGCCCGCATCGATCGAGATGATGTCGCCTCGCCGGAGGGTGTAGCCGTCCGGGATACCGTGGACGATCGCCGAATTCGGCGATGTACAGATCGTCGCGGGGAAGCCGTGATAGCCCAGGAACGAAGGACGGCAACCATGTGCTTTGGCGACCTCGGCGGCCACTGCATCGAGATCGCGTGTCGTGACGCCCGGGGCTGTCGCGTCACGAACTGCCTGGTGCATCGCAGCGACGCATTGTCCTGCGATCTCCATCTTGGCGAAGTCTTCAGGCTTCTTCTTCGTGATGATCGTCGCTCCAACCATCACGACGCCAGTTCGCTGATGACCCGGCAGAAGATGTCCTCGACCGATCCGGTGCCGTCGACACGCCGGACGCGATCACCGTAGTAGGCGATGAGTGGTTCGGTTTCTCGCCGGAACACTTCATGGCGATGCCGGATCGTCGCCTCGTTGTCGTCGGCCCGCCCCTCGAGCTCGGCACGGCGCAAGAGTCTTGCAACGGTCTGGGCTTCGTCAACGTCGAGCACGATCGTGGTCTCGATCCCATGACTATCCATGGCGGTCGTGAGCGCCTCCGCCTGGTCGACATTCCTGGGGAATCCATCGAGTACGTAACCGCACGCCGCGTCGTCACGGCGGAGGCGTTCCTTGACCATCGCAACCACGAGATCGTCCGGAACCAGGTCACCCACCGCCATGTACTCCGAGGCCTTCCGTCCGAGTTCGGTCTCGGACGCGATCGCCTCGCGCAGCATCTCGCCGCTTGAGATGTGAGGAACACCGAGTGCGTTCGTTAGCAGCTTGGCCTGGGTCCCCTTGCCGCCGCCAGGCGGTCCAAGAAACAGAATCCGTCGTCCCATGAGAATCTCCTGAATGCGTGTGTACACAGGATACCTGGAAGCCGCGAGCTTCCAGCCGCCGGCTTCGAGCTTCCAGCTACCAGCCGCCGGCTACCAGCAGGGAAGACAAGACCAGCGACCGGAGAACTCTTGCAATCAGCCTTGAGCTGGCAATGGGTAGCCGCCAGCTACCAGCAGGGAAGACAGGACCAGCGACCGGAGAACTCCTGCTATCAGTCTTGGGCTGGCAGCTGGTAGCACGCAGCTGGCAGTTGGCAGCCCCCTCAGCTCCTAGCTGAGGAAACCCTCGTAGTTCCTCATCATCAGCTGGGACTCGATCTGCTTC
>CAZWDQ010000017.1:19903-28314 GCA_964632475.1 uncultured Acidimicrobiaceae bacterium
CTAGCTGAGGAAACCCTCGTAGTTCCTCATCATCAGCTGGGACTCGATCTGCTTCATTGTCTCGAGGGCAACGCCCGCAACGATGATGATCGACACGCCGGAGAGTCCGACGGGGACGTTCCAGATGAAACCGAGGATGGACGGCAGGATTGTCACGATCGCCAAGTACATCGCACCGGGCAGCGTGATTCGGCTGAGCACGTACGCAAGGTACCGCTCGGTCGCTCGTCCCGGACGAATACCAGGAATGAACCCACCCTGGCGTTGGATCATGTCGGCCTGGCGTACCGGATCGAACTGGATCGCCGTGTAGAAGTAGGTGAAGAACACCACGAGGAGAGCGAGCACGAAGATGTACCACAGGCTCGGGGAGAACCCGCCACCGCTCGATGACAGCAAATTGGTGTCGATCCAGTTCCGAACCGTGGCTCCCCAGCCATCCGGTGGCAGCACCGAAGCGATGAGCGCTGGGAAGTACATGATCGACGTGGCGAAGATCACCGGGATAACTCCGGCCATGTTCACCTTCAACGGGATGTAAGTGGATTGGCCACCCATGACCTTGCGGCCACGGACGCGCTTGGAGAACTGCACCGGAATCCGACGCTGTCCCTGCTCGATGTAGATGATGCCGACCGTCAGAGCGACCATCACTGCCGTAATGACGACGAATTGATACGTCTGCGAGTTGGCGTTGAGAACCACCAGTTGTGACGGGATCTGCGAGATGATCGAGATGAAGATCAGCAAGGACATGCCGTTGCCAATGCCGCGCTGGGTGATCAACTCACCGAACCACATGAGCAACGCCGTGCCGGCCGTCATCGTGATAACAATGATGATCACGTTGCGCGGCGTGTAATCCGGGATGAGGTCGATGCCTCCGGTCAGCTGACCGGAGTGGAACAGGAACGAGAAGCCCGTCGCTTGGAGGAGTGCCAGGATGACCGTGAGATACCTCGTCCACTGCGTGATGACCTTTCGGCCGGTCTCGCCTTCCTCCTGAAGCGCCTGCAGCTTCGGGATCACAACAGCGAGCAACTGGAGGATGATCGATGACGTGATGTACGGCATGATCCCCAGAGCGAAGACCGACATACGAGTGAGAGCGCCACCGGAGAAGAGGTTCAACAACCCAACGAACCCGGAGGTCGTCGCGGCGTCGGTGAACTCCTTGATTGCTTCCAGATCCACACCGGGAACGGGGACAGTTGTCCCGAACCGGTACAGAACGAAGATGAACAGCGTGAAGAGGATCTTGTTCCGCAGATCGTGGATCCGGAACGCGTTCCTAAAAGCAGTCAGCATGGGGGTGTTGAGTCCTTCGGTGGTAACAGCACAATAGTGGGGTTCGGGTTCTGCGCTCGACGTTGGCAGCTGGCAGCTGGCAGCTCCTGGCTCAGCCCTCGATGACCTCTACGGATCCTCCCGCGGCCTTGATCTTCTCAACGGCGCCGAGACTGAACGCGTGGGCCTTGATGGTCAGCGCGCGATCGATCTCGCCCTCACCGAGGACCTTGACCTTGCCGCGATGCTTGACGAGTCCGCCGGCCCGCAGGTCATCCGCGGTGACGGTGGTACCAGCGTCGAACTCGTTGAGTCGCTCGACGTTGATGACCGTGTACTCCACGCGATTAGGGTTGCGAAAACCGCGCAGCTTCGGCATGCGACGCTGCAGCGGCGTCTGGCCACCCTCGAATCCGCGACGCACCTTGCTGCGAGCCTTGAGGCCCTTCGTACCGCGTCCGGCGGTCTTGCCACGTCGTCCGGCTTCACCGCGGCCGACGCGTATCTTGCGCTTCTTCGACCCTTCGGCGGGTCGGAGGTGATGAAGCTTCATCCGATTTCCTCCACTTCGAGGAGATGCTTCGCATGGAACACCATGCCGCGCACATCCGGTCTGTCGGGCCGTATGGTCGTTTGGTTGATCTTCCGCAACCCAAGGCTCTCTACGGTTGCGCGGGTCTTCGGCTTCTCACCGATCGTGCTGCGCACCAATGTGATCTTCAAACTCTTCGCCATCAGCCACCTGCCTGAGTCTTCGCCAGCTCAGCCGATCGGTAGGCAGCGAGCAGAGCCGGCGGGAACAGTTCCTCGGGGCGCTTGCCGCGTCCCTTCGCAACCACGTCGGGACGCTGCTGTGACAACAGTGCGTTCACCGTCGCCTTCGCCACGTTGACATGCGTGGGAGAGCCGAGCGACTTCGAAAGTATGTCCTTCACTCCTGCCGCTTCGAGAATCTGACGAACGGCGCCTCCGGCGATGACACCGGTACCCGGCGCAGCCGGCTTGAGCAGAACACGCGAGGCGCTCTGTTCTCCGATGACCTCATGGATGATCGTCTGACCCGCCATGGGCACTTCGAACATGTTCTTCTTTGCGATCTCCATGCCCTTCTGAATGGCCATGGGGACTTCTTTGGCTTTGCCGTATCCGATCCCGACCTTGCCGTTGCCGTTCCCGACCGTCACGAGGGCCGTGAACGAGAAGCGACGGCCACCCTTCACGACCTTGGCGACTCGGTTGATAGCGATGACCCGCTCGTCGAACTCCGGCTCGCGCCGTTCCCGACGCTCTCGGCGATCTCTGCGGTCCCTGCGGTTGGTGTTATCTCGGTTCGTCATAGCGCTCCTAGAACTCCAGCCCGGACTTGCGGGCTCCCTCGGCCAGCGCCTTGACGCGCCCGTGGAAGGCGAACCCACCCCGGTCGAAGACGACCGTTTCGATACCAGCATCCTTGGCGCGAGCGCCAACGAGCTGTCCGACCTCGGTTGCCGTGTCGACAGTCAGGGTCTTCTTCGCGAGCTTGCCCTCGCGAGACGAGGCCGATGCCACGGTGGCACCCTGATCGTCGTCGATGATCTGTGCATAGATGTAACGATTGCTGCGGAACACAGCCAGTCGGGGGCGAGAGGCCGTGCCGTGCACCTTCTTGCGCACCCGAAAATGGCGACGTCGTCGCGCTTGTGTGCGTGAACCTCTCATCCGGCCACCCCTGCCTTCCCGGCCTTGCGACGTACGTACTCGTCCACGTAGCGAATGCCCTTGCCCTTATACGGCTCTGGCGGACGCACGGAGCGGATGTTCGCCGCAGCCTGGCCAACGAGCTGCTTGTCGATCCCGCTGATGATGAACTTCGTCGGCTCGGGAACCTCGAAGGTGATCCCCTCGGGCGCCTCGATTTCCACTGGATGTGAGAATCCAATCTGGAGCACGAGGGTGCTGCCCTTGAGCGCCCCGCGATAGCCGACGCCAACCGCCTGAAGCTCCTTGGAGTAACCGACCGAGACTCCGGTCACCATGTTGGCGATCAGCGCACGTGTCAATCCGTGCAGGGCGCGAGGTTCGCGCTCGTCGTTCTCTCTGGCGACGGTGAGAACACCGTCCTCTACCGAGACACTGATCCGGGGATCGAGTGACTGGGTGAGCGTGCCCTTCGGACCCTTCACAACGACGACGTTCCCGTCAACAGATGCCTCGACGTCTGCGGGGAGATCGATGGGTGCCTTTCCAATGCGACTCATGTCACCACACCTCGCAAAGAACTTCGCCACCAACATTGCGCTTGCGGGCCTCACGGTCGGTCATCACACCGTCCGAAGTCGAAACGATCGAAATGCCGATGCCGCCACGGACACGAGGCACGTCGGATGTGCCGGAGTAGACGCGAAGACCCGGCTTCGAGATGCGCTTGATACCGGACAGGATCGGTTGACGTTCTTTGTTGTAGCGGAGCGTCACGGTGAGCTCTTTGCCGACCCGAGCATCTTCGACCTTGTATCCGTCGATGAATCCCTCTTCAGAGAGGATGCGGGCGACTTGTTCTTTCAACTTCGACGACGGCATTCTCGTCTCCGGATGCATCGCCGTGTTGGCGTTGCGGATCCGGGTGAGCATGTCGGCTATGGGATCTGACTGCATGATTACCACGAAGCCTTTCTCACGCCGGGAAGCTCACCGTTGTGAGCGAGATCGCGAAGCGATGAACGTGACATTCCGAACTTCCGGAAATACCCGCGGGGACGGCCTGTGACACCGCAGCGATTGCGGTAACGGGTCGCGCTCGCGTCGCGGGGCATCTTGGCGATCTTCTGATACGCCTCACGCTTGTCCTCGTACGAGGCGTTCGGATCCTTGATGACGGCGATGATTTCGGCACGACGCTCGGCGTACCGATCGATGATCACCCTCCGCTTATTGTTCTTGGCGACCTTGGATGTCTTCGCCATCACACACCTGCCTGTTGACGGCGGAACGGGAACCCGAATGCATCGAGTAACGCCCTGCCTTGCTCGTCGTTTGCTGCCGTAGTCACGAACGCGATGTCCATGCCGCGGACTGTAGAAACCTTGTCATAGTCAATTTCGGGGAAGATCAGCTGCTCGGTGACGCCGAAGTTGTAGTTGCCGCGACCGTCGAAACCGTTCGGGTTCAAACCTCGGAAGTCCCTGATACGCGGGATCGCCGTGGCGATGAGTCGGTCGAGGAACTCCCACATCCGGGCGCCACGCAGCGTTACAGACGCTCCGACGGGAACCCCTTCGCGGAGCTTGAAGTTCGAGATCGACTTCCGTGCCAGCATTACCTTCGGCTGCTGCCCGGTGATGATTCGCAGGTCCTCAACCGCCGAGTCCATGAGCTTGGCGTCCTGGGCAGCGTCACCGACGCCCATGTTCACCACGATCTTCAACAGACGGGGGATCTGCATCGCATTGTCGAGACCGAGGTCTTCCTTGAGTTGCGCTGCGATCTCGTTGCTGTACTTCTCTTTGAGTCGAGGGGCCATTAGAGCTCACCCCCACACTTGCGGCATACGCGGTACTTCCGACCCTCGTCGTCGAATCGTGCGCCGATGCGAGTCGGCCCGCAGTCGGTGCAAACGATCATGACGTTGGACGCGTCAATCGGCATGTCCTTGTCGATGATGCCGCCCTGCATCGTCTGGCCGGTCGCACGCTGGGAGCGCTTCGCCGTAGCGACACCTTCGACGATGATCCTGTTGCGCGAGGGGAAGACCTTTGCGATCTTGCTCTCGGTGCCGGCATCCTTGCCGGTCATGACCATCACGGTGTCACCCTTTTTCAACTTCATCACAGCACCTCCGGTGCCAGCGATACGATCCGCATGAACTTCCTGTCGCGCAGTTCACGCCCAACCGGTCCGAAGATCCGGGTGCCGCGGGGCTGCTGTTGGTCGTTGATGATCACGCAGGCGTTGTCATCGAAGCGGATGTAGGTCCCGTCGGAACGACGGTTCTCCTTCTTGGTCCGCACGACCACGGCCTTGACGACTTCACCCTTCTTCACGCTTCCGCCGGGTGTGGCGTCCTTGACCGTAGCCACGACGGTATCGCCGAGGCTGCCATAGCGCCTGCCCGATCCGCCGAGCACGCGGATGACCAGAACCTCTTTGGCGCCGGTGTTATCGGCAACTCTGAGCCTGGACTCCTGTTGGATCATCTTGCACGCTCCACGACCTCGTCGACACGCCAGTGCTTCGACTTCGAGAGCGGGCGGGTCTCGACGATCCGCACCGTGTCTCCGACGTGGGCATCGTTCGCTTCATCGTGGGCGTGGAATCGCTTCCGCACCGGCACGGTCTTGCCGTACTTCGGGTGTCGCTTGGAGTCCCGGACCTCGACGGTGACCGTCTTGTCCCTGGCGTCCGAAACGACCACTCCGACGCGGATTTTGCGGCGTCCCCGTTCCATCTACGCCTCCTCCTGCTGTGTTTCCCAGGCGGCGATCTCTTGCTCCCGCATCAGGGTCTTGATGCGGGCGACGTTGTGCCGCACCTCTTTGATCCGTGCTGTGTTGTCGAGCTGATTCGTGACGACTTGGAACCGAAGGTTGAACAGTTCCTCTTTGCCGGCATCGAGCTCCTCTTGCAGCTCTGTGTAGCTCAGCTTCCGCAGGTCGACCGTATTCATACGTCCTCCCGCCTGACGAACTTGGTTTTGATCGGCAGCTTGTGAGCGGCCAGGCGCATGGCCTCACGCGCCAACTCCTCGTCAACGCCGGCCATCTCGAACATCACCCGCCCGGGCTTGACGACGGCCACCCAGTACTCCGGGTTGCCCTTGCCGGAACCCATCCGGGTCTCAGCCGGCTTCTCGGTGATCGGCTTGTCCGGGAAGATCGTGATCCAGACCTTTCCGCCACGCTTGATCTTTCGGGTCATGGCGATACGAGCCGCTTCGATCTGGCGAGCAGTGATCCATCCAGGCTCCTGCGCCTGGAGACCGTACTCGCCGAACGAGACTTTCGCCCCGCCCTTCGCCTTCCCGGTCATGCGGCCCGTCTGGACCTTCCGGTATTTGGTGCGCTTCGGCATCAACATGCTCACGCACCTCCTTCGGTGTCTTCGACCTTGTCGGCTGCCATCTCATCGGCTGCCTCGTCGAGCACTTCGGCGATCGCTTCGGTCTCGATGGCCGTCTCGACGGCCTCGATGGCCTCTGCATCGGCCTCGGCTGCTTCGATGACTGCCTCTACGGCAATTTCGTCGGCAACCTCCGCAATCTCTTCTACTGCCTCTGCAACAGCTTCTGCGACGACCGCCTCTTCGACCGCTTCTTCAGCGAGTTCCTCAGCGATCACAGCCTCGACGATGGCCTCGGGCGACCCCGTCTCCTCGGCGATGACTTCAGCGACGATCGCCTCTTCGACCGCAACTTCTGCGACGGCCTCTGCGACCACTGCCTCAACTTCGGCCTCTTCGGCAATCGCTTCGGCGACGACCGCCGTCTCGACTGCTTCGAGAGCGTTCGTTTCGGCGACGACGGCTTCAGCCACGGCTTCGACCGCAACCTCATCGGCGACGATCGCAGCAACGTCAGCGACGACGTCCGCGCCCTCGATGCCTTCTTCGGTGGCTTTCTTCGCTTCTTCGAACTCGGCAGCCGCGTCGCTCGTGGTGGGCTTGCGCCTACCTCCACCAGCCTCGATTAGGCGCTTGCCGCCCTTCTTGCCGGAACCGGATTCGACGGGACGCTTGCCACCGCCGGCTTCGATGAGACGTTTGCCACCGGACTCGCCTGCGGCCGATTCAGCGCGTGACCGTGCAGAACGACGACGTCGTTGAGCCGGACCGCCGGCTGCGAGGCGTGCCTCGGCAGCGATCTTCTCGTTGCGAGCAGTAACCGACGTGAGCAGGTCCCCGCGGTATACCCAGACCTTGACGCCGACTGCACCGACCGGTGTGCGGGCTGTCGCTACTCCGTAGTCGATGTCGGCCCGGAGGGTGTGCAACGGCACGCGACCCTCGAGGTACCACTCGCGGCGCCCCATGTCGGCTCCACCGAGACGACCCTGGGCCTGGACGCGAACGCCCTCGGCACCCGCCTTCATGGCGGTGGTCACGGTGCGCTTCATGGCACGCCTGAATGCGACACGACCCTCGAGTTGGTCGGCGACGCTGCGTGCGAGAAGCTGAGCATCGAGCTCAGGATTCGCTACTTCGATGACGTTGAATTTGACGTTGCGACCCGAGATATCCTCAAGGCCGCTGCGGAGCCGTTCGGCCTCCGAGCCGCCACGACCGATCACCACGCCGGGACGCCCGGTGTGGATGTCGATCTGGACCTTCTTGTCACCGATTCGCTCGATGTCGATCCTGGAGACCGCACCGCGCGTCAATTCGTCGCGCAGGTACTTCCGGATTTTCTGGTCTTCGTTGACCAGATTGGCGTAGTCCTTTTCGCTGTACCAGCGGGACTTCCAGTCGGTGACGATTCCGAGCCGCAGGCCGTAGGGGTGGATCTTCTGGCCCATCAGGCGTCCTCCTCCGTGTCGGCGACGATGATCGTGATATGGCTGGTGCGCTTGCGGATCCGCGTCGCGCGGCCCCTGGCACGCGGACGCCACCGCTTGAGGGTCGGGCCCTCATCGGCATACGCCTCGGCGACTACGAGTTCTTCGGAGTCGGCAGCGAGGTTGTGTTCTGCGTTCGCAATGGCCGAGTTGAGGCATTTGAGGATCGGGTCGGCGGCACGACGCGGCGTGTGCTTCAGCACGACGCGCGCATCGTCAACCGGGAGACCTCGAACGAGGTCCAGCACCCGCCGCACCTTGTACGGCGACTGCCGTATGTGCCTGGCTTTCGCTTGGACCTTCATCGCTTCCTCGCTGCTTTCTCGCTTACGGCGTGTCCCCGGAAGGTCCGGGTTGGGGCGAACTCGCCGAGCTTGTGCCCGACCATCGACTCGCTGATGTACACCGGCAGGTGCTTGCGGCCGTCATGCACGGCGATGGTGAGGGTCACCATCTCGGGCGTGATGGTCGACCGCCGACTCCATGTCCGGATCACTCGCTTGTCGCTACTGGCATTCGCCGTCTCGACTTTTCGTAGGAGGTGCTCGTCGACGAACGGCCCCTTCTTCAGGCTCCTCGCCATGGTCTACCTCCGACCCT
>CAZWDQ010000018.1:0-2083 GCA_964632475.1 uncultured Acidimicrobiaceae bacterium
CGTCGTTCCGCGGGCTCACACCGCCAAATAGGACGCCGCGTACCCTGGGTTCGCGGCACAGCTCCCTATCATCGAGCGATATGCACTACGACCTAACAACGCTGCCGAACGGGCTGCGCATCATCTCCCAGGACATGCCCTCTCTGCGCTCTCTCTCCATCGGAGCATGGGTTGGGACCGGGAGCCGCGACGAAGACCCCATCGAGGCTGGTGCAAGTCACTTCCTCGAGCATCTCCTCTTCAAGGGTTCTGAAGCGTGGCCGGCTCGCCGGATCAGCAAGGCGTTCGACGCCATCGGTGCCAGGCACAACGCCTTCACGTCCAAGGAGTACACCTGCTACTGGGCCCGGATGCGAGACGTCGACCTCGAACTCGGCGTCGAAATCCTCGGCGAGATGGTTCAGCGTCCCGCATTCCGGCAAGCTGAGATCGACAACGAGCGCGGCGTCGTGCTTGAAGAGATCAATATGAACGAGGATGATCCGACCGACGTCGCCCACGAGCAGTTCATCACCGCTCTGTGGGGTGGGCATCCGCTCGCGCCACCGATTCTCGGTACCCCCGAGTCGATCGTGGACATGAGCCGCGACACGATCCACGGATATTGGGAGCGCCGCTACACCCCGAAGTCAACCGTGATAGCGGTCGCAGGCAGAATTGATCACGGTCGCCTTGTTGAGCTCATAGGGAACGCCTTCGGCGACTGGCAGGGTGACGAGATCGGTCGAGAACTCATCACGCCGTCGCCCTCTCGCAAGGTCGGCGTCCGGCACCGGGACACGGAACAGGCACACCTGATACTCGGTGGCCCGAGCCTCGTCCGTGACGACGACCGCCGCTATGCCTTGATCGTTGCCGATCACGTACTCGGTGGTGGGATGTCGAGCCGTCTGTTCCACGAGATCCGGGAGATGCGTGGACTGGCCTATGCGGTCCACGCCTTCAGACTGCCGTTCGTCGATGCCGGCTCAAACGCTGTCTATGTCGGAACGACACCGACACAGACCACAGAAGTCCTGAAACTCGTCCGCGGAGAGATGGACAGGATCATGGAAC
Organism: uncultured Acidimicrobiaceae bacterium; assembly: GCA_964632475.1. Lineage (GTDB taxonomy): Bacteria > Actinomycetota > Acidimicrobiia > Spongiisociales > UBA5794 > JAHEEL01. The sequence goes on from CAZWDQ010000018.1 coordinate 1,057, forward strand.
ATGGCATCACTGAAGAGGAGCTCATCCGAGCGAAGGGCCACGTACAGGGAGCTCTCGCGATCTCGCTGGAGGACGCCGACGGTCGCATGAACCGCCTGGGACGCAACGAGGTCACCGGACTCGAGCATCGGTCGGTTGATGAGATCGTCGCCGAGGTCGACGCGGTGACACTGGCGGATGTGATCGCCGTTTCTCGGGCCGCCTACGGGGGGCCGTACGTCATCGGAGCAACCGGGCCGTTCGAAGAAGCAGATCTCGAGGAGTTCGTTCGATGATCGTCAGCGTTTCTGGTGCGGGTGGTCGGATGGGCAGCCTCGTAGCGGAGACCATGGCAGCGAGCGCCGATCTGGAACTCGGTCCGCTCTACGACCCGAAGCACGCGGGAGCGACGGTTGCCGGTCGGGAGATCGGCGACGATCCGGTGGCGATCGCAGGCGCCGACGTCGTTGTCGAGTTCACGGAACCCGACGTTGTGATGGAGAACCTCGCGACCTGGAGATCGTTCGGCCTGAGTGCCGTCGTAGGAACGTCAGGATTCGACGCTGATCGCGTCGCCCAATTGCGCGAGCAGTGGGGGAGCGGTCCACCGAATTGCCTCGTTGTGCCGAACTTCTCGATAGGGGCCGTCGTGATGATGCGTCTCGCTGAGATTGCTGCACCTCACTTCGCGGCAGGCGAGATCATCGAATTGCACCACGACCGCAAGGTCGATGCACCGTCGGGAACAGCGATAGCGACCGCCGAACGGATCGCCAACGTTGCGCCACAGCGTCGTGCCGTCCAGTCGACCGAGTTGCTGTCCGGTGCCCTCGGGGCCGACGTCTCGGGCATTCCCGTGCACGCCGTCCGACTCCCCGGGCTTGTCGCTCACCAGCAGGTGCTGTTCGGTGGAACGGGTGAGACGCTCACAATCCGCCACGACACCACCGACCGCACGGCATTCATGCCGGGAGTCCTCGCGGCCGTGCGCGCCGTTGGCGATCTCGACAGCCCAGTGACGGTCGGTCTTGAGTCGATCCTCGGGATC
>CAZWDQ010000018.1:2183-16323 GCA_964632475.1 uncultured Acidimicrobiaceae bacterium
CCTAGAACAGCGCGGTCGCGAGTTGCCGTCGGTAAGTCTGGGTCAGTGGGTGGTCGTCGCTGAGGACGCCGAAGACATCGAGAATCGCGATCCTCGCCTCTTCCTTCTTCGGCCCCTTCGCACGAACGACGGTGAGGAGGTGGTCGAGGGCAGGCTCGAACTCACTCCGGGCGGCGAGCGCTTTGGCGAGATCGATGCGGGCATCCTCGTTCGACACATCCTCGGCGAGTCTCGCTTCGAGTTCGGCGATGTCCTTGCCGCTGGAGGCTTTCAACCGAGCAGCCGACTGGAGACGGTCGACTTCCGGGTCCGGGGCGAGGCGACCGAGCACGATCATCGCCTCGTCGGTCTCGCCGCGTTCGATCAACATGGAGGCAAGGCTCGCTCCGGCTTCGGAGTGATCGGATTGCTGATCGAGAACCTGGCGGAGGATGTGCTCCGCGGTGACGGCATCGTCCGCCAGCAGCGCAGTGCGAGCCTGATCCAACATGAGGTCCAACTCGGTGGGGAGGATCCCTTCGATCCACTGGCGAATCGCCGGTTCGGGGAGTGCACCCGTGAACGTGTCGGCGATCTTGCCGTCACGGAACGCGACGACCATCGGTATCCCTTGCACGCCAAACTGGGCGGCAAGTTCCTGATTGGAGTCGACGTCGACCTTGACGAGCTCGAATGTACCGACGGCTTCCGCCGCGACCTTCTCGAGGATCGGCCCGAGGATCTGACACGGTTGGCACCAAGCAGCCCAGAAGTCCACGACTACCGGAACCTCACGGCTGCGTTGCAGCACGTCTTGGGGGAAATTGGCGGTGTCGACGTGCTTCACGAATTCGCTGGGAGTGGTCATAGAGGCGAGATTACCTGGGGGCCTCCTGCTACCGTCGCGGTCATGGAGAGCAGACCCAACGCACCCTTTGGCCAGGTTCTGACCGCCGTCATCACACCGTTCGGCGATGACGGATCCATCGACTACGGCACGTTCTGGAGGTTGACTCGGCACCTCGCCAAGCACGGCTCTGATGGCATCGTCGTCGGTGGCACGACCGGTGAGGCCCCGACGCTGTCGAAGGTTGAGAAGGTGGCCTTGTTCAAGGCCGCTGTTGACGCTGTTGGTGACCGCATCACGGTGGTTGCAGGGACCGGGACCTATGACACCAGGGAGTCAGTCGAGCTCACCGAGCGAGCCGCCGAATCCGGCGTCCACGGCGTGATGGCTGTGACTCCGTACTACTCGAAGCCACCGCAGGAAGGGATCGCCCGCCACTTCACGGCGATCGCCGATGCGACGGATCTTCCCGTACTGCTCTACAACATCCCCGGCAGGACCTGCCGCATCATCGAGATCGACACGCTCGTCCGCCTGGCCGATCACGACAGGATCGTCGCCGTGAAGGACGCCGTCGATGATCTCGAGTTCACGAAGCGGCAGATGGAAGCGCTTCCCGAAGGCTTCGCCGTCTACTCCGGTTCCGACAGCCACACGAGAGAGATCATCCGTGCCGGCGGTGTGGGCGTTGTCTCTGTCGCCGCTCATCTGGCGGGAGACACGATCAAGGCCATGGTTGAGGCCGCGGTTTCCGGGAACGACGAGGAGGCGGACCGACTCGATGCTGCCATAGCGCCGTTGAACGAGGCGCTGTTCCTCGAACCGAATCCGATGCCCCTCAAGGCCGGTCTCAACCTTGCCTGGGATCCGGTTGGGGAGCCAAGGCTCCCATTGATCCCGGCATCGGATGACACGAGAGATGCCCTCGAGCAGGCGCTCTCAGCATTGAGCGAAGCGTGAGCGTCCGAGTCGCCTTCCACGGCGGCCTCGGAGAGATCGGGCGCAACTGCGCGACGATCGAGATCAACGGCGAGATCGCCATGGTCGATGCCGGTCTCATGTTCCCCGAAGAGGACATGCTCGGTGTAGACCTCGTTCTGCCTGACTTCTCCTCGGTGCTCAAGCGTGGCGACGCCCTGTCGTTCGTTGCCTTGACCCATGGGCACGAAGACCACATCGGATCGCTCGGCTATCTGTTGCGGGAACGGAACGTCCCTGTGTACGGCACGGCACTCACGATCGCGCTTGCCAAGTCCCGCGTGTCGGAACTGGGTGTCGAGCCGGACATGAGGGTCATCGAGACCGGCACGTGGGTGGAGCACGGCAACTTCCGCTTCGCCTTCATCCCCGTGACCCACTCGATACCCGATGCAACGGGCATCGCGTTCGAGACTCCCGAGGGCATCATCGTCCACACCGGCGACTTCAAACTCGACCCAACGCCAATCGACGGTGTCATCACTGATCTCCAGAGCTTCGCCGGATTCGGGCGTCGAGGTGTGCGGCTCCTCCTTGCCGATTCGACCAACGCCGAACGGCCGGGTGTCGTCGTTTCGGAGAAGACGGTGGGTGTGCGACTCGCTGAGCTTGTCCACGAAGCCGAGGGACGGGTCCTCATCGCCTGTTTCGCAAGCCACCTCCACCGCGTCCAACAGTCGATCGATGCGGCGGTCGCCGACGGCCGCAAGATCGCTTTCATCGGCAGATCGATGCTGCGCATCAGCGAGATCGCTACCGAGATCGGGCAGCTCAACATCCCCGACGGCAGCCTTGTCGAGATCAAAGAGCTGTTGGCTCTGCCACAGGAGAAGACCGCGGTCATCTCGACCGGGAGCCAGGGGGAGCCGTTTGCTGCTCTGTCGCTCATGGCAGCCGGAGAGCATCGAGCGATCAATCTCGATCCGACCGATACGGTGATTCTTTCAGCAACGCCGATCCCCGGCAACGAGAAACGCGTTTCTCGAGTGATCAACAATCTTGCCCGCATCGGAGTCACCGTCCACCACGGTCTCAACACGCACGTTCACGTTTCGGGGCACGCGGCGGCAGAAGAACTGAAAGTCTTCTACAACGTCGTGAGGCCGCAAGCCGTCGTGCCCGTTCACGGCGAGCATCGGCACATGTTCGCGAACGCCGGCCTTGCTCGTTCCGTCGGCGTGCCCGAAGTCGAGGTGTGTTCAGACGGGGACGTCGTCGTGCTCGAAGAGGGGGACCTGAGGGTCGAACGAGGCGCCGTGTCATCGAGCTACGTCTATGTGGACGGCCTGGAAGTAGGAGAGGATGAGTCCATTCTGCGCGATCGTCGACATCTTGCCGACGACGGTGTGATCCTTATCACGATCGGCGTTGACGCGAAGAAGGGTGACATCGTGTTCGGTCCCGCCGTCGACAGCCATGGTGTCACGGGAGATTCGAAGCTGCTCCACGATGCCGTTGAGACGCGTGTCCTCCAGGGCATCGAGACGTTGGAGCGGCCACTCGATCCGGATGTGCTCCGGAGCCGTATGAGGAATGCGGGCCGCAAAGCGGTCCAGGCCCGAATGAAGCGACGTCCTGTCGTGTTCCCAATTGTCATCAAGGTCTGACGACCCGGTTCGGCCGGATCCTTGTCGGGCCCGACGGAACACGACGGTCGATCATCCAAGCGAGCAGTTGCGAATTGAGTTGGACTGCGGGTGACATACCGAATCAGGAGGGCCGCGTCGCCGTGGTCACCGGGGCGAACGGAGGGCTCGGTCTCGAGACGACTCGCGAACTCGCCCGGAGAGGCGCTGTTATCGTGATGGGGATTCGTGACCAGGAGAAGGCTCAGCGGGCGGCCGCCGAAATTCGAGCCGAGATTCCCGACGCTCGTCTCGTACTGAGAGAGCTCGATCTCGCATCGCTCGCCTCCGTGAATGCGTTTGTGGAGAGCGTGGTCGACGAACATCCGAGGATCGATCTCCTGATCAACAACGCAGGAGTGATGGCGATACCCCACTCTTCGACGGATGACGGGTTCGAGATGCAGTTCGGAACGAACCATCTCGGCCACTTCGCCCTCACGGCGAAGCTCATGCCTGCGATGAAACACACGCCGGGTGCGAGGATCGTGACCGTGACCAGCACCGCCAGGCATGCAGCGACGAAACTGGATTCCGATGATCTGAACATGGAAGAGAAGTACTCGCCGTGGGGTGCGTACGGCAGATCAAAGCTCGCCAACATGAACTTCGCTCTCGAGTTGGATCAGCGACTCAAGAGCGCCGGAGCCCAGGCTGTGAGCCTCGTCGCCCATCCCGGATACTCCAACACCGACTTGCAGGCTCACAGTGCACGGGCACACGGCGGAACGAGCTAGCGGTTCTTTGCCAAGACAGTGCAGTGGTTCGGTATGTCGCCTGCGAAGGGCGCGCTGCCGCAACTGCGTGCCGCCACCGACCCGGAAGCAGGCGGTGGTGAGTTGTACACACCCCGCTGGGTCAATTCCGGTTCTCCGGTGCGCCGACCCGTCACCGGATTGCGAAATCGGCCCGACGATATGCAGAAGCTGTGGAGCGTCTCCGAACAAGCGACGGGTATCCAATTCGACATCGAGGCCCCCGCTACTGGGGGCGACGCGTAGACGGCGTCGCTACTCGGGACAGTTCGCGAATCTACCGTAGAAGAGGAAGAAGCCCTCGTAGATGCGACCGGTGATCACAGCCGATGTTGTTCCTGGGAGCCAGGGGAGATGACCGACCGGAGCATCCGCCTCGTAGCGGACGCCATCTTCTTCGAGCCACTCCCGGCCGTCGACCCACCCCACCGATCGCCCGAACGCCCGCCAGGTGTCGGCGCGGGGGAGACCGCGATCCCTTGCGGCTCGCAGCGCATCCTCCTGTGCCGTGAAGCCGAAACGTTCGTCTGAAGCCTCACGCCAGGCGGCGTCGATCGACCGGAGGAGACCGCAGTCCACGGTGGCCGCCTCGTCGGGATCAAGGCCAACGTATCCGCCGACGTCGGCGTCGGCGATCAGGAGACGGCGGGTCTCGTGATCAGCTGCTTTCCACTCGCCTGCGACGAGAAGCGCGCGAAGTGGGGATGTGGGATCAGTCATGGTGGCTGAGGATACCGTTGTTTGCCGCGCGTATTCGTCGTGTGTTCGCGAGCACGACGAGAGTGCAGGGTGCCCTCGCCGGCGGGTTCAGAAGCGCGGAAATGAAACGTCTGTGACCCAACGCGCGACGGATCGCGCGAAGGGTGGTTCATCTCTGAGGGTTCTTGAGGTATCGTTACAGACATATGGCAACGCGGACCAAGAGCCGCGGGGCAGCGGGGCGGAGCAAAGCGACCCCCAAGAAAACTAAACGGATCACATATCGGGCCAGAACCGTCCAAGCGCTACGGACGAGTCGGGACCGAATCCGGGAACGGTTCACACGTCAGAGTGATGACGTGTGGGGCATTGGTCTTATCGTGCTCGCCGCTCTCGTTGGATTGTCGTTCTTCGGGCTGTCGGGACCGATTGGTGCCGGCATCTCAGGTGCACTCCGACTCCTCTTCGGCATGTGGGCTTTTGGTGTGCCGATCGTGCTCGGCATCATCGGCCTCTCGCTCGTCGGCGTCTGCTGCAGTGAGGATCGAGGCCGCCTTGTGGCGGGCCTCGGTGCCATCTTCGTCGCATCGCTGGGGTTGTTCCATCTGCTGACGGGTTCGGTCGCTCTGGCAGGAAATGTGGATCAGGTCAAAGAGAGCGGAGGCGCCGTTGGCGCCATCGTCGCGTTCCCCCTCAGACGGACCATCGGATTCTGGGGTGCCTTTCTCGTCCTGATGGGAGCCCTTGGAGTCGGGACCCTCATCGTGACCAAGGCATCGGTCAAGGACGTCGGCGCAACACTGGGCTCCTTCACACGTTCGTTCCGGTCGTTGATCGGTTTCGGGTCAGAGGACGGCCCATCGCAGAAGCCGGTTCGAACCGAGGGCCCCATCGAGATTCATGACTCCGTGCCGGAGATGCCGACCACCCGGCCGGACAACGGCCCCAAGAGGTCGGCCATGGCTCCGAAGAACGCCAAACCCAAGCGTGTCCCGGCTCCCAAGGCTGTTCCGGTCGACGGATACCAACTGCCATCCCTCGCCCTTCTCGAGTCTTCGTCGTCTGAGGGTCCAGATCGCGGCGGACTTGAACAGACCGCTGCGGAGCTGCAGGAAGCGCTGAGCCAGCACGGGGTCGACGCCCGCCTCACACGAATCGTTCCAGGACCGACTGTGACGAGATACGAGATCGAGTTGGCGCCCGGTGTGAAGGTCTCTCGCGTCACCAACCTGTCTCACGACATTGCCTACGCCCTCGCTTCTGCAGACGTGCGAATTCTTGCCCCCATTCCCGGCAAGAGCGCCATCGGCATCGAGGTACCGAACCGGAAGCGGCAGATAGTCACACTCGGGGATATTCTCGGCAGCACCGTCGCAGCACAGGATCCGGACCCGATGCTCGTCGCGATCGGCAAGGACGTCAGCGGAAGTGCCCACATGTTGCGCCTCACCGAGCTTCCTCACGTTCTCATCGCCGGCGCAACCGGTGCAGGGAAGTCCTCGTGCATCAACGCCTTGCTCACGTCGATCCTCATGCGCGCCAGGCCCGACCAGGTCCGGCTGATCCTCGTCGATCCGAAGCGAGTTGAACTCGGGCAGTACAACGACGTGCCGCATCTTCTCACGCGGGTCATCGCGAGCCCCAAGAAGGCTGCCGATGCGCTCCAGTGGGCCGTCGCCGAGATGGATCGTAGATACGACCTCCTCGCCGATTCGGGTGTCCGCGACGTTGAGTCCTACTACGAGAAGTACGACGCTGGCGGTGTCGATGAAGAGCTGTTCGACCGATTCCCATACATCGTGCTGGTCGTTGACGAGCTGAATGACCTCATGATGGTCGCCGGTCGGATCGTCGAGGATTCGATCGTGCGCATCGCTCAGATGGCGCGCGCCGTCGGAATTCACCTGGTGCTGGCGACGCAGCGGCCTTCAGTCAATGTCATCACGGGCGTCATCAAAGCGAACGTACCGTCGCGGCTTGCGTTCTCCGTTGCGTCTCAAACGGACTCTCGCGTCATCATCGACCAGGGCGGTGCTGAGAAGCTTGTCGGCCTCGGCGACATGCTCGTGGTTACCGCACGGGAGCCGAAAGCGGAACGGATCCAGGGAGCCTGGGTCTCCGAAGCAGAGGTGCATCGCGTCGTCGAATTCGTCCGTGACCAGCAGAACACGAAGTACAAGGATGCCGAGGTGTTCGAGGTTGCTGAGAAGGCCACCGAGGTGAACGACGAGTTCGAAGGCGAGGATCCGGAGATCATGCGTCAGGCGATCGAACTCGTCGTGCGCAGCCAGCTCGGTTCCACGTCCATGCTCCAGCGCAAGCTCAGAATCGGGTTCGCGAGAGCAGGACGGGTGATGGACATCCTCGAGAACAAGGGCATCGTCGGCCCATCCGAAGGATCGAAGGCTCGATCCGTCCTTGTGACTGAAGAGGAGCTCGGATCTCTGATCGGCTCGTGAAGTTGCTGGAAACCTCGTCGGTCGTTGAGCGAGTCCCTCCACACATCGATTTCGTCGCGTAGCCTGGGATCGATGATCCGCGTACGTCTCGATCAGTTCACCCCGACCGGCGGGCAGTCGATGGAATTCTGCGATCCCGAACGCGTCGTGGTGGCGTACCAGATCGGTGATGTTCTCGATGTCGTCAGAAAGGCCGAAGCCGCGACCCGCGAAGGGCTCTGGTCGGTAGGCTTCGTAGCGTACGAGGCTGCTCCCGCATTTGATGCAACCCTCACCGTGAGAGCACGTGACGAGGGGGAGGTCCTGGACGATCTTCCCCTGGCGTGGTTCGGCCTCTTCCGCGATCGCTCTGATGTTGAGCCATTCGTCGGAGAGTCTCGACTCGATGAATCTCCGTACACCGTGTCGCCGTGGAACCCGACCATGGAGGAGGACACATACGAGGACAACGTGCGTCGCGTCCGACGTCTCATCAAGTCCGGAGATCTCAGCCAGATCAACTACGCCCTCCGTCTCGATGCTGCCATCAGCGGGGATCTGGGAGAGCTCTACCGCGATCTTGTGCTCTCCCAACGGGGAGCGCATGGAGCATTCATCGATCTGGGCAGGTACCGAATTCTGAGCGCATCACCCGAACAGTTCTTCTCCGTCGAGGGATCGAGGATCGACGTTCGGCCCATGAAGGGCACCGCCCCCCGCGGTCGGTGGTCGACAGAGGACGAGGGGAATGCGGCCAAGCTCGCGGCGTCGATCAAGGACCGTGATGAGCATCAGCGGATCGTGGATCGATTCAACGCGGAACTCATCGACATCGCCATCCCCGATACGATTCGGATCCGTGAACTGATGGGGCTGGAGCGGTTGGAGACGGTGTGGCAGCTCTCGTCGAGCATGTCCGCGGATCTCGCCCCCACGACAGGAATCGTCGATGTCTTCCGTTCGCTGTTCCCCTCGGCGGCCGTCACCGGCGACCCGAAGGCCCACGCCATGGAGGCCATTGCCACGCTCGAGTCCCGCACCCGTGGCGTCTACGCAGGAGCGATCGGATTCATGGCGCCGACCGACGGTGAGCGACCCGATGCCAGCTTCAGCGTGGCGATCCGCACCGTCACCGTCGACTCTGACGAAGGTGTCGGAGAGTACGGCGTTGGAGCCGGGATCACGGACACGTCCGTGCCGAGAGGCGAGTACGCGGAAGCTCAGTCGAAGACCCGTTTCCTTGTCCAACGGAGGCCGGAGATCTCGCTCTTCGAGACCATCCGATGGGAGGATGGATACGGCTTTCGCTGGCTCGATCGCCATCTCCGACGGATGGGCGACTCATCCGCCTACTTCGGCTTCCGATTCAACCAGGGATCGGCCCACGCAGCCCTCGAAGAGGCAGTGACCGGGATGATCGGCGCCCACGCGGTTCGACTCGAGACCGATAGACTCGGCCGGGTCTCAGTAGACGTCAACCCTGAGGAACTTGCCCCGGCACGGTGGTGGCCCGATGCCGAACACGACCCCGTGATGTGCGTCATCGATCCGACTGCGATCTCATCAACGAGCATCTACCGATTCCACAAGACCACGGCACGGGGCCCTTACGACGACCGTGCGAACGCACACGAAGGTGTCGAGGACGTACTGATTGTGAACGAGCGCGGGGAGCTGACCGAAGCCACGACATACAACGTCGCCGTGCAGTTCGCAGGCACCTGGGTCACGCCGCCTCTCGCTTCGGGATGTCTCCCGGGCGTGCTCCGTCAGGTGTTGATCGACGAGGGAGCGCTGGTCGAAGAGGTCATCACCGTCGATGATCTCGAAGGTGCCGCTGGGCTTGGCCTCCTGAGTTCGGTGCGCGGCTGGAAATCCGCTCGACTCGTCCGGGAGTAGCCTCCTCTCGAATGTCAACGCCACTGAATCCGTGACCCTCCTCGAAGGCGTGATCCTTGTGGCCGCGGGCGGGGCCGCAGGCTTCATCAACGCGCTGGCGGGCGGTGGATCCGCGATCACGATCCCCATCCTCACCGAAATGGTCGGGATCAACACGGCGAACGGGACGAACCGTATCGCCATCTTCCTCGCCAACTTGACCGCGATCGCCGGCTACCAGAAGGGTGAAGCAGTTCCGTGGCGGCGGCTCAGCGTCCTGCTGATACCGACGGTGGTCGGAGCAGCCATCGGGGCATGGGTCTCGACCGTAACGCCGCCCGACGTGCTTCGGATGGTCTTCGCCGCCGTTCTCCTCCTTGTCGCCGCGTCCGTTGTGCTGCGCCCATCGCGGTGGCTCGAGGAGAGAGAAGTGGCCCTGCACGAACCGTGGCGTTCCCTGGTGTTCCTTGGTATCGGCTTCTACGGCGGCTTCGTGCAGGCCGGTGTGGGGTTCTTGCTCCTCACCGGTCTCGTATTGGGTGCCGGGATGAATCTCGTCAACGGCAACGCTGCGAAGGTCGTGCTGATCGCTGCCTACTCGCCGATAGCGATCTTGCTCTTCGCCAACGCCGCGCAGATCGACATCGCTGTAGGCGTGGTCCTCGCCGCCGGACAGATGTCGGGAGCGTGGGCTGGTTCACGACTTGCCGTTCTGAAGGGAGCTGCGTGGATCAGATGGGTTCTCGTGGCGGCAGCCGTCGTCGCAGCGGCGCGGCTCGCCTTTGGATAGGGTGAAGGCATGACAGACGCCAATCTCGGCCAAGCCCTGCAGGAACTCTCCGAGGTCCAGGCACGAATCGGTTGCATCAAGGGGATCCTGGCAGACCGGGGTGCCGAGATACCCGAGGCGTCATAGCCACGAGTCACGACGTGGACCGGATCGGCTGAGCAACTCATCGAGGAGGAGACATGTCCGGAGAGATCCACGAGGACGAGAACCCGTTCGTCGCACCGGAGTCCGAACGTGACCCGGTTCGACGCTTTCGTGGGCGCCTCGCCGCACCGGTGACCATCGTTACGGCAGGCGACGACACCGGCCGTTCGGGCCTCACGGTCTCGTCGATCATGCTCGCCGAGGGTGACCCGGGGACCATGCACTTCCTCCTCGGCCCGACCGCCGATGTCTACGAAGACATCGAGCGGACCGATCGATTCGTCGTGCATGTTCTCGCACAGGCCAACCGTGGCCTCTCCGACGTATTCGCAGGACGCCGCCCTAGCCCCGGTGGACCGTTCTCCGGACTCGCAATCACTTCGACCGAATGGGGTCCCGCGTTGAACGACGTTGCAGACCGGGCCTACTGCAGCGGCGTATCGGTGATCGAGAAGGGCTACTCGCTGCTTGTCTCCGGGCGCATCGACGTGGTCGAGATCGGGAACCTCACGGATCCGCTCAGCTACTTCCGTGGCAGCTATCGAAGCCTGGCGTAGGCGGATCGACCCATCTCAACGGTACGCTTGCCGGCGATGACCCCTGATGCCCCCACGATCTGGATGACAACACTGGGCTGTGCCAAGAACCAGGTGGATTCCGACAAGATCACCGGAATGCTGACGTCGGCCGGATACACGGAGGCATCGTCTCCCGAGTCCGCCGACGTCGTGATGGTGAACACATGCGGCTTCATCGAACCGGCGCGGAGAGAGTCGGTCGACACCATTCTGGATCTTGCCGGCGCGAAGCGTGAGGATGCGAATCTCGTCGTGGTTGGATGCATGGCGCAGCGGTACGAGGCCGAACTCACCGAGGCCCTCCCAGAAGCGGACGCCGTCCTTGGACTCGATCGCTACTCCGAACTCGTGGATCGCCTCGACGCGCTGCGACGGTGGACACCGCTGACCATCGGTTCAGCCCGCAGTTCGCACATGGACATCCTGTACGAGACCCGGCGTCCGACACCGACGACACCATACGCGTACGTGAAGGTGGCTGAGGGCTGCGACAAGCTCTGCACGTTCTGCGCGATTCCACAGTTCCGGGGGAAGCAGCGATCACGTAGTCCGGAGAACATCAGAGACGAGATCGCAGAACTCACGGCGGCGGGAGTCGCTGAGATCGGTCTGGTTGCCCAGGACCTGGCCGCGTACGGCCGAGACACCGACGCCCCGGACATCGTCGAGTTGGTCCGCCGGGTTTCCGACGTCGAAGAACTCCGCCGGCTCCGTCTTTACTACCTCTATCCGCGCGAAATTCGGTCGACCTTGATCGAGGAGATGGCCGGCAACCCGCTCGTCGCCAACTACTTCGATCTCTCCCTCCAGCATGCCTCAGGCCGGCTGCTTCGTGCGATGAAGCGACCCGGATCTGGAGAACGGCATCGGGACCTCATCGAACGAATTCGCGCTGCAGCTCCTGATGCGGCGATGAGGTCATCGTTCATCGTCGGATTCCCAGGAGAGACCGACGACGATGTCGATGAACTCGCCACCTTCCTGGACGACACACGGCTCGACTGGGTCGGCTTCTTCCCATTCTCACCGGAGGAGGGCACCGAGGCTGCTGTGATGGAGCACCAGATCCCGGACTCGGAGAAGCAGGCCCGGCTCCGCCATCTCCAGAGCATCCAGGATGACATCACGACGGCTCGCTCCGTCGATCAGATCGGTCGCACCCTCACCGTCGTCGTCGACCAGGTAGAGGACGACCGGCCCGTAGCGCGTTCGTACCGAGAGGCTCCGGAGATCGACGGCGTGATCCTCCTCGATCGTGGGGTGCCGGGGGAGTGGCTCACTGTCGAGATCACCGGAGGCTACGGGACGGATCTGGACGCGATCGTCAGGGGTCCTGCGTGATCGTTGAGATTCTCGCGATCGGAACCGAGCTGTTGCTCGGCCAGATCGTGAACTCCAACGCGACCCGCATCGGTGAGCGACTCGCCGACGCAGGACTCGATCACTTCCAACAGATCGTGGTCGGTGACAACGAAGCCCGGATCACCGCTGCGATCGATGCGGCGTGCCTTCGCTCCGATGCTCTAATCATCACCGGAGGGCTTGGGCCCACGAAGGATGACCTGACACGAGAAGCGATCGCTCGAGCAGCCGGAGTCGAGCTGATGTTCGATACCGATCAGGCCGAGCGACTTCGTGAACGTTGGGCCAGGAGCGGAAGGGTCATGCCGGAGTCGAACCTTCAGCAGGCGGAGCGGCCGCTGGGATCGGAGCTGATCCCCAACCCCAAGGGAACCGCCCCCGGGATACGGCTGCGGATTGCCGACACGTGGGTGTTCGCTCTGCCGGGCGTTCCAGCTGAGATGATTCCGATGCTCGACAACTCGGTCATTCCGTTCCTCGGCGGTGGCGATTCCACCGTCGTGAGCCGTCTGCTGCGAACCTGGGGGGAGTCGGAGTCGGCGATCGGCGAACGACTCGGCGACCTCTATGACGCCTCGACGAACCCGACGATCGCGTTCCTCGCTTCCGGCGGTGAGATCAAGATTCGGATTACGGCGAAGGCGGCAACGCGCGACGAGGCGACGGCGCTGATCGCCCCGATCGAGGCGACCGTTCGCGACCGTCTCGGCAAGAGGATCTTCGGAGCGGACGACGACACTGTCGAAGTCGTGGTCCTGCGCATGCTCGAAGATCGCGGTTGGACGCTTGGAACGGCAGAGTCGGCAACAGGTGGACTCATCGCGGGTCGGATCACCTCGGTTTCCGGTGCAAGTCGCGTCTTTCGAGGTTCCGTTGTCTCCTACGCGACGGAGGTCAAAACGTCGCTCCTCGAGGTCCCGGCGGATCTCATCGCAGAACACGGCGTGGTGAGCGAACCGGTTGCGTTGGTGATGGCCGAAGGTGCCCGTGAACGACTGAACGCTGACGTCGTCGTGGCGGTCACGGGTTCTGCAGGTCCCGACCCGCAGGACCGGCCGGTTGGGACGGTGGTGGTCTCGGTGGTGACGCCGGACGATTCGAAGGTCCGCACTCTCACCCTCCCGGGCGACCGGGAGCGCGTCCGCACGTTCGCATCGACGGCCGCTCTCCATCTCTTGCGTATGTCGCTCCAGGGGGTCGACTGGGGGAGTCGGTGAGCGACCGGCTGTTCCTGGCTGTGGCGCTGACCGATGAGGTGCGACACGGCCTTGCCGCATTCCTGAGCGAACGGGTGATTCGTCTGCCGGGTCGACCGGCGTCGCCCGACAACTGGCACTTGACGCTCCGATTCCTCGGCTCAACCGGAGCGCTTCAGCGGGACCGGATCCTGGAGTTCCTCGACGAACATCTCATGGTCGGGCCATCCACACTGAGCTTCACCGAGCTAGGGGCGTTCCCGAAGCAGTCCCGGGCGACGGTTCTCTGGCTCGGCGTCGGCAGGGGGAGCGATGAGCTGGCGGCGGCGGCCGGAGTGTGCGAGGAGGCAGCCGTTGCTGCGGGTTTCGAACCGGAGGATCGTCCGTTCCATCCGCACGTCACGCTGTCACGGATCCGCCCGCCCGTAGACGTGGACGGGATCGTCGAGCAGGTGGGGAGGTTCCCGTTGAAGATGGAGGTCGACCGACTGACCCTCTACCGGAGCCACCTGGGCCGCGACGGCGCCAGCTACGAAACCGTCGACGAAGTCCTCCTCTGACCATCGCTCGTGTCTATGTGTTGCTTGAGGAGCGATCCACACACGCGTGATGATCTAGCCTTCTGTTCATGGAGATCCGGTCGATTCTCGATTCCGACCTCAGCAACTGGATCAACATGCGCGACCGGTTGTGGCCTGGCCATGAGCGGCAAGAACTCATCGAGGCAACGGTGGACTGGCGTCAGGGCAAACTCGGTGTCTTCGTTGCCGCGTCAGCGGAGGGCATTGTCGGCTTTGCCGAGGTGGCGATGCGCCCGAGAGCAGACGGGTGCATCACCTCGCCGGTCGGCTATCTCGAGGGGTGGTGGGTG
>CAZWDQ010000018.1:16423-27764 GCA_964632475.1 uncultured Acidimicrobiaceae bacterium
GAGAGCAGACGGGTGCATCACCTCGCCGGTCGGCTATCTCGAGGGGTGGTGGGTGGATCCGGAGCATCGGCGTTCGGGTGTTGGCACCGCGCTGCTTGGGATGGCCGAGGAGTGGTCTCGTGTCCGCGGGGCCACCGAATTCGCTTCTGACGCCCATGTAGACAACGACATGTCGAGAGCGGCACACGCTGCCTGCGGCTTCGCCGAGAAGCATGCCGTTCTGCGGTTCCACAAGGAATTGGCCACCGCCCACGCAGTATTCCCCGCAGTCGAGCGCACGTCGACGGTCACCCTGTGCGAGATCAACAGCGACAACGTCCGAGCCGTCACCCGTCTCAGTGTCGAACCCCACCAGCGAGCCTTCGTTGCGCCGAATGCCGTCTCTCTTGCTCAGTACGCATTCACCCCGGAGGCATGGACGAGAGCGGTCTACGCGGGCGAGACACCGATCGGGTACGTGCTCCTAGCCCACGACGAAGGCGATGCGTATCCCGATTATCTCTGGAGGTTCATGATCGATCGGCGGTACCAAGGAATGGGGTTTGGAAAGGCTGCAATGAACCTCGTTATCGAGCATGTACGAAGCCAACCTGGGGCAACGGGCCTTGCCACCAGCTACGTTCCGCTGGCGGGAGGACCGGAAGACTTCTACCACCGTCTCGGATTCGTCGATACCGGAAGTGACGACCACGGCGAGCTCGAGACCTTCCTAGCGTTCTGACCTGGAGGGTTCGAGAACGATGTGGAGCTGCATCGTAACGAGGTCCTCGACATCGAACACATGTTCGCCTACCGTAGCGGCTGCTCTCCGAATACCATCGTTGTTATTCGCCGAGCGGAATCTGTCACAGGCGCCCGGTACGTTACGGGAACGTCGAAGAAGGAGACAACGTGACCGACCAACAGAGTGACCGGGACAAGAACATCGAGATGGCCATGTCCCAGATCGAGCGGCAGTTCGGCAAGGGCGCCATCATGCGAATGGGTGACGAAGAGATCCACAATATTGCTGCGATCCCCACGGGGGCGCTCTCTCTCGATCTTGCCCTCGGTATCGGTGGGGTGCCGCGGGGCAGAATCGTCGAGATCTACGGTCCGGAGAGTTCCGGCAAGACGACTCTCGCACTGCACATCGTTGCCGAAGCACAGCGCAACGGGGGTCTCGCAGCGTTCATCGACGCCGAGCATGCGCTCGATGCCGTCTACGCGCGGGCGCTCGGCGTCGACGTTGACGAGATGCTGATCTCGCAGCCCGACACCGGGGAGCAGGCGCTCGAAATCACCGACATGCTGATCCGTTCGGGTGCGCTCGACGTGGTCGTGATCGACTCGGTCGCAGCGCTCGTGCCCCGTGCCGAGCTCGAAGGCGACATGGGAGACACGCACGTTGGTCTTCAGGCCCGTTTGATGTCGCAGGCGCTGCGCAAGCTCGCCGGCACGATCAACCGTTCACAGACCACCGTGGTCTTCATCAACCAGCTTCGTGAGAAGATCGGTGTGATGTTCGGCTCGCCTGAGACGACGCCTGGTGGAAGGGCTCTCAAGTTCTACGCGAGTGTCCGGATCGACATCCGGCGCATCGAAGCGATCAAGTCGGGGACCGACAACGTCGGCAACAGGGTTCGGGCGAAGATCGCGAAGAACAAGGTTGCTCCGCCGTTCCGTCTGGCCGAATTCGACATCATGTTCGGTGAGGGCATTTCACGTGAAGGAAGCCTCCTCGACGTTGCCGTCGAGGAAGGCATCGTTCGGAAGGCCGGCGCCTGGTACACGTACGACGGTGACCAGCTCGGTCAGGGACGTGAGAAGGCCAAGCAGTTCCTTCGCGAAAACCCTCAACTAGCGGTTCAGCTCCAGGATCAGGTGCTCCGTGCCGTCGGCCTTATCGTCGATGAGGAAGAGACGGAGGGCGAGGAAGTAGACGTCGTGGAAGATTCTGCCGAGTAGGTATCTGAGATTTCGCGCTCCGCTCGGGTCGAAGTGCGGTAGCATCGCCTCAGACACACACAAACACTGATACGAAAGCGGACCAGAACGCAGATGTCGACACGGAGACCAGCGAACGAAGTGAGCAAACGGGGCTAGTCCCCGATATTCGACGCTGGTCCCGGTGTGTGCCGAGCCCGTGGGCTCGGCATGCTGCGTTCAGGATCGCAGAAACGAGGACATGATGATGCAGTGGCTCGTGGCAGCCCTGGTGATCGCTGTCATCGGACTCGCATTTGTTGCAGGGTACGTCCTGTCCCGGAGGGGCAATCGCGAGCCGACCCCCGACGAGACAATGGCCGACGCGCGACTCGATGCGCAGCGCATTCTTGCGCGCGCAGAGGAGGAGGCACGGTCGAAGGCAGAGACGTACCGCGATCGTGAGGACGCGACGCTGGAACACCGGCGTGTGGAGATGGGATCGCAGGAGTCCCGACTCTCGCAGCGCGAAGCGACACTCGAACAGCGGGCGGGCAACCTCGCTCAGCGCGAGGAGCTCATGATCGCCCGCGAACGGACGGCGGAGAGTGCCGTCAGCGAGGCAGAAGCCGTCAAGGAAGAGGCACGTGGATCCCTCGAGAGGATCGCCGGTTTCGACTCAAAGGCGGCGAAAGCCGAGCTCCTGGACAAAGTGGAGACCGAAGGGCGACGTGATGCCATGGTGCTCATCCGCGATCTCGAGGTCAAAGCGCGTGAGGAGTCGGAACGGAGGGCACGACGGATTCTCGGAACGGTGATTCAGCGACTAGCCGCGGACGTCGTTTCGGAGACCACCGTCTCGGTTGTGCCGCTGCCATCGGACGACATGAAGGGTCGGATCATCGGTCGCGACGGTCGCAACATCCGGACGTTCGAGGCTGTCACCGGTGTGAACCTGATCGTCGACGACACACCCGAAGCTGTATCGGTATCGACGTTCGATCCCGTTCGGCGCGAAGTAGCGAGGCGCGCACTTGAGCGACTCGTCGAAGGCGGCCGTATCCATCCATCGTCAATCGAGGAAGCGTACGAGAAGTCGCGTCAGGATGTCGACCAGTCGATTCGTGACTCGGGCGAGTGGGCACTGCTCGAAGTGGGTTTGACGAAGATGCACCCGGAGCTCATCACGCTTCTTGGTCGGCTTCACTACCGCACGTCCTACGGCCAGAACGTTCTGAATCATCTCGTGGAGTCGGCACACATCGCCGGGATGCTGGCGGCCGAGTTGGGTGTCGACGAGAAGGAAGCGAAACGAGCGGCCTTCCTCCACGATATCGGCAAGGCCGTGTCCCACGAGGTCGGCGGCTCGCATGCGCTTCTCGGCGCTGAGATCGCCCGCCGGTTCGGTGAGGACCCCGCGATCGTGCATGCGATCGAGTCGCATCACAACGAGGTCGAGCCCCGGACGTTGACGGCTATCCTCGTTCAGGCCGCAGACGCGGTCTCTGCTGCCCGCCCGGGAGCCAGGCGCGAGGCCCTCGAATCGTACGTCCGACGATTGCAGCGTCTCGAGGAGATCGCCGGTGCGTTCTCTGGAGTGGCGAAGGTGTTCGCTCTTCAGGCCGGCCGCGAGATCCGAGTCGTGGTCGATCCTGGAGACGTGGATGATCTGCAGGCGGCGGACCTGGCACGCCGGATCGCCCGCAAACTCGAAGAGGATTTGCAGTACCCGGGTCAAATCGAAGTCACCGTGATTCGGGAGTACCGGGCACGCGACTACGCACGTTGATCAGACGGGGTTCACGACGACCATGAGCGACGCAGCGATCCTGGGAATGCCGGTTGTGCGCGAGTCGCGCGACCCCCGCCGAGTGGGTGGTTCCTACTTCATTCGTACGTTCGGGTGCCAGATGAATGAACACGACTCCGAGCGGATCGCAGGGCTCCTCGAGGCCGACGGGATGGTCAGTGCGGACGCCGCTGCCGAAGCCGACGTTGTCGTTCTGAACACCTGCACGATCCGCGAGAACGCCGACCAGCGCCTCTACGGATATCTCGGGTCCCTGAAAGCGGAGAAGGTGAAGAACCCGGGCATGCGCATCGCCATCGGTGGATGCACCGCCCAGAAGGACAAGGAGATCGTTCGCGAGCGGGCGCCTTGGGTCGACGTCGTTTTCGGCACTCACAACATCCACCGGGTCGTTGACCTTCTCGATCGTGCTGACGAGTGGGGCCCTGTCACCGAGATCTGGGAGGAGTCCAGCAGCCCGGACGACGCGCCATCGTTTCTCCCTACCCGGCGCGAATCGGAGCACTCGGCTTGGGTGACGATCACCACCGGGTGCAACAACAGTTGCACCTTCTGCATCGTTCCCATCGTGCGTGGCCCCGAGATCAGCCGGCGGCCCGGCGACGTCATCCGCGAGATTCAGCGCCTGGCTGCAGAAGGTGTCGTGGAGATCACCCTCCTTGGCCAGAACGTCAATTCCTATGGACGTGATCTCGATCTCAACGGGCGGCAACCGCTCTTCGCAGATCTCCTTCGAAGGGCCGGTGAGGTTGACGGCATCGGTCGCATCCGATATACGAGCCCGCATCCGAAGGACATCCAGGAAGACGTTGCTCGAGCGATGACGGAGACGCCGTCGGTCGCGGCGCAGCTCCACCTTCCGCTCCAGTCGGGCAGCGATCGCATCCTGTCGGCGATGCACAGGGGCTACACAGAGCAGCGTTTTCTCGACAAGCTCGCGATGGCGCGACGGATCGTTCCTGATCTCAGCGTGTCCACCGACATCATCGTCGGTTTTCCCGGCGAGACCGATGAGGACTTCGCTGCGACACTCGCCGTCGTGGAACAAGCGCGCTTCGACAGCGCCTTCATGTTCCAGTTCTCGCCCAGACCGGGAACCCCGGCCGCGGAGATGACCGACCACGTTGAGCCCACGATCGTCCAGGAGCGATTCGATCGCCTTGTCGAGATGCAGAATGCAATCACCTACGATCGGAACCAGGCGAGGGTTGGGATGATCGAACGGGTCCTCACGGAAGGCCCCTCTCGCAGGAACCCGAATGTTGCCACCACCCGCAGCGAGGGCAACCGGATCGTCCACGTGGAAGGCATCCACGAACCGGGAAAGTTCCTCGATCTCAGGGTCACGCGGGCCGCCCCGCACTATCTCGAAGGGACAACGGTCTGAGCATCATCGCCGTACTCGGCCCCACCGCAGCCGGGAAGTCCGAAGTGGCCGAGGCGATTGCCGGCCGCATCGGGGCTGAGATCCTCTCGGTCGACTCGATGCAGGTGTTTCGCGGCATGGATATCGGCACGGCGAAGCCCGACGCCGCCACCCGGAAGCGATTCGCCTATCACCTCGTCGACGTCGCAGACCCTTCAGATGAGTACACCGTGGCGGAGTTCCAGGCGGCGGGCGCCACGATCCTTGACCACGTCAAGTCTTCGAACGGAACGGTCGTGATCGCGGGCGGCTCCGGCCTGCACTTCCGCTCCCTGGTGGATCCACTCAGATTTCCCCCGACCGATGCCGTGCTGAGAACACAGCTCGAGTCTTTGAGCGCAGATGACCTGAAGCAAGAGCTCACCGGTGCTGATCCGATGGCGGTCGACGTCATGGACATGGCGAACCCACGCCGCGTTCTTCGCGCAGTCGAGGTCATGCGCCTCACAGGAGAGACACCGACGGCGCGTGCGGCGTCAGCCGAGGCAGAAGCCGTGCGAACATATCGGCCGCGGCGGGCATTCATCGCGATCGGTGTCGATCCGGGAGCTGAGATACGGAGGCGAATCGAGAATCGGTTCGACGCCATGATGGACGCCGGTCTGGTCGACGAGATCGCGACGCTCGCACCCACCCTGGGACGTACCGCCAGGCAGGCTGTCGGATACCGGGAACTCCTTTCGGTCGTGGAAGGACGCCGCGAATTGAGCGCAGCCCGTGACGATGCGATCACGGCGACAGCATCGCTTGTGAAGCGCCAGCGGACGTACTTCCGCAGGGATCCACGCATTCACTGGATTCCGTGGCACCATGATCCCGAACAACTGCTTCGTTTGGCACTCGATCAACTCGAAAAGGACACGTCATGGATTTCGTGAAAGCAGAAGGGCTCGGCAACGACTTCATTGTTGTGACGGAACCGCTTGCGCTCTCGCGTGAGCGAATCGCGCAGATGTGTGAGCGCAAGACCGGAGTCGGAGCCGATGGGATGCTGGAGATCACCGTCGTCGACCAGAGCACTGTTGCGATGCGGTACTGGAACGCCGATGGGGGAGAGGTGGAGATGTGCGGCAATGGCCTCCGCTGTGTTGCCCTGATCGCCGTTGAACGCGGCATGGTTCAGGGGCCAGCACTCACGGTGCGCTCTGCAGTGTCCGATCATCCTGCCGAAGTGTTCGCCAACGGCATCGTGAGGGCTTTCGTGGGAGTTCCTCACGCGTTCCGGACCGAGGAGCTACTGGTAGCCGGGCACACGGTGCGTCCCGTGGGCGTCGGCAACCCCCATGCCGTGCTCTTCGTCGACGACATCGACGAAGCGGCCGTGGCCGAGATCGGCTCTACGATTGAACAAGATGCCATCTTCCCTGACGGCTCAAACGTCGAATTCGTCGAGTTCGGTGAAGAGGATCGCATCAAGATGCGTTCGTGGGAACGGGGTGTTGGAGAGACCCAGGCATCGGGAACCGGCTCGGCTGCCGCCGCATTTGCAGCCCGAGCCGCTCAGGACCTCGGTGACGCCGTCACCGTCGTCCTGCCGGGCGGCGAGTTGCTGATCGAATTCGACGCAGCAGGAGCCTGGATGACCGGCCCGGCATCGATCGTCTATCGCGGAACGGTTGACTGACCTACTCCACGCGTCGCAGCACGGCGACGACGATTCCGAGGATCTCGACACCTTCGGTGAAGACCATTGGGGCGTACGCCGGATTCTCGGCTTCGAGGATGACCCGACCGTCCTTGCGCTTGAGGCGCTTCACGGTTGCCTCGTCCTCCCCGACGAGCGCAGCGACTAGCTGCCCGTTGTTCGCCGTCGGCTGACGTCTGACCACCACGTAGTCACCGTCGAAGATCCCGACGTCGATCATCGAGTCGCCGCGAACGTCGAGCATGAAGACGGGTTCGTTTCCAACGAGTTCAGTCGGGAGGGGATAGATCTCCTGGATATCCTCTTCGGCGAGGATCGGTGACCCGGCCGCGATCCGGCCGACCAGCGGGACGTCACGTGTGGGTGCCCGGTGGAGAGAGCCGTCGGCCGAACCGTCGTCGATGACCTCGATCGCCCGCGGTTTGCTCGGATCGCGCCGCAGGTAGCCCGCTCGCTCGAGCGCGGTGAGGTGGCTGTGCACAGTGGACGGCGAGGAGAGGCCAACGGCCTCGCCGATCTCGCGCACGGACGGCGGGTAGCCGCGGCCCCGTGCCGTTTCGGCGATCAAATCGAGGATCTGCCGCTGCCGGTCGGTGAGATCGTGTCTTCCGTCCATTGTCTGCCCCTCGCTCGTTGAGCGCCACGCTAGTGCGTTTCGACGAGGAGACCAAACATATGTTCGACTTGACGAGCGAACAGATGTTCGATAGTGTGCATCGCAATACGAACAGACGTTCGGTCGGTGGTAGGGATCTCCGTTTTCTGTCACACCCAGGCGGTACGTTCGCATTGTGGGCCCAGGCTCACCGCACAGGGCCGACGAGAGTCGGCATACGGCAGGTTGGCGATCAGGAGGAGACACGGATGATTTCGCAACGAAGCACCAGCGCCAGAGCGTTGGTCATCATCTCCACGACTGTTGCAGTGTTCGTGCTCCTCCTCGCCACCGCCGTTCACGCGATGACGGGCGGCGATCCGCTCGCCACGGTCGACTATCGGGTCCACACAGGTGACACGCTCTGGTCGATCGCGTCGGACACCATCACCCCGGGTGGGGACGTGCGCGGGATGATCTCGACCATCCAAGAACTGAACGACTTTTCGACGTCGGCGATTCAAGCCGGTGAGGTTCTCCTGATTCCCGCCCCTCACGAGGCCTGACCGAATCAGGCCGGTCTCGATGTCGCCGAGAGGTTCGATCCCGCTGGGGAGTACGCTCTCGGACACGATGAGATGTCCACTGTGTGCCACCGAAGACACGAGGGTGATCGATTCGCGACCCGCTGAGGGCGGTGGAGCGATTCGGCGCCGTCGTGAGTGTTTGGTGTGCGGCGAGCGATTCACCACGTTCGAACGCCCGGTGATCTTGGCAACCGTCGTCAAGCGGGGTGGCCGGAAGGAAGCGTTCGATCGAGAGAAGATTCGCCGGGGCCTCGAGTCGGCGCTCGCTGATCGGCCCGTGTCTGATGGAACCGTCGATGACATCGTGGCGAGGATCGAAGCTTCAGCGCGTGCAGGTTCAGCGCTCGTGACGAGTGACGAACTCGGCAAGGCCGTCCTCGCGGAACTCCGTAATGTCGATGAGGTCGCCTATCTGCGGTTCGCCTCGGTCTACAAGGAGTTCCAGGGAGCGAGCGACTTCGAAAGAGAAGCAGCGGCCCTGGAGCGACGGGACAACGGAGCGCCGGTCCTCTAGGAAGAGGGAACGTCGGCGATGGCCGTTTCGGTCTCGTCGGCGAGCGAGATGATCCGTGGATCAACTTCGGTTCTTACGACACCGAGAGCACGATCCAGCGAAGCAATGATCCCTTCGTGTGCCGTATCGAGTTCGACAACGAGATCGGCTGCCCGATCGGTGTCGCCCTCTCGCAGAGCGTCGAGGTACTCCAGTTGCCAGCCTGCATATCGCTCAGAAGCCAGCGTGGCAAGATCACGTGTCTCTGCGAACGTCGGATCCGGAGGGAGGTCTGCGACGAGCCGCGCCGTGTCGGCGAGCGACTCTGCGAGGCTCACGCTCAGGGCATCCGTTGTCGCGGAGTCGGCTTCTACAGGGAGTTCCGGGGTCGCGAGGAGCGCCGGGACAGTGGAGTGGTAGGTGAATGTCGTTGCGAGGCGACCGGAGATGCCCTCAGCCTCGGCACCGAGGATGAGCATCGTCGTCCGCGTCGGTTCGAGGGCTTCGAGGGGATCACGCGGGACGAGCATCGGCGTGGACGGCAGTGGGGTGGTGGCGAGACTGATGACGACGTTGCCCCGCGTATTGAGGTCTCCAATTGCCGGCACCGACCCGGATACGTCCTCTGGCGTGCTTGTAGGGTCGGTGAGCGTGGTGAGGGCGATCTGGGAGTCGGGGAGTTCATTGCGTAGATCCGTGAGCGATCGGGTGTAGTCGGCCGCGATCAGATCGGCCTCACTTTGCACGGCGCGTGGAAGCAGGATCACGGCAGCAACGACAGCCGAGACCACGAGCACAAGGAGCACGGCGACCAGCCACCGTCCCAATCCACGTCGACCGAGCCGGGGAGACACGTCATCGGGTTGCCAGCCCTCGAGACCATTGTCAGCTCGCGGGGCGACAGGTACGAAGGTGTCGTCTCCTACGACTTCTCCGTTGGCGTCGGCGACGAGTGAGCCGCTCACTGCGGCGGCTCCGGCAGTCACTGCGGTGCTCTCGGAGGCGACGAACGCGGGTGGCTGTTCGAGTGCTTCAAGTTCGGTATAGGTCTCGGTGGGACTCGGAGGGGGTTTGACCACCCCGGCGAGTTCGAGGAACCACCGGCCGTCGTTGCCGGGGAGCGAGACTTCTGGTTCTTTCCTGGCCATGGATCCGTTTGGTCGATTGCGGAGACGATACCGCCGATATGCCGACAGTTGAGGCATCGAGGAGTCTCAGACAGCGATACCATCTCGGCCAAGAGAGAGGTGCAACCACATGAGGATTCCGCTGAAGCGACTCGACGACGGGCTCCCGATTCCGGGCCATGCTCATCCGGGAGATGGCGGCGTCGACCTCTATGCGCGAGAGCCTGCGCGCCTGGAAGCCGGACAAAGGGCGGTTGTCCCAACCGGGATCGCCGTGGCGATACCCGATGGATTCGCTGGGCTGGTGACGCCTCGTAGCGGGCTTGCTGCCCGCAATGGGATCTCGGTTGTCAATGGGCCCGGTCTGGTCGACGCCGGATATCGCGGTGAGATCCAGGTGGTGCTGGTCAACCTCTCGACTGAGGTCTTTGTGGTCGAGCGTGGTGACCGGATTGCACAGTTCGTGGTCATTCCGGTGTCCGTTCAGGAGTTCGTCCCGGTGAACGAACTCCCCGATTCTGCACGAGGATCGGGAGGATTCGGATCAACCGGCGCGTAGGCTGTTCCGATTGGTCCGTGGTACTCTTCGCGTCTGCGCGGATGTAGCTCAGTTGGTAGAGCGCAACCTTGCCAAGGTTGAGGTCGCCGGTTCGAATCCGGTCATCCGCTCGGGGGACGGTTTCGGCTGTCCTCTGTTGACAAAGGTCTCGGCGACGTGGCCGAGTGGCCAGGCAAGGGTCTGCAAAACCCTCTACCCGGGTTCGATTCCCGGCGTCGCCTCGTTGGGATACAATGCCCACAACGGGCGCTTAGCTCAGCGGCAGAGCGCTGCCTCGACACGGCAGAGGTCGGCGGTTCGATCCCGCCAGCGCCCACGTACGGAAACCCTTGCGGCTGCAGGGGTTTCCGTCGTTTCAGAGTGTTGACCGTGAACGCTATGCGTCCCCAACCCCACAGCAACCCCACTGGTCATCTCGAACGTGTGTTCAGGGTTGAGGGCTGTGGCAGGTCTGAACTGTTCACTTTGTCGTAGATCTTGATTGTCGTGCGTGGGTCTTTGTGGCCGAGATATTCCTGGACTTCACCCGGTGTCCAGCGGTCCTCCCGGAAGAGTCGAGTCGTCGATGTCTTTCGCAGGTCGTGGGGCAAGACCTCGAAGTCGAGACGTTCAACGATCCGCACCCAGATCCGGGTTCTCCAGTTTGTGTAGCGGAGTGGGCCGCCTCGGTCCTTGTCGACTTCAACGGTCCGTGAGAAGTCGATGGCGTCGACCTTCCGGCGGTGCCACTTCTCGCGCGACTTGCCGCTCGGGTCTCGGTACTTGACGACGTAGCGGCGTTCGCCGTTCTTGGTGGTAGTTGCTGTGATCGACGCCATCAGCTTCCCCCTCGGTTCTTGTTGTCATCGCCGGGTTTCAGTTGGCCCTTGCTGCGTTCCTTCTTCCTGTACTCGCGTTGGTACTTCCGCCTCTTCAGCGTCTTGGCTCGCCGCTTGTCGTATGCGCGCTGCTGGCACTTCGTGCCGACGCAGATTGCAGCGTTTCGTTTCCGGGGTATGAACGGTTCGCCGCAGCGTACGAACGCCGGCTGATCACGCCCGGCGACGCAGAAACATGGTCCACGGCGTTGGAACTCCCGGTGTCCGGAACCAAAGCGCACATGGCAGTCACACATTCGTGGCTTGATTGGCATTGACCGGTCTTGGTCCCGGCGGTCTTTGGTGACGTTTGGCACTACCTGGTGATGTGTGGCGG
>CAZWDQ010000019.1:0-1363 GCA_964632475.1 uncultured Acidimicrobiaceae bacterium
GACCCTTGACCCCCTCCGCCTCCTTCGTCGGCACCTCCCCCTGAGGGGGAGGAAGAGTCCTATCCACTGATCCCTATCCGCGTGTCTTCTCAGTGCTGAGTGCCTGTGGCATGCCTCCTCGCCGGGAATGGATCCGACTCTCCGGAAGTTCTGCACCACAAGAATACGAGAGGGAACACTCATGAGCCGCGGTCGCGTTCGAGTCGAAGATGGACAGAAGAGGGTCCGGGTATACCTCGGCGGTGAGGTCATCGCCGACACGACGAGCCCGAAGCTGGTCTGGGAGAAGCCGTACTACCCGGTCTACTACTTCCCACAGGACGACGTTCGCATGGATGCCCTGCTTGCCACCGAGCACACCAAGCGCTCCCCGAGCCGCGGGACCGCCGAAGTCTTCGACGTGGAGAGCAATCGGCACACCGCCGAACAGGCTGCATACCGTCACACCGACTCGCCCGTGGAAGAACTGCGAGAGATGGTTGCCTTCGAGTGGAGGGCGATGGACGCCTGGTTCGAAGAGGATGAAGAGGTGTACGTCCACGCCCGTGATCCATACACCCGCGTCGACGTTCTTCAGAGTTCGCGGACCATCCGGGTCGAGGTCGACGGCGTGACCGTCGCTGAGTCGAACAAGCCCCGATTCCTCTTCGAGACGGGACTCCCCGCCCGCTACTACGTCCCGAAGACAGACGTCAACTTCGAGTACCTCACAGCGACGGACACTGCAACGCACTGCCCGTACAAGGGCACAGCCCGGTACTGGTCGATCGACACGACCGGCGACACCCACGACGACGTCGTCTGGGGTTACGACGCTCCCTTTCGTGAATCGCAACAGGTCGCCGGCTTCGTCGCCTTCTACAACGAGAAGCTCGACATCTACATCGACGGCGTTCTCGAGGAGAAGCCAAAGACGATCTTCTCCTGACGCGAGACGCTTCGGGCCCTGCGGTCAGTTGATCGATCCGGGGGCGGCAACCCACTCGTGAGCCTGTCCTGTGACGGCCGAGATCCTCTCGAAGTCACGGTCGTAGTGAAGCACCGTCGCTCCGTTGGCCTCTGCTGCTGCGGCGATGATCAGATCGGGGACCGAGAGACGATGCTGCCCAATTGATGCCAGCAATCGTTGGACATATCTCGCCCGTTCCAGCACCGTCTCGTCGATCGGGATGTGCTCGAATCCGGCGAGTTCGTCGGCTATTGCGTCGCAGTCCTCGTTGCTTCGAGCCGAGTAGAGCACTTCGAGATCGACAATCGAACATGTCGCGAGCAACCCGGACTCTGACAGTCGCCATAGTCGTTCTCCGACGAGAGGGTCAACGGCTGTTGCCAGGGCGCTCTTGTCGATGAGGTAGCGGCCCGG
>CAZWDQ010000019.1:1463-5948 GCA_964632475.1 uncultured Acidimicrobiaceae bacterium
GATGACGACGGTGGCGCCGGCCGCCGTGAGTGCGGAGAGCAGCCACATGAGATCGTAGGAGCCGGTGCGGTCGATGATCGCTCCGAAGATCGGCGGTGCTATGCCCAAACCCGTGAGGAAGCCGAACAGCACGATCCCCGATGCCCGCCCGGTGGCGGCCACGCCCGCTTCCACCATCACGGCGACCATCCCGACCGAGTTCCACGAACTCGATCCGACGGCGATCAGCACAGCGGCAGGCCACAGCAGCCACACCGCTATCGCTCCCGACGCGTAGAAGAGACCGGCAGCAGCGATCGATAGGACGGCCATCGCACCCAGTGAACCGCGGAACGCTCCCGATCGTTCGGCGTAGCGGCTCCACAGGATCCTTCCCGGCACGGCCACGAACGCGATCACCGCAGCCGCCATGCCGCCAGCGACCGGGGAGAGTCCCAGGACCTCTTCGGCAAAGAGCGGAACGAGGAAGGTGACCGCCCCGGAGCAACCCATCAGGAACCCGAAGCCGGCGAGCCACCAGATCGCACCCGGCAGCGGGCCTCGGCTCCGGGTCCGATGCTCGACCGTTGCCGTGGGCGCAGCGGGAATCGCCCAAGCTGCGACGACGGCCAGCGCCAACGGAACCAACGCCACAATCAGATATGCGCCACGCCATCCCAGGTTGATTGCCAACGTCGGCACGGTCAGGCCACCGAGGAAGATTCCGGCTTGGACTCCCGACTGCTTCACGCCGGTGATCACACCGCGCTCACCGGCGGGTACGTCCTCGGCGATCAGCTTGTTCGTCGCAGGGTTCGCCGTGGCCTGAGAGATCGCACCGGCGATAGCACCGACGAGCAGCATTCCGTAGGCGACGGCCGTGCCGAAGATCAGGAACGTCGCGCCGGCGGTCACGAACAACACGACGAGTGCCTTCTTGCCGCCGATCCGATCGGTGACCCTTCCCGCGACCGGAGACAACACGGCCGCTGCAACGTTCACGAGTCCCAGCACAACCCCGAGTTCGGCCCGGCTGATCCCCAGGTCGTCGATGATGAACGTTGCGAGGATCCCGAGCGAGGCCGGCGCGAACGTTGCCACAGCCATCGCTACGACGAGAAGCGAGCCGAACACGGTACGACGGATGTCACTCATCGAAGTTGTCACGGACTGATTCAAGCCGCGTCGCATCGTTCAAGTGTCGCTGCCATGCCGGAAGCATCGAGCCCGCTCCACGTCGGTAGTGTTCCTGAACCCCGCAACGAACACGAACCGATGACTCAGCCGACCGCACAGAACGAGAGCAAGCACACGACCCAGACCCGCGTCTGGGTTGAACTCGGGCTGCTGGCCCTCATGTGGGGCAGCACGTTCCTCCTGATGAAGGTGGCGGTTCCGTCGGTGCCGGCGTTCACGATGTCGGGCGTCCGAGGACTCCTCGCCGCAGCGATTCTCTGGGTCGCCGTTCGTGCGACACGAAGGGAGGCGAAGCGATCGAACGGCAGTTGGGTGCCGCCGGTGGTGCTCGGGACGTTGAGCGGATGGCTGCCAAATGTGCTCACGGCGTGGGCACTGCTGCGGCTCGACAGCTCGGCCGCCGGAATTCTCAGCGCAGCGGCACCGATCTTCGTCGTGATCCTGGCCCACTTCTTTCTCGCCAGCGAGCGGATCAGCGGTCTCCAGGCCGGCGGCGTCGTGATCGGTCTCGGTGGAGTCGCACTCATCATCGGTGTCACACCGGCGTCGTTCGGTGGCCAGGATCTCATGGGTCAGCTCGCCATGGTCACCGTCGCCCTGAGCTACGCGGCGGGGACCGTCTACGCCCGCAGAATCGGACCACAGGATGCCCCCCGCCTCGCAATGCGTCAGCAGTTCGTGGCAGGCGTGGTGGCCGCGGCCGTCGCCCTCGTGCTGGAGCAGCCGTGGAGCGTCGAACCCGAACCGATCGCGATCGCTGGGATCATCGGACTCGCCATCTGGGCGAGTGCAATCCCCATCTGGCTCTACTTCCGGATGCTGGGGCACACGAAGGCCGTCACCGTCTCGCTCATCGCCTACTTGATCCCCGCGGTCGCTGTGGTGCTCGGCGCCCTCGTCCTCGGAGAGAGGATCGACCCGTCGGCGGCGGTCGGCCTGCTCGTCGTGCTCGTCGGTGTGTTCATCACGACCCGGCAGCGAAGCAGCAGTGTCACACCGTCGGTGTCCGCTGCGGGCATCGAACCCGATGACACCGACGCCTCATTGCACGACGACTGACGTCGCGCCCGATTCAGCGAGTGGTCAGTCCCCCACGGTGATCGGTACCGGCTGCCGCTCCACCGCAGCGGGTTGCGGGCGGACGGCAGACCTTCGCGCAGCAGGGCGATCGACGCCGGAACGCTGCTGGATCACCCTGATCGCGACAAGAGCGACGATGAGCAGTGTCGACCCGAAGTAGAGGCCAATGACTGCCGGGTGGCCGGAGTCCGTCCCAGCCATGATCCCGTGAACCAACGTTGCAAGGAACGTCCCGAAGGCGAGGAAGTGGATCGTTCGCCACGCCTTCTGCCCGATGACACCCTTCACATAGAAGCTGAGGGCCACAATGGCCAGTCCGTAGAACGCCATGACACCGAACGAGACGGCCATCGAGTTCCAGGACGCCATGCCGGGAACGAGCACGTCCAACCACCCGAACTCGATGTAGTTGTCCATCGTGAGCGCCACCATGTGCACAACGGTGGCGATGAGAGCCCCCAACCCCAGCGACTCGTGGAACCAGGTGACCGGTTTGGCCTTGACGGCACGTCCGAGCACCTTGGTGGACACCAGGAGTCCCCAGATGCTCGATGCGGCAAGAAGGGCAAAGGCGACGATGCCGGATCCCCGGATGACCATCCATTCGATGTTCATGCCGCTATCTCCAGACCCGTTGTTCCGTAGACCGTCCCGTCGTTCCACACGACGAGCGCCGCGGTAATCCACGACTGTCGATCAGCCCATGCAAGCCCATCGGCGCCTCTCAGCAGGATGGTCTTGGCCGCCGCCTCAGCTTCGACTGCCGTTGCGGTGATTGCGGTGGCCGACAGCACCGGACTGGTTGTTGGACTCAGGGTTCGAGGGTCGATGAGGTGGTTCACTTCTTCGCCGCCGACCATCCAGCGACGGCGGGACACCGAACTCGTTGCAAGCGCTCCGACCCCGAGTTGGATTGTGGTGGCGGTGTCGTCCCACGGGTCAACGATCTCGACGATTGCTTGCGGATTGGCAGATCTGACGTCACCTCCTGCCGACGCCATGGTGGCGTGACCCCGCTCTACGGCGAGATCGCAGGTCCATCCTTTGGCGATCCCTCCGAGGTCGATCTTGGTCCCGGGAGTGCGAGTGAGGATCTCTCCGTCAACCGACCACTCGGGTTCGGGAAGTTGCCCTGGCGCTCCATGGTGGTCACGATCGGTGACGGCAGTGAAAGTCCGGTCGTAACCCCAGGCGTGGACGGCGCCGCCGACGCCTGCATCGACGAACCCACCGGTGATCGAGCGAGCGTGCTCGGCGGCATGAACGACGCTCGCCATGCTTGGTGAGAGGGAGACTCGGGTTCGGGGATCGTCGTTGATCCGCGCCAGTTCACTCTCTGGCAGGAACCTGCTGCATGTGGCTTCGACATGCTCGAAGAGCTCACGGGTGGCTGCGATGCCCCGCTCGGTCGGAGCGGTCACATCGACGGTCGTGCCCATCGCTGGAAAGACGATCCGCCTCATGATCCCGAGCTCTTCACAGGTGCGGTTGCCGCCGGTGCCGGTGCCGGTGCTGGTGCCGCGGCGGAAGCCGTACTCCCACCGCCACCTCCACCCGAAGAGCCGGCGACCACAACGGTACGGGTGACGACCTGCGGCGGAGGCGGAGGAACCGGCGTGTAGCGCACAATGACAAGACCACGCTCCGGCATGTCCGGCATCGGAGCGGTCGTCGTTGTGGATACGGTCGTCGTGGTCGGAGGGTCGATCGCCAGCTGTGGTTGCGGCTGTTCGTCGACCTCGGTTGCAGCTGCGTTCGCTGTGACGGCGATCAGCGTCGTCCCCCATGCGAGCGAGGCGCCGGTCCATGCCAGGATCTTGGCCCATCGCGTCGGGAAGAGTCTCTTCAGTATCACGGAGTCTCCTCTGTTGATTCGTCGACGGCAACGGTCAGCGTTGCGTCCCGCTCGATGAGCAACTCCAGAACGGCCGGAGGCAGACCACTGCCAACATCCTCTGGGGCTACGTTCTGTGCGTAGCCGTTGGCGTAGAGAACCCGTGTTGCGGCCTCCCCGACACCGGCAAGAGCAGGTGTCGGGGAGTCGATGGTGACCACAGTGGGCTTGGGCGGAGGGGTCGTCACCATCGGAACTTGTGGGGCGCTCGATTCGGCCACGGCGGCCGGAGTCGGAGGCGGATCCTCAGCCGGCGAGGATCCCATCAGCCAGAGCAGCGGCACAAGGCCGATGATGGCGACGGTGACCCCCGCGGCGGTCGAGGTAAGGGACGA
>CAZWDQ010000019.1:6048-8201 GCA_964632475.1 uncultured Acidimicrobiaceae bacterium
CGTGTCACCGGTCGTGGAGGTGACCGAAGTGTCAACGACCTTCACGGTCCGCACGACGGGCGGCGGTGCGGGCGGACCCGCGAGTTCGAGGCCTTCCTCGGCACAGATCTGGCGAAGGGAGTCGAGGGCGGCCTGCTCGAGGTCGGTGATCGTTCCATCCAACTCTCTCTCGACGAGCTCAAGGCCTTCCGGACCGCACGCTGCTTCGAGATCGGCTCTCGTGGCGGTTGGAGGTTCGGTGACGAACACGGTTTCGGCTGTTGCCGCCTCGGTCGTGGGGACCGTGGTTTGCGGTGCTTCGACAACCACCACGGCGGCGTCGTCCTCACCCGTATCCCCATCATCATTCGAGATGAGTGCGGTTGCGGCGACGGCGCTGAGCGGGATCAGCAGCAGTCCAAGGATCAGCGAGATCGTGAATGTGCTCGACCTGGGCTGGTTCTTTCTCGGTGAACGACTGGTCATGGGTCTCCTCCACTAGGTTCTTCGATGCGAACACGGACAGTGGCCGAATTGAACAATATGGAGGGATAACGGTGCGTTAAGCGCGCATAAAGTGGTCGATAGATACTCGGATCGGCGGCGATTCCGCCTGTTACGGGCCGAGAATGAGGTCGGGACGGTCCGTGATCACCCCATCGACGCCGGCGGCGATCAGCACTTCGACGTCCTCGAGACTGTTCACCGTCCACGGGACCACGACCAGCCCGACCTCATGGGCTTCGACGAGACGCCGCTCGCTCATCGTCGATGCCTGCGGCGACCACACCGAGGCACCGAGTGCCGCGTAGCCGCCGGGGTCGGCGTCACCGCCGACCGTGAGCGCCGCCAGTCGGATCCCGGGCTCGACACGATGGATGGCTTCCAGGGACCCGAGAATGAAGCTCTGCACAGTGACGCGATCCCTGATTCCTCGATCCTCGATGACCTCCAGCAACCGCAGCTCGAATAGTCCCGGATTCGTCCCATCGAAGCCGTCGTCTATTGCCGACGGATCCCCGAACCCCCGCTTGGTCTCGACGTTGTACCCGACGGTCATTGCGTTCTGACGCTGGAGATCGGTCTTCGTTGCTGACGAGGCGTATCGCTCGACGAAGTCGATCAGGTCGTCAAAGGAAACGATGCCGAAATCGTCCTCAGCGAGCAGCGTCGGTTCGGAGTTCTGATCTGGGAATGCCTGCTGGTCGGGGTTGCGACTGCAGTCGAACCAGCGCAGTTCCCCGGCGGTCAGGGACCGCACTGCGAGCGCCCCCTCGGACGTTTCGGGATCATCCGGGTCGGAGAGGTGAACGGGAGCATCGGGCCTCAGTCCGCACTTGTCAGGATCAATCACCGGATCGTGCCAGACCACAACGTCCCCATCCGCCGAGAAATGAAGGTCGAGTTCGAGCGTTGAGACGCCAAGGTCGAGGGCGGTCTCGAACGCTGGAAGAGTGTTCTCGGGCTTGAGGCCCCGTGCTCCGCGATGACCCTGCACATCGAAGCCGGGTGGGAGCCCCGGCTCGGTGACCTGAATCGTGGTGGTAGCCCCGGACGTCGAAACGATGGTCGTGACGTCGTCACCGCTCACACCGGCACAGGCCGCGAGAAGCAGTACTCCGAACAACACGCTTCGACGCAGCAGAACCGCAATCCGTTTCATGATGCCATCAAGGGTATCGAGTCGGATCCCGCTGGGCTGTCTTCCAATCTCAGCGTGATTTCACAGAATCCTGACACCTACCTCGCAACCGCCTCACATTGGTCGTGCATCGTTGGGTCAGTTGGAACATGCGACCGAAGGAGTCCAGGATGAAACGACGGATAACAGCCCTCGTGGCGCTCATCGCCGCGACGGTGGTGATCAGCGCTGTGCCGGCACTCGCCATCGACACAGATCGACCCGCAGAGCGACCCCGCCCGGAACGAACGTTCCCACCGGAGTGGATCGACCAGACCGCCGACGAATTGCGCTCCCAGGCCGATGAACGCGCAGCGGCGCTCGAGGAGCGGATCGCCAACTCGGACCGGCTGACGGACAAACAGAAGGCGGCAGCGCTTGCGGGCATCGAAGACACGCTGGATGCCATCGCCGACTTCGATGAGTCAGCCGAGGTCATCGGCACCGTGATCTCTCGCCGTCAACTCCAGCGAATCGAGTGGCGGGCGGCTCG
>CAZWDQ010000019.1:8301-17642 GCA_964632475.1 uncultured Acidimicrobiaceae bacterium
TCGGCACCGTGATCTCTCGCCGTCAACTCCAGCGAATCGAGTGGCGGGCGGCTCGTAACGGCGAGACCCCCGACTACGAACGGCACCTGGCGGGCGACCTGGAGCGATTCACGTTGCGGCTGGAGCATCTCACCAAGATCGCCGGATGGGCGGATGCTGCAGGCGAGAACGTCACGGCCGTCGTCGGCTACCTCGACGAGGCAACGGTTCTCTTCGAGGTCGCAAGCGGCAGTGGCTCGATCGAGGAGCGCCACGACGCCGGCCACATCGCACGGGCCTGGATGACCGAAGCGAGTGTCGCCCTCATGGCGATGTAGCTGCGGCGAAGATGCCGACTCGGTCCCCCCGGTCACGAGCCGGGGGGACCGAGTCGCTCAAACGGCTTCCGCCCCTGCCCCTGGAGCCTGTCGAGTCCGGACGGATCGTCGAAGGACGACCTCTGCACAAGGAGGTGACCGGGCCCCCGACCAAACGGGGGGAGATTGGTCGAGGAACCCGGTCAAGCCAATGCGCCGGAATCGGCGGGCGGAGCCAAGAAGACAACCGGGAACGAAGCCCAGCGAGTCAGCCCCTCCTCCTCATCCGAAGACGTCAGTATCATCCCACCGTCGCAGACGCCCTGCAAGGATCCGAGCACTGTGCGAGCGATCAACGGGCGATGTTGTGATCGACTGTGGTCGTCAAACCGAAGGACCCCAACCGCACACCGCAGGAGGATCGAGTCGGAACTACTGAAGAGCCACCTCCTGCCCGCCGATAGAGCTTGGACGGACAAGAAGCAATCAGCGGAGCGCTGTGCAGAAACACACCACCGGTTTTGCGTCGAATCAGACCGACCGTACGGCCTCGGAGCCGCCGGTCGGACCTGCATCGAACGACGTGCGCCCGCTTCGGGTGCTGATCGTCGACGATGGTGATGCGATGTCGTGGGTTTTCCAGCAGTTGACCGATGGGATCGCGGATGGCCGCTATGTCATTGCCCGCGCGACCACGCTCGCCGACGCGTTCGGAGCCATCGCCGGTGGGGACCACGATGTCTGTGTCGTCGACCATCACATCGGTGTTCGGACGGGTTTCGATCTGCTCTCCCGACTCGCCGACGAAGGCCTCCATGTTCCCATCATCTTCGTGGCCGAGCCCGGCGATCACGGCACAGGAGTCACGGCAGTTGGGGCTGGTGCGTCGTGCTACATCGTCGAGGACAGCATCGGATCCGAACACCTGGATCAGTGCCTGCGCCAAGCCGTCGAGGAGCGACGAACGCTCTCACGCCTGACAAGCGCTGGAGTCGCCGTGGACGGTGGGACTCCAACGAAGGCCCAGATCTTCTCGCACATCGCCGAGCGTCTGAGTGACCCCGCTACGGCAATCCTGGACGCGACTCGTACAACCGTGGGATCAGAACTCCCCGCTCACGCTGTGGAGTCTCTCGCAGCGATCGAAGACCACGTCGCGACCATCCTCACACTCGCCCATGACCTCAACGACCTCTCGATGCTCGAGTCCGGACGCCTCCACTTCGACGCTGCGCCATTCAGCCTCGGGGGTCTCATTTCGGGCGTGAAGCGAATCGCCAAGTCGACATCCTCATCCAGTGACGTGGAACTCATCGACGAAGTCTCCCCCAGCATTCCGGACACTCTCATCGGCGATCCGGGCCGCTTGCGTCTCCTACTGGTCAGGTTCATAGACAACGTCGCGCGGCGGACATCGTCCTCTCGCATTCTGCTTACGATCGACGTCGAAGAGAGAGAACACGAATCCGTCACGTTGCGCTTCGACGTCGCGGCTATGGACGTTCCCCCGGTTGACAAACCATCCGAACCCGAAGGCGAGTCCGTCGGGTTCAGGGGAAGTCTCTCGGATTCCCTTGGCTACGGCGCTCTCGGCATACCAGTCGCTCTGGAGACGGTTTCGCGAATGGGTGGCCACATCACGGTCGGCAACAAACCCGGTCAGCCCGATTGCATCCAGTTCACCGTCAGGCTCGGTATCGGAGAAGACGAGGATCTGTCTCGACCGGTCGTCGACGTTCAGACTCGGTTCGAAGATCCGATCCTTGTCATCGCGGGCTCCCTCGACGATCGCCGCTCGATCGTGAAGACACTCAGTGAGTCGGGGCTCTCATATGTCATCAATTCGAGCATCGAGGAGTGGATCGCGTCGAGACGGACAAACGGCAATGCGGCTACTTTGCCGTCGCTTGCCGTCGTCACGGCTACCGATGAGTCGTTCTCTTCCTGTGACAGGTTCCGGGAGATCGCTCCCGATGTTCCGGTGATTGTCATCGCATCGACCGGTCGACGTGGCGACGCCGCACGGTGTCGCGAACACGGGATTAGGGGCTATCTGCCGCAGCCGGTGGATCCCGGCAGTCTCGTCGATGCGATCAAGGCGACAACCGAACTGGTGAAAGCCGGAGACACATCGACCCTCGTTACCCGTCACTGGCTACGAGACGGGCGTCGGAGTCTCCGCGTTCTCGTCGTCGATGACAGCCCAACGAGCCTGTTCCTCATGACCCGCATGCTCGATCAGCGAGGTCACTCCACCGATTCCGCATGCGACGGTGCCGAAGCTGTGGACGCCTTCGAACGGGACACGTTCGATGTCATTCTCATGGACATCATGATGCCCGGTGTCGACGGCCTCGAAGCAACCCGCGTGATCCGGGCTAGGGACGCCGGATCAACCCAGCGTCCCTTGATCGTCGGCGTGTCCGCCTTCACAGACCAGGCCAACATGGATCGAAGTCGCGACGCCGGCATGGACGCGTTGCTGGAGAAGCCCATCCGCCCCGACGACCTGTTCGCCCTGATCGAACAGCCAACCCCAGTCGAGTCAGCCCACCCCGCCTAACCGCCGCCGAACCTCGACTCGTAGCCCCTGTCTTCGCTTCTCCTCTCAGCCTCAATCCACGGTTGGTGAAGCGACCGTGGACCGTCTTCCTGTCCCCCCGACGGAACGGCGGGGGACGCGAGAAGTCTGCGACGAGCAGGGGGGTTCCTGCGAGTTCGCAGGGGGCATCCTCACCGCAAGAACACGACAGGACCGGTCCCCCTCTGCCCTGCCGGGCATCTCCCCCACTGCGTGGGGGAGAATGTCAGAGAGCCCCGCTCAAACCTTCACCCGGATCGTGATCACCGACAACACCCCGAATCCCGACTTCACCAAGAGATCCCACCCCTGGACCCAACCACAGTGGATTGAGGCTCAGGGGGAGAACGGACTACATCGCCGTCGGTTCGCCGTTCAGTGCGTCTCGGTGATCCAACCGGAGTCGAGGGTCATCGCATCGGCGGCAGCAACGGCGCCCGACAACGGCAGAGAGCGTCCGTTGGGTGCACCGGTAGCTTCGGAAGCTACCGACCCTGGAAGCTCGGCACCCAAGTCTGCCAGGCGCTGGCACGTTGGGACTGTTGAGACCTCGCGACGGCTTCCCGGGCTGCTGCAACGCCATTCGCCGTGATCGTGTAGTAGCGGCGCGGGGGGCCGTCACGTCCCTCGACTTGGGATTCCTCGATCGACTCCCACCGGCTCCGCAGGGCTCCTCGTTCTTCGAGCCTCCGCAGCGCCCGGTACAGCGTCGACTGCGACATCGGTGTCTGAGCGCCTTCGAGGTGCGCCAATTCCTTGGCAAGTGAGTATCCGTGGAACTCTGAGTCACCCGAGGTGGTCGTCGAAATGGCTGCCAGCAGCAGTTTCACCTCGTTCGTCACCAGCTCGGTGTCCCCTTTGCGTCTCATGATCTTCCTCCCCCTCTCGCCATCACACAGTAGTCCCTCGTCCCCCCCGGGGTCGTGTCAGGCCACGTCGATGTTGCGAAGTCGGGCGATGACGCCCGCTCCGACGACACACGCGGATGCAACCATCAGACTCGACCAACGAGTCGAATAGATGGGTGCGTCTGCAATCGTCCAGCCGAGCGCCCCCACGGCCATGATCAGAGCCGAGCCCCAGATGATCCCACCACCCCGGATGATCCAGGCCCGATTGAAGTGCGGCCGAATGAGCGTCACGGCGACGACGGCAAGACCCGTCCCCACACCGGCGAGGGCGATCTTCGCAACCCATCCGTACAGACCGGCTTCAGCCGTCGCCGGCAGCATGATCGCGCCGGCAATCGTCCCGAACGATGCAAGCACCAAGCCGGGCAAGAGCCAGGTCCGCTGCAGCTTGCGTGGCTGTCGAATTCCGGCCGCTGCCATTGCGACGTATCCGATCCCGGTCACCACGTTGAGACCGGCAAGCGTGGGTGTGATGCCGAGCGTGAACGCATCTACGATCGCTCCGACGCCGACAACAGCGGACATGATTGCGAGCGGCAGCGCCGATGTCTCGGCCCCGACGAAGCGATACCAGACATCGGCCACGGAACTCCAGACGGATCGTGCCACGATCGACGCCATCGAGGCTTCGGGATCCGCCACGTGTTCGAATCGATCAGCTTCACGCTCATGCAGGATCTCGTCGCGCTCCACCGGCTCAAGGCCCCATGTGAGAGCCCTATCGAGGTAACTCGCCCACGAGAGCACAACGGTTCCACGACGACGAGCAGGTTGTGGTGGCCCCTCATCGTCGCCACGTATTGGCTCGGAACCTTGCATGTCTGCCATAGGAAAGGAAGGGTAGCGAGTGCAGACCCCGGTCGATTCATAAGCCTGTTGTGCCGCAGATGTGAGAGGCTCTGCCTATGAGCATCTCACTTGACACCACCGTTGCCCTTCACGGCACCGTCCAGATCCCCCTCCTTGGCTTCGGCACGTACAAGGTCAAGGACGGAGAGGATGTCAAACAGGCCGTGGCCACCGCACTCGACCTCGGCTACCGGCACATCGACACGGCCACGCTCTACCGCAA
Source organism: uncultured Acidimicrobiaceae bacterium (assembly GCA_964632475.1). Taxonomy (GTDB): domain Bacteria; phylum Actinomycetota; class Acidimicrobiia; order Spongiisociales; family UBA5794; genus JAHEEL01. The sequence continues at coordinate 13,162 of CAZWDQ010000019.1, forward strand.
CGAGGAGGGCGTCGGCCGGGCGGTCGCCGCATCCGGAATCGATCGCTCCGAGATATTCGTCACGACCAAGGTCTGGAACAGCGACCAGGGGTTCGAGCCGACGCTTGCCGCCAACGCTGCGAGCCTCGAACGGCTTGGTATGGACTACGTCGACCTCTACCTCGTGCACTGGCCGAAGCCGGCCCACACGGTGGAGACATGGCGGGCGATGGAGGAGATCCAGGCTACGGGCAAATCGCGAGCCATCGGCGTGTCCAACTTCCTCACTCACCACCTCGACCTGCTCCTCGAGAACGCCAACGTGGTCCCATCGATCAACCAGATCCAGTTCAACCCGCACCTCCAGAGTCCGGATCTCGTCGAGTACTGCGACGAGCGCGGCATCGTCATCGAGGCGTGGGGTCCCCTGAAGCAAGGCCTGATCATGGACGATCCGGAACTGTCGGCCATTGCAGCTACGCATGGCGCGACCGTGGCACAGGTCGTGTTGCGGTGGATGCTCCAGCGCGGTGTCGTCGCCATCCCGAAGAGCGTGACCCCGTCCCGAATCGCCGAGAACGCCGATCTCTACGGGTTCGAACTCTCCGCTGATGAGATGTCCACCATCAACGCCATGGACCGCGACGATCGCGTTGGACCGCACCCGGACCTCATCGAATTCTGATTCGGTCCTTCTTGCTTGCCTCTGATCTTCACCCGAGGGGCTTGACCCGTCCGCCGCCTTCGGCGGCACCTCCCCCTGACGGGGAGGAAGGACGTTGGAGTATCGAGATGCAACGGGAAGGGCATACTGCAGCCGATGCATCTGATCAGTCTTGAATCCATCTCTAAGTCGTATCCGGAGACACCGGTCCTGGCGGAGGTGTCGTTGGGGATCGGCCGACGGCAGCGCATCGGCGTCATCGGCCGGAACGGATCCGGCAAGTCGACGCTGCTGCGCATTATCGCAGGCACCGAAGAACCCGACGCGGGAAGGATCGTTCGCAGCGCCGGTCTCCGGGTGGCTTCTCTCTCCCAGGATCCGTCGTTCCCTGCCGACAGCACCGTCGGAGGCGTGATCGGCGACGATCGTGAAACGATCGCCATGGCCGACCGGCTCAGCCTCTCCGACTCCTCCATTTCCGTCGCAGATCTGTCAGGTGGACAACGCAAGCGGCTCGCCCTGGCGCTGGCACTTGCCGCTGAGTGCGATCTGTTGATCCTCGACGAGCCGACCAACCATCTCGACGTCGACACGATCGACTGGCTCGAGGAGCACCTCCTCTCTCGCACGTCGGTGCTCGTCCTCGTCACCCACGACCGCTACCTACTCGACCGCGTCGCCAACCGGGTGGTCGAGGTCAACCACGGATCGCTGCACTCACATCAGGGCACCTACGAGCAGTACCTCGAAGCCCGCGCCGCAAGGGAGGAACACGAGGCCACCGTCGAGCACCGCCGTCGTCGACGGCTCCGAACCGAACTGGTCTGGCTCCGCCGCTCCCCCAAGGCTCGCACGTCGAAGTCAAAAGCCCGGGTCAGCGCTGTTCACGAACTCATGGCGGCGAAGCGGCCGCCGATCGACCCGGAACTCTCGATCGAACTCCCCTCGCGACGGATCGGATCCAAGGTCGTGCACCTGGAGGACGCTGGGAAGCGCTACGACGACCAATGGGTGCTTCGCAACGTCACCTTGAACCTGCTCCCGGATGCAAGGATCGGCGTCGTCGGCGACAACGGTTCCGGCAAGACGACGCTCCTTCGCCTCATTGCCGAGCGAGTCGCGCCCGACGAGGGCACCGTGTCGAGCGGATCGACCGTCGTCCCCGGCTGGTACGGGCAGGATCCCGAACCGATACCGCCGGACACGCGCGTGATCGCCGCTGTTCGCGAGCGGGCCGAGACGACGCTGCTCGACTCCGGTATTCGGGTCCCAGCTGCGAAGCTCCTCGAACGATTCCAGTTCGGAACCGACGCACAAAGCGCCACCATCGGAGACCTCTCCGGCGGGGAGCGGCGCCGCCTCGAGCTACTCCTGACGCTCATGGAAGCGCCCAACCTCCTGCTCCTCGATGAGCCAACAAACGATCTTGATCTCGACACGCTCGAGGTGCTCGAGGAGTATCTCGACGCCTGGCCGGGGGCCCTGGTCATCGCCAGCCACGACCGTTACTTCCTTGACAGGGTGTGCGACGACATCTACTCCATGGAACCCGGCGGAGCGGTCCAGCACCATCCCGGAGGCTGGCCCGCCTACTGGGCCGCCCGGCAGACCACGCCAACCGATCCGACGCCTTCCGCTGGAGACAAGCCCCTGCGATCGACGGCGCCACGCACCAAACCGACGTGGAAGGAGCGGCGCGAACTGGAGGATCTGACGAAGCGGATCCCCCATTTGGAGAGAGACCGGGCGGACCTGACTGCTCAGCTCGATGCTGTGGCCGACGACTACGTCATTGCCACCGAATTGGCACATCGCCTCGACGCAACCATCGCCGAACTTGATGAGGCGGAGACCGCCTGGTTGGAACTCACGGAGAAGATGGAGCAGCTGAAGAAGGATCGGTAGCGGCAGGTTCCTGACGCAGCCCCTCGATGAACGCTTCGTCGGTACCGAAAGCCAGGGGTGGCAATTCGTCCAGATCGAACCAGCCGACGTCATCGGCATCGTCACCAGCTTCGAGTATTCCACCGATGACCGTGCCCGAGAACCAAACACCCACGGTCAACTTGGCCGGGTCGTGGAAATTCGACGCCGCAAACACCACGCCGCCGATCTCAGCCTCCAGGCCGGTCTCCTCCAGGAGTTCTCGCGCCGCGGCGGCTCGGATCTCTTCGCCGTAGTCGACGAACCCCGCCGGAATCGACCAGAGACCGGAGCGGGTCGCATTCGGCCCGCGGCGCACCATCAGAAGCCTGCCGTCGTCGTCGAACACCACGACAGCGGCGCCGACCCCCGGGTTCCGCCAGTGGATGAAGCCGCACGAAGGGCACCGCCGCCTCGGCTTCCCGTGAACGTCGGTCATCTCGAGTTCAGTGGTGCAGTGGGGACAGTAGGTGTACTCCCCCGGCCATTCGTGTGTGTGAGTCACAGCGAGCAGTCTGCCACGCCAAGTCGTTTGTGCTTACGATCACAACTGTTGTGTTTCTAGGCACAAACGACGTAACGGAGGTGTGCGATCCCCTCGGTCCGCCTGCGGTTGACGCATTGGTGGAGTCCGCTTCAGTTGTCGAGCTCCTCGAGATCATCACTTTCGAGGCTCGGCTCATCCGATTCCGTGATCCGTTGGACCCACTCAATCGCGTCCGCTTCGACTTCCTCGAGGCGTACTTCTTCGACCTGGATCTCCTCGATGGCTTCAACGCGAAACTCGGCGTCATCCACCGCCGGGGTGCCTTCAACCCCGATGTCTGCGGGCACGTCCTCTCCCATGAGATCGAGTGCGGTCCCGCCGTCGTCCACATCGCTCTCAGTTGGTTGTGCCGGGACGGGGATGGGCGGAACGGATACCTCACCACCAACCGGCATCTCCTCACCAGGCAGAGTGATCGGCGTCGCAGACACCACCTCACCACCAACCGGCATCTCCTCACCAGGCAGAGTAATCGGCGTCGCAGACACCACCTCACCACCAACCGGCATCTCCTCACCAGGCAGAGTAATCGGCGTCGCAGACACCACCTCACCACCAACCGGCATCTCCTCACCAGGCAGAGTGATCGGCGTCGCAGACACCACCTCACCACCAACCGGCATCTCCTCACCAGGCAGAGTGATCGGCGTCGCAGACACCACCTCACCACCAACCGGCATCTCCTCACCAGGCAGAGTGATCGGCGTCGCAGACACCACCTCACCACCCGAGACGCTGCTATTCAGACCGGCTGTCAGCAGCTGCTCAGAAACCCGGTCGGTAGACACTTCCTCCTCTCGAGATTCGATCTCCGACCAGTCGTCGTCGACCAGGACCTCCCCCTCCTCAAGCTGCACACCGGTGTAGCTCCTCATCGACTCGTCGACAGGCGGCGCGGCCACATCCTCGGTCGCCTCTTGACGAGCGACCGATGGATCCTCTGCCACGTCCTCTCCCTCGATCACCTGCACGGTCGCATCATCCGCTTCGGCTGAGGCGTCCATAGCGTCGGGTTCGTCGGCTCCGACCACTTCTTCAATTCCGGTGTCCTCTTCCACGGGCGCCTTGACGTACTCGGGTGGCCAGGGATCGGGCGGCCACGTGTCGGGGCTTTCGCCGGCTGGCGGGTAGAGGGGCGGCGCCTCATACAACGTCCCATCCGGCAACACCGCATAATCAGACTCAGCCAAAAACTCCGCCCCACCACGACCCAACTCCGGCTGAATCGGCAACGGAACACCAGACGAATCCACCGCCGTCATCGACCCATCAGAAAACGTATGAATGAAGAACTGCTTCGGAAACTCATAACCCGGCGCCTCATACAACGTCCCATCCGGCAACACCGCATAATCAGACTCAGCCAAA
>CAZWDQ010000019.1:17742-26691 GCA_964632475.1 uncultured Acidimicrobiaceae bacterium
CCACCGCCGTCATCGACCCATCAGAAAACGTATGAATGAAGAACTGCTTCGGAAAGGTGTATTCCTGGACCGTGTTGCCCCAGGGATCGAGGATCGCCGAGTCGCCATTTGCAGGCACGTACGTCATGTTCGGCGGCGTAGGGACCACGCTTCCCGTCTCATCGAGGAAGGTGATCGTCCCGTCGGGATGGCGGTAGTAGCGAGAACTCGGTGGGCTCCAGGCAGTCATGACTCCCCCTTCTGTGATCGGTGTCATCCGTACTCTCTGGAATACCCCACCGGTGACGCCGCGTCTAGGGGAGGAAGTCCGCGCGCCGATTCAAGGCCCACCCCACCGCTCGACGGCGGCTCTGGTGAGATCGAGATAGCCTTCCGGGGGGACGGGTTCGTAGTTGAAGTACGGAGTTCCGTCTCCACGGATGGACTCCGGCGCTGCCGGCTCGATCTGCGTGCCAGATTGCCAATCGTTGAACGACAAGATAAGCACAACATTCGGTTCGCGCGGTCCCGACAACGCGGCATCCCACTGTTCTTCGTATGTGGCTCCATCCCGGCGGGGAATCACCGGTTCGGCTTCCACACTCCACGTGGCGGACCTGCCAGGACTCACGACGGGCACGAACCAGGCTCTTTCGCTCAGTCCCTCGGCCCACGCGTACGTCGGCGGTTCGACACCATCAAGCGGACCGTTCGCGAGACCATCGAAGTGAACGTCGTCGACCCAAACCGGATCGGAGCTGACGGCGAGCACCATCACTCCACCACCGATCCGATGGACCTCATCGACGGCATCCCGCCAGGCCTCGACGTCGAGGTCGGTTTGTTGCTCCAGCGCCTCCATGCCCACCACCACCACCATCATCTCGGCCCGATCCGTCCACGGGCTCGGCTCGGTCGGCCGCAGGAGCGCCGGGTGGTCTCCGAATGCGGCATGCAAATACTCGATCTCTGAGAGGAGCACCTCCGCCCCGCCGTCGTCCGGGAGGCTGAAGACGAACGTGGCCGACAACCCGTGGCGTTCTGCATCGTCGAGTACGTCAGGGATCGCCTGCTCATCCGGCGATTCACGGCCTCTCCACACAATGGAGACGAGGCCAATCGACGACCCACCGAACATCTCGAAGTGCTCGTTCCGGACGCCGGGATCGACTGAGCTGTACAGGCCCAAGGCCGGCAGGTAGTCCGAGGCGATGTCATCAGGTGCCTGGTTGCCATCCATCGACCAGTCTCCCCACTCGTCGTCGTGGTCCATCGATCGGTACCCAATTTGGTAGACGGCAGCAACACGGCCCTCGGAATCGACTGCTGAAACGGGATCGGCGATCGGTTCGGAATCACCGGTCGGCGCAGAATCGGCCACTGAAGCAGAAGTCGCCTCCCCCGGTTGCTCGCCTCCGTTCTGAAGCCAAAGGAACCCTCCGATTGTCACGATCAGCGCCACGGCGACACCGAGCACCGAATACAGACGCCACGACCGGGAACTGCCAGCGTCGACGGCAATTGGATGGCCCGTCGGTCCTTCCGCTGGTCGAGCCTCCTTGAGATCTTCGGGTTCTTCGGATTCGGCCGGGATCGCGGCCCTCTCCGGTTCCTTCTCGTCGGGAAGTGGGGAGCGTTCGTCTTCCTCTGGGTCGGCCGCCGATCCCGATTCGGTCGATGCGGCCACCAGGGAGGCCGCTCCCGCGGCGGCCGCCGTGGTCTGCACTGTCGGCGACTCACGACCTCGCGCCAGTGGTTCTGCCGGTATAGCCGGCATCATCTGAATGTCGGCAACTTCCGGAACCAATGCTGCCCCGAGAGCGACGGCGTGCTTCGGGTGGGCATCAACGGCGACCGGACGACCCGCCGTGTCGCGCACCATCTCCGCCACGAGGGGGATCCGTGATGCGCCACCGACCAGCAGCACACGAGAGAGATCGTCGTACGACACACCAGCCGATCGGACCGTCCGGTCAAGTGCGCTCATCGTCTCACGCAGGCGAGGACGGATCATGTCCTCGAACTCGCCCCTCGTCAGACGAACCTCCGTGTGCAGGTTCGGGAGCATCACCGGGATCGTCACATCGGTGTCGGCCGACAAGGCCTCCTTCGCCTCGCGGCATGAGGCCCGCAACGCGACGATGGCCGCCACCGTCGTCGGGTCGTCAGGATCGGAGTGTCCAACGATCCCGCCCAGTGCCTCATCGACGTGACCGAACACGGCTTCATCCAGATCGACCCCGCCGAATCGCTCCATCCCTTCGGGAGTGCCAACGACTTCGAAGCCATCAGAGGTCTTCCGCACGACGGCGAGATCGAGCGTCCCACCCCCGAAGTCATACACGGCGATCATCTCACCCTGGGTCACGCGCTCCGTGTGGGAGTAGTACACGGCCGCCGCGACCGGTTCGGGAACGAACCGGACCGCGCCAACTCCGGCAAGTCGGGCCGCATCCTCCAGGAACCCAAGCTTGTACGGCCCGTAGGCGGCGGGGTGCGTAAGGACCACACCTCCGGGTTGATCACCGCGTTCGGTGGCCACACGACCCACGATCGATGCCATCAAGTGGCCCGTCAGTGCTTCGACGCCGTAAGGGGTACCCCCGAGCAGATAGGGGGTCGGGTCACCGAGCCGTCGCTTGAACTCTCGAGCGGTGCGACCGGATTCGAACATGGAGCGCCGCTGGGCCGCCTCGCCGGTCAGAACGGTCCCATCGTTCCGGAGCAGAACAACCGAGGGAATCGAAGCCATCGACGTGCCCAATTGGAAGATTTCGGCACTGCCCGACTCCGCCACCGCCGCGGCCGAATACGTCGTCCCCAGGTCGATCCCAAGCTGATACGACACGACACCTCCCGACGGCACCTCGACATGCGGACACCGATCGTTCCTTGCAAATCGTCGTTGTCGACATAGTGTCCCACATCGTGCCTGCTCCCACAGGGCCGAAAGCCCGCACCCGCGGATTGCGGGCGTAGACTGAACAGAGCGCAAACGACAGTGATACCACAACCGGAGTTCGGTGAGATGGATGCATCGGTTCCCGCGACTCCCGCGGAGGAATCCCCCGTCGTAGTCGCACGCCGGTTCGTGACCGCCGGAATCGACAACTGCGTGGCCCTCCGGCACGACGACCTGGCGCAACGCCTTCACCACGCCCGTGCCCGTCTCGATGAGCCGTCGACCGTCCTCTACGTAGCCGGTGAGTACAAGCAGGGCAAGAGCATGCTGGTGAACGCCCTCGTTGGGAGCACCATCTGTCCCGTCGACGACGATCTCTCAACGTCCACCGTCACGTGGCTCCATCATCATGATCCCGCGGTGGCGAGAATCCGCCGACACAGCAACGGTGCCCCGGTTGTCGAGGAGATACCACTCGAGGACATCTGGAGATACGCGTCGGAACGCGGGAACCCCGCCAACCACCTCCAGGTGGACATCGTGCATGTCGGCCTCCCGAACCAGGTCCTCGCCGCCGGGCTCGCCCTGGTCGATTCGCCGGGCGGAGGCGCTCTCCGCGGAGGAACTGCCGAAGCATCGCTGTCATTTCTCCCATACGCGGACGCCCTCATCTTCGTCACCGACGCATCGGCCGAACTCTCCTCACCCGAGATCCGTTTCCTTCGAGAGGCGATGGAAGTGTGTCCGACCGTTCTGATCGTCCTCACGAAGATCGACCTCTACCCGGAGTGGGAGCGCATTGTCGAACTCGACCGCGGTCACCTCGCCCGATTCGAACTGCCCGGGGTCGTGATCCCTGTGTCTTCGACCCTCCGATTCGAGGCTCTCCATCGGTCCGATCCCCAGATCAATGATGAGAGCGGGTTCCCGGAGTTCCTCGCCGCGCTACGAACCGACATCCTCGACGATGCCCGAGAGAGGACTGCCTCAAGGGCGTTGGGTGAATCTTCCCGCGCTCTCTCGCTCCTGGTCACGTCCGTCCGGACCGAGCGCCAGGTGCTCGCCGATCCCGGTTCGGCAGATGAACTCGTCGATGAACTCAGCAGCGCCCGACACCGTCTTGTGTCTCTGCGCAGATCCAGCGCTCGATGGTCAACCATCCTCGGCGACGGCGTCACCGACCTCAACCAGGAGATGGATCGCCATCTGAAGATTTCGTTCCGAGATCTACTCGAGCAGTTCGACGACCGCCTCGGCGATGGCGACCAGGCCGGCCAATGGGAGCCACTCACCGAAGAGCTTCGGGCGGCGGTTACGGCGCTGGCCCGGAATGTCTTCGAACTGATCCAGTTCGGTGCCGACGAACTCGCCGACCGCGTGACCGACGAGCTGCGCTCAGCCGGTCTACATACACCGACGATCGTGACTCCCGACGGCGTCGATCTCGGCGAACTTTGGGATTCGTCTGACCGCTCAATGCGGTTCGAGAAGAAGGGCCCCATCGGAACCGGGCTCGGTGCTCTCAGGGGCACGTCAAGCGGAGTCATCCTTCTCGGTGTCATGTCCAATCTCGCCGGAATTGCCATCGCAACCCCGGTCGCCATCGGCGTTGGCGTTGTCTTCGGGGCAAGACACATCGTCGATGAACGGAAACGCCTGATCGAGCGACGCCGACAACAGACCCGGACCATTCTGCGCGAGTACGTCAGTCAGGCGCATACAGAGCTAGGCCTCGAGTCCCGCAGAGCCGTTCAAGAGACTCACCGTCTGCTGCGCGACTCGTTCTCGGATCAGATCACGGAGCTGAATGGCACGCTTTCGAACACCATCAGCACAATCGAGGGAATCCTCGCCACGACCGAGAGCGAGAGGGCAGAGCGCCTCTCACTCCTGACAGAGCAGATCGAACACCTCGAGCGACTGATCAGGCAGACGGACGCCCAGAAGGAACGCTTCGAGGAGCACACACCATGACAGATGCTCTCCTCGACCGTATGGGCCGGCTCTGCACCACGGCTGCAGATCTCACGATCGGCCACGCGTTGACCGATACCGTGGCCGATCTGCGAGTGAGGCTCGACGAACCGCTCAGGGTTGCCATCGCCGGCAGAGTCAAGGCCGGCAAGTCCACGCTTCTCAATGCCCTCGTCGGTGAGCGCCTGGCCCCCACCGACGCAGGTGAGTGCACCCGGATCGTGACCTGGTACAGGAACTCCATCGGCTACGACGCGTCTGCCGTGCTTCGAGACGGCACGGAACGATCCCTGCGTTTCCATCGCAGCGAACGGACGCTCGAGATCTCGGTGGATGACATTGCGCTGTCCGATGTGGATCGTCTCGAGGTGGGTTGGCCATCGTCGCGCCTGGAGGACCTGATCCTCATTGATACGCCCGGACTCGAGGGTTTGGACGAACAGAGCTCCGCTCGGACACTCCGATTCCTCGGACTCGATGACGATGGCGTGGGCGACGTCGACGCTGTGATCTATTTGATGCGGCACATGCACCACCGTGACGCCGACTTCCTCGAAGCGTTCACGGATCGATCCCTCTCCCACCCGTCTCCTGTGAACGCCGTCGCGGTGTTGTCACGGGCGGACGAGATCGGCGCCGGACGACCGGACGCCCTTGCTTCTGCTGCAACGATCGCTCAACGCTACGCGGCCGACCAACGCGTGCGGGCGCTGTGCACAACAGTGATTCCGGTCGCCGGACTCATCGCCGAGACGGGTGCAACCTTGCGCGAGGAGGAGATGGCCGCTCTGCGTGCACTCGTTGCGATGCCCGCTTCCGAACTGGATGAGATGCTGCTCTCGGTCGACCGCTTCAGTGATCCGGCGAGGAGTCCACTTACTCCCCAGACGAGACGGGACCTGCTCTCCCGATTCGGGATCTTCGGCATCCGTTTTGCCGTGACTGAGATCCGGAAGGCCAGGACGGAGACGGCTGCCGAGCTCTCACGAACCCTGATCGCAGCCTCCGGGATCGAGCAGCTCAATCAACTCCTGATCGATCACTTCTTCGGAAGGGCCCGGGTACTCAAAGCACGCTCGGTGCTCGCCGGCCTCAAGGACGTCGCTCGCCGTCTCGACCGAGACGATCACGAGACCGGCGGTGCTCTCCTTGCCGCGGTCGAGGAAGTCGAGTCCACGTCCCGAGAGCTTCTGGATCTCCGGCTCTGGTACCTCGCAACCTCCGGAACCGTCGAATTCGATGACGACGACCTGGATGAGATCCGCCGTCTAACCGGTGAAGGAAGCATCACCGCTCGACTGGGCATCGACAGCGACGCCACAGATGCCATGGTGAGCGAGACGGCGCTGCACCGGATCGAACACTGGCGTGAGCGAGCCGCACACCCGCTCACCGGCAGGCAACTCGAAGAGGCGTGCGAGATCGTGGCCCGCTCGTACGAGGGGCTGTATGCGGATAGGGTCGTCGAGAAGACGGACTAGACCTGCAAGGCGGCGATGGTGGAGCCTCGAGCCGGCTCTCGACGAATCCGCGGCGACTTGAGGATGCCTCACTCGTCGCTCTGATTGATGGGATCGGTTGAAGACACCCCTCGATCGGGGTACCCGGCGTGGGGATCGCTCGGTGTAGCCTTCCGCTACCAGCCAAACGGGAGATTCATCGTGACATGGGATGACAGAACTGCTCATCGATCCGTCTATGAGAGGAAGGCCCACGGGAAGTCGCTTCGCGAAGCGACGCCACGATCGAGTCACGCCGCATGGTCACCGGCAGGCGACCGACCCGATCCGGTCGACCTCATCGAGAGCCAGAACGAAGGACGCCTCCAAACGCTCGTCCCCGTCCGCCGCGGACGAATGGTCGAATCGGCGTTCACCTTCTACCGGGGTGCGGCGCTGATCATGGCTTCCGATCTGTCATCGACACCTATCAGTGGCATGAACGCGCAGATCTGCGGTGACGCCCATCTCTCGAACTTCGGGGCCTATGGGTCGGCAGAGCGCAAACTCGTGTTCGACGTGAACGACTTCGACGAATCCATCGTCGGGCCGTGGGAGTGGGACCTCAAGCGGCTTGCCACGAGCTTCACGATCGCCGGACGTCACTTGGGCTTCAACGACGCCGACATCAGGAAGGTCACCGCATCATCGGTCGAGACGTACCGCACAGCCATGGAGCAGTTCGCAGAACAGCCAACTCTCGGCGTCTGGTACACCCATCTGTCGATTGACGACGTCGCCGACTTCTACCGAGATGAAGGGAAGAAGAAGAAGGCCAAGAAAGCTGAGCACATAACCAAGAAGGCTCACTCGAAGAACAGCCTCCAGGCTCTCTCGAAGCTCGCCGAGCGTGTCAACGGAGCGTACCGGATCAAGTCGAATCCACCGGTTCTCGTGCCTCTTCGCGATGCGACGCACGTCGCCGCTCCAGACGAACTCGAAGAAGCGGCACGGCGGAGCTTCGGAACCTATCGAGACACGCTCCGGCCCGATCGCCGGATTCTCCTCGACAAGTACCGCCCCATCGACGTCGCTCTCAAGGTCGTCGGTGTCGGTAGCGTGGGAACGCGTTGCATGATCCTGCTGCTCGAAGGTCGGGACGAACAGGACCCTCTCTTCCTCCAAATCAAGGAAGCGGGTCCCTCCGCGCTGCAGGCATTTGTGCCGGCGAGCCCGTACGGGAACCACGGTGAGCGGGTCGTGCAGGGACAACGGTTGATGCAAGCATCCAGCGATATCTTCCTCGGTTGGTCGCCTTCAACCGGCGGGCACGATTACTACTGGCGCCAACTCCGTGACTGGAAGCGTTCATTCAACGTCGATGACGCCGACGAGAAGGACCTGCGTAGGTATGCGCAGTTGTGCGGCTGGACCCTGGCGCGGAGTCACGCCCGATCTGGTGATCCTGTGGCCATCGACGGCTATCTCGGCAGTAGCAGCACGTTTGACGAGGCGATCACCGAGTTCGCCTACTCCTACGCCGATCAGAACGAGAGCGACTACCGGGCGTTCGCCGACGCAATCAACCGGGGCGATCTGGAAGCCAACTTCGAAGACTGAGACGGCATTCCTACAACAAGAACTGAGGCACAGCCGGTGCGGTCCGAAGACATCGCACCGGCTGTGCCTCAGTTGTCTGGGTCTTGGTTCTAGAGGCCGGCGAGCGGGTCGGGACCGTACTGGTTCGTCCCAGATGTACCCGGGAGGAATCCGGTCTCGATCAGAGCCCACAGGCCGCCGATCAGTGGAACGAATCCGATAAGGATCCACCACCCGGACTTGCCACGGTCGTGCCACCGCTTGATACTGATGGCAATTGCCGGCCAGATCACGACGAGATACAACAGCCATGCAATCCACAGCAAGAAGCCTGAGTCGACCATGAATGCGAGCATCATGAAAACCCACGGCACCACACCGATCACCACCACACCGAGCCAGAACTTGGCACGATTGATGCGACCCTCAAAGCTGAAGAGCAGATCCTTCCAATCGATCTCGTCCATCGACACTCCCTCTCGTTGACTTCTCGGAGGTTAGAGCCGAGGCAACCCAGATTCGTTACACACCGGGCGCCGCCTGAATCCGGTGAACGGCCGCAACGAGGGTCGCCGCGACGGTACCCGCCTCGGCAAGAGACGCCTGCTCGTCGGCGGCGTGGGCGGATCGATCGAGATACCCGAGGACAAGCATGCGGCAATGGGGATCCCTAGAAGCCTCGTCCGCTGCTCAGCAGGTGTTGGAAGTAGTAGATCAGTAGATCAGCAGACCAGTAGACCAGTACTCAGATGTTGCGCTATTAGGTCTATTCCTCCCCCTCAGGGGGAGGTGCCGACGTAGGAGGCGGAGGGGGTCAAGCGTCTCGGTCGGATGGAGCGGTCTGACCCCTCCGGTCAGCACCTGACGGCGCTGCCACCCTCCCCTGAGAGGAGGGAAGAGACCACACCCCTGCCTATCCGCACGTCGGCCGAGTAGGGAGTACCGACTACGGACTACCGACTACATCCGTCGCAGGCGGATCAAAGTACTCATCCAGGCGGTCGTCGGCGTCGTCGCCGAACAGGATCTCCGTGGCCTCGTGGAGGCCCGGTGAGG
>CAZWDQ010000020.1:0-24427 GCA_964632475.1 uncultured Acidimicrobiaceae bacterium
CCGATCTCCGACATCACCGGCGATCCGATCGACATCGAAGCCGGCCCGAACTGGGACGACGACCTTGGTGGTTCCACCATCTACGCCGCGAACGACCCGAATCTCGAGGGCGTCACGGACGAGGTCCGTCAGCAGATGGCCGAGATCGAGCGGGTCGTGTTCAACTACCTGCCCCGCATCTGCAACCACTGTCTCAATCCGGCCTGTGTCGCCGCATGTCCATCCGGTGCGATCTACAAGCGCGGTGAGGATGGCGTCGTGCTCGTCAATGAGGACAAGTGCCGTGCATGGCGCATGTGCATCTCGGCCTGCCCGTACAAGAAGGTCTACTACAACTGGTCGACCGGCAAATCCGAGAAGTGCATCCTCTGCTTCCCCCGCATGGAGACCGGCCAGGCACCCGCTTGTGCCCACTCATGCGTTGGACGGATCCGCTACATGGGTGTGTTGCTCTACGACGCAGATCTGATCCAGTGGGCTGCCGAAGGGCCGGACGACGAGATGTTCGACCGTCAGAAGGAGATCATCCTCGATCCCTTCGATCCCGCCGTCATCAAAGCTGCGAAGGAGAGCGGCATCGACGACGGCTGGATCGACTCGGCGCAGCAGTCCCCGGTGTACAAGTTCGTCAAGGTGTGGAACATGGCCGTTCCGCTCCATGCCGAGTACCGGACCCTGGCGATGATGTTCTACATCCCGCCACTGTCGCCGGTTGTGTCCACGATCGAAGAGGGTCTCGTCCGCCTCGACATCGCCCGCGAGCAGATCGACTTCGAGCTGTTCAACAGCCTCGAGAAAGCGAGGCTGCCCATCCAGTACCTCGCCAACCTGTTCTCGGGTGGCAACGAGGAGGTCATCGAGAAGATCCTGAGGAAGATGCTGGCGGTGCGTATCTACAAGCGCCGAGAGAGCGTCGAGGGGATCATCGACGAGGCCACGCTTGCCATGGTCGAGGCAGCGGACACGACGCCTGAGGAGATCGAATCGATCTACCGGATGAGCACACTGCCCACCATCGACGAGCGCTTCGTGTTCCCGCCGTATCACCGCGAGATGTCCGCAGAGGCCATCTATGGCGATCCGCTGGCACGGAAGGGCGATACCGGCCTTGGCTACTCGAAGCAACCGAAACGGGGTGTGTGATGGAGGACTTCGCGCGCCTCGCAACGGCATTCCAGTACCCGACACCCGATCGCCTCGCCGAGCTCGAGCGGACGGCCGACGAGATGGAGAACGGCGCTGCCAAGCGACAGTTCCGTGCCTTCGTCAACGAGTTGCAGGGATTGAGCCTGCCCGAATGGGAGGAGCTACACACCCGCAGCCTCGACCTCAGCCCGCTGTTCGTTCCCTATGTCGGGTGGGTCACGTGGGGTGAGAACTACCAACGCGGCGAGTTCATGGCCGAGATGAAGGTAGCTCTCGAGTTCGAGGGGGTTCCCATGAACGGCGAGCTTCCCGATCATCTCGACCCGGTGCTGCGGTATCTGGCCGTTGCCGACCCACCGCTCCCCTCGCTCGCTCAGGCATTCCCTGCGGCCGTCGCAACGATGACCAAGAAGCTCAAGGAATCTGACGACACGAGCCCCTATCTGCATCTCCTCAAGGCGATCGCAGCGGTTGCGGACACTCTCAAGACACCCGTAGGAGGTGCCAGGTGAGCTGGAACACGATCCTCTTCGTCGCCCTTCCGTACGTCGCGATCATCATCGCCGTCGGTGCGACGATGTACCGGACCCGTAGAGAAGCGTTCTCGGTGTCGTCGTATTCGACACAGCTGCTCGAGCACGAGAAGCTGTTCTGGGGTTCGTTCTCGTTCCACTGGGGGATCCTGGCGATCCTCACGGCACACTTCCTGGCATTGATCATGCCGGTCGTGTTCGATATCTGGAACGGCTCGCAGATCAGGCTCTACCTGCTCGAGATCACCGGCTTCGCTCTCGCGGGTTGGGCTCTCGGCGGTTTGATCGTCCTGATCTACCGGAGGATCACATCTCGGCGTGTGCAGGTGGTCACGACGAAGATGGACATCCTGGTCCTGGTCCTGGTGCTGGCTCAGATCATCACCGGCATGTGGATTGCCCTCGGCTACCGCTTCGGATCGTTCTGGGGCACCAGCGTGTTCGTGCCGTATGTGTGGTCACTGATCACGCTCCGTCCGAGGCCCGAGCTCGTCTCTCCCTTGCCGTTTGTGCTGCAGCTCCACGCTGCCCTGTTCTGGGCGTTCTTGATCACGTTCCCGTTCTCACGACTCGTCCACATCGTCACTCTGCCGTTGCCGTATCTAACGCGACCGTGGCAGAAGGTCGTGTGGGTGCGGAGAGATCGAGAGTTCCCCGCTCAGGAGAAGAAGGACCGGGCGTCCGTCTAGCCGAAGGATCAACGATCCTCGAAGGCAGCGCCAGTGGCGCGGTGCATTGAGCGCGGGCGGATTCGGGGTGATTGCTGAGTACACTGCTCAGCAATGCGGCTGGAACTGAACAAACGCACCGATCTCGCCCTTCGGGCCATGCAGACCCTCTGTTCGTGTGGAGAGCGGCTATCCGGCACCGATCTCGCCGAAGCGCTCGACACCACCCATCCGTATCTTCCTCAGATCATGTCTCCCCTCGTGCGAAAGCGTTGGGTCTCGTCAACGCCTGGCCCGAGAGGGGGGTATGAAATCGGGGTGCAACTCGACTCGATCTCGGTCCTCGAACTCATCGAGACGATGGAAGGGGCGACGGATACGGCGACCTGCGTACTCAGCGGCGAGGTGTGTGATGCTTCCAACCCGTGTGCCATGCATGGGGCGTGGTCTCAGGCTCGCGATGCTCTGCTTCGAGAGCTCTCGTCGATGTCCCTCGCCGACGCATGGGATGCATGTTGACGGCAAAGGACACCGGTCTGAGTGACCCTTCTAGTAGATGTCGTTTGCGGTGTTGAAGACGTTGAACTTCCCGGTCGGGGTGACGAGCCAGTCGCCCGTGATCCGGTGTTTCTCCGTCAGCGTCGCATCGTCGTAGATGACGATTTCACCATCCTTATCCCAAACCGACACCCACACCTCATCGCCGGCCATGTTGTACTCGAAGTGGACAACTCGACCGTGGTCGGCAGCCGAGAAACACTTCTCCATCTCCATCTTCTCTTTGTTGTAGACGCACACCTGACGTGTCTCGTCCTCGACGTTCGACAACGGGGTGTCCATCCACACCCACGGGGACTCGGGATGCGTCTTCAGGAACAAGCTGCCGGTTCCGGGAATCTCGACCTCTCGCACGACCGTCCATGCCACGTCGGGTCGCCCGTCTGGATCGGCGCCGATCAAGGTCATCTTCCCTTCGCCTAGGTGTGTCGTGGCGTAGACCCACCCGAACTCTGGATCCTGCCAGTTCGCTCCGCGACCCGGGTGAGGAACCTTGCCCGTTTCGATACCGGCGACAAGTACTTGGTTCTTGACGTCGACCACCATGAGCTTGTTCTGAGCGTTTGCCGCTGTGATGAAATAGCGGCCTGTGTGATCCCACCCTCCGTCATGGAGGAAGAGATCGGCGGCGATCCTCTCAACCAGCGGGAAATCGGGTTGCGAGTAGTCCACGATCGCGACGTACCCGGATTCCTTGAGGCCCATCACCCACACCGGGTCGAAGTGCGATGCCACGATCGCAGCGACACGCACCTCATCCAGTTCCTTACCGTTGATGTCGGGGCTCAAGATATCGTGAACGACCAGCGGTTCCAGAGTCTGCCCGTCAAAGACGACGTACTGCGGTGGCCAGTAGCAACCCTCCACGATGTACTTGTCTTCGAAGCCCTCAAACTTGCTGCCCTCGACACTGCGGGCATCGAAGCATCCCTGAACCTGAGCAACGATCTGTGGCGTCTCGGTCCACAAGTCGATCATGGTGACGCGACCGTCGCGACCGACGGCGATGAAGTAGCGGCCGGTGGCCGATGACCTGAGGATATGCACTGCAAACCCGGTGTCCAGGATCGCTGCGGTCTCCTTCGTGTCGGCATCGATGACGGCGACCTGCCCGGCATCGCGGAGGATGATCCCCGTGAAGTTCTCCCAATTTCGTGTCGTCTCGGGCTCGGTCGGCCGATCAGCGACGGGCACGATCAGCTCCCACGATTCCGTGATCTCAGCCAGATCGAGCGGCGGCGGCGTCGGTGGAGCGACCTGGATGAAGTTCGCCAGTAGCTCGATCTCGCCCTCCGTGAGGAGACCCGTGTCACCCCAGGCCGGCATGCCTCCGGGCAGTCCCTTTGTAAGGATCGTCTGGATACCTGCAGTTCCGATTTCAAGCGTCCTGTCATCAGGCTGGATCGCAGGACCGGTGGCACCGGCTCGGAGAGTTCCATGGCAACCGGCGCATCGGTTGAAGTAGATCTGCGAAGCCTCGTCGAACTCCGAGGCCATCAGTTCGCGAGGCCCCTCCGGTGCGGCGCTCGGAGCCTCCAGGTTGCTCGTGGACTCCAGGTAGGCGACCACATCGTTGGCGTCCGTGTCTGACAGTCCGAGTGCGGGCATGCCACCGGTGAAAATATCTGCCGCGTCGGCATTGACTTCGGCAAACGCCGCAGGATCCAAGATCCAAGCGCTCAACCAATCTGGCTCGCGAGCATCTGTGATACCGGCGAGATCTGGACCGACCAGGGGTCCCCCGCCAACGGTATGGCAGGCAGCGCACTTCTGATCGAAGATCACCTGCCCGGCGACAGCCTCTTCACTCAGCGCCGCCTCGTTCTCACCCGATTGCACGGACGTCGCTGTCTGGCCTGAAGTCGGCGAATAGCCGCAGGCGGCTGTCAACAGGGCGATGGCGAATACGACGGCAATTCCAACAACGTTGGCTCGTCGCACGGTCGGCACACGCATCAGATCTCCTCTCGAACAACGTTCCTACTCGGGGTCAATATCAGTCTATGCAGCTATTGGTAAGTAGCAGAGTTAGCGACTTAGAGACCTATGCCGACTGCCGTGAGTGCGACCTCGCCGCCAATGCGTACATGGCGATGCTGCCAGCGATGGCGGCATTCAAACTCTCCGTCTTCCCGGACATCGGAATGGTCATCGCCTGATCGCAGTGCCCGATCATCTCCGCTGCGAGACCGTGGGACTCGCTGCCGACGAGGAGAGCGATCGGTGTGTCCCTCGAGATCTCGTCCGGTGCTGAACCACCCGATATGACCGTCGCAATCGTCGTGAGACCGAGCGAGGCGATCTCCGAGAGCTCGGCGACCCTGACGGGCGATTGGACGAAGTGGGCCCCCGCTGCGGAGCGGACCACCTTGGGGTTCCATGGATCTGCGCCTCCGAGGAGTGCGACCTGCCACCCGAGCGCCGCTGCACTCCGGATCAGTGTGCCGAGGTTGCCAGGATCGGCGATGTCGACGAGCACGACAACTCGCTCTGCAGCGAGGTCCACAGCGGCGGGTATCTCGATGACGGCGACCGGATCTTGCGGCTCAACGGTCGTTGAGATCGTCTCGAGAACGATCCGATTGACCGCGACCACCTCAGATCCAGCGGCGCCACTCCGCTCGACAAGCGCACCACCGTCGACCGTATAGATCTCAAGCGGTACGACGCCGGCATCGAGCGCCGCCTCGATGAGCTTCGGCCCCTCAAGGAGCGTCCGACCGGTCTTGTTCCGCTCTCTCCCCCGGTGAAGGCGACGGACGATCTTGATCCGCTGGTTCGTCGTCGCTTCGATCCGCACTAGGGCAACACGCGTGAAGACCCCGCGGATGCGGGGCCTCCGACGGAACGATCAGATCGTTCGGGTTGAGTCACTCTGCGCTCGCAGCTCCGGCGACCTCGACGAGGGCCGAGAACGCGGCCGGGTCGTTGACCGCCATTTCGGCGAGCATCTTGCGGTCGACTTCGAGGTCGGCGGACTTGAGTCCTGCCATGAACCTCGAGTAGGTCGTCCCGTTCTGGCGGGCAGCCGCATTGATCCGCTGGATCCAGAGACGACGGAACTGACCCTTGCGGGCTCGGCGATCCCGATGCGCATACTGCATCGAGTGCATCACCTGCTCGCGAGCGGTCCTGTACCGACGGCTCCTCGCACCTCCGTACCCGGAGGCGCGGTCCATCAACTTGCGGCGCTTCTTCTTCGCATTAACTGAACGCTTTACACGTGCCATTGCTTGACTCCTAGCTGCCCAGCAGGCGGTTCATGCGCTTTTCGTTGCCACCGTCGAGGACTCTGTTGCCCTTGACGCGGCGCCAGCGCGAGCTTGATTTCTTGTGGCGGTTGTGCCCGCGCCACGCCTTCGTGCCGCGAATCTTCCCGCTGCCGGTGCGTTTGAAACGTTTCGCAGCACCCTTGTGCGTCTTCATCTTCGGCACAATTCCACTCTCCTACTCGTCCGCTTCTTCGACGACGATGGCGTCGCTCTCGGCGGATTCGACTTCTTCGTGTGGCCGATCCGAGGAGCGCACCGGAGCGAGCACCATCGTCATCTGCCGTCCTTCAAGCCTTGCTGCGGTCTCGATCTCGCCGTAGTCGGAGACACTGTCGCGCAACCGGTTGAGGATGTCGTTGCCGATCTCGGGGTGAGTGACCTCACGGCCCCGGAACCGCATCGTGACCTTCACTTTGTCATTGTCTTGCAGGAATCGCACGACGCGCTTCCGCTTCACCTCGAAGTCGCTCGCTCCGATCTTCGGCCGGAACTGCACTTCCTTGATGACGGTGCGCGTTTGCTTCTTGCGGCCCTCTCTCGCCTTCACGGATTGTTCGTACTTGAACTTCCCGTAGTCCATAAGACGAACGACCGGTGGGCGGGCCTCAGGGGCAACCTCCACGAGGTCGAGTTCCAACTGCGATGCGAGCCACCGCGCTTCCTCGATCGGCTTGATGCCGATCTGTCCGCCATTCGGATCAACGAGGCGAACCTCTTTGACTCGAATCTTCTCGTTGACCCTGGGCTCCTTGATCGGAGTACCTCCTGCTCGTATGTGTCGACGAAGCAGGCGCCTGGTGCCATAACGAAGGCAGCACGACGCGAGTGCTGCCTGGTAGTGCGACCCGGTACACCTAACACGGTGACAGGGTGGGAAACAGACGCCTCCGCTTTGTCAGTTGTGGGAGGGAGAGTAGACGACCGCGCCACGTAGTTCAACCGACCCCGCGTGCAAAGTAGACCAGTCCTGCTCTCCTGCTCTACTGCTCTACTGCTCTACTTGCCAGTTGCTGAAGCAAGCTCGCCGTCCGGATTGCCGCTTCAGCTGCTTCTCTCCCCTTGTTGTGCTCGTCGGGGGCGCTTCTCGCATACGCGTGGGCGGGGTCGCGCACGGTCAGGATCCCGAAACTGATCGGGACGCCCGTGTCGAGCATGACTCGCATCAGACCCTCCGAGGCCCGGCCGGCGATGTGCTCGTAGTGATCGGTCTCCCCCTCGACGACGGCGCCGAGTACCACGATTGCATCGTATCCGCGCTCAGTCATGTTCTGAGCGACGAGTGGTGTTTCGAAGGCGCCCTCCACGGCGACCACCGTGACATCGTGTGCACCTGCCTGATCGAGGATGGCCAGGGCTCCCTCGAGGAGACCATCGGTCACCGCCCGGTTGAAAAGGGACCGCACCACACCGACGCGAAGACCGCTGGCGTCGAGGCTTCCACGGAGTTCGTCGGTCATGACGACGAACCGAAGTGGCCAAGCTTCTTGGTCTTCGTCTCGAGATAGAAGCTGTTGTGGGGGTTCTCTCCAACCCACAGTGGGATCCGCTCGCCGATGTCAAGTCCGTAGAGACGAAGCTGATCGATCTTCTCGGGGTTGTTCGTGATGAGTCGGACACTCGACACCTTGAGGTCGTGAAGGATCTGAGCGTCGACGCCGTAGTGTCGGTTGTCAACGGCGTGTCCGATCTGCACATTGGCCTCGGCCGTGTCGTAGCCCTGCTCCTGGAGCCGATAGGCGGCAAGCTTGTCGATCAGCCCTGTCCCCCGGCCCTCGTGAGTGGGGTTGTAGACGATGATCCCCTCCCCTGCCTCTGCGATCATCCTCATAGACTCCTTCAGTTGCACACCGCAATCACACCGGAGACTCCCGAACACGTCGCCCGTGAGGCATACGGAGTGGAGGCGGGTGAACACGTCCTGGTGGCCTGCAACGTCGCCAAGCACGAGAGCAATGTGTTCCGATCCTGTGTCCTTGGACCGGTATCCGATCGCACGGAAGTCGGCGACTTCCGTGGGCAGGAACGCCTCGGACTCCCGGGTCACGAGCGCCTCCTCACGCCAGCGGTACGAGACCAGATCCTCGATCGTGATGATCGCGAGTCCGTTCTCGTCCGCGAATCGCATCAACGCATCTCCGCGCGACATGGTTCCGTCGTCGTTGACCACTTCGCAGAGCACCCCCGCCGGGCTGAGTCCTGCGAGCCGGGCCAGGTCGACCGCGGCCTCGGTGTGACCGGGTCGGACGACAACGCCTCCCGGCTGATAGCGAAGCGGAAACACGTGGCCCGGGCGATGGAACTCCGCTGCGGTGGTGGACGGATCCGCCGCTGCACGGATGGTCTTCGCTCGATCGGATGCTGAGATCCCCGTCGTCGTACCCTCGGCAAAGTCGACCGAGACGGTGAACGCCGTCTTGTGCGATTCGGTGTTCTCGCGAACCATCAGGGGCAGGCCGAGTTCGTCGAGTCGATCCCCCGTCATTGGCAGACAGATCAACCCGCTGGTGTACCGAACCATGAACGCGATGTGCTCAGGGGTCACCTTCTCTGCGGCAACGATCAGATCGCCTTCGTTCTCCCGGTTCTCGTCATCGACGACCAGAACCATTTCGCCGTTGGCGACAGCCGCGATCGCCTCTTCGACCGGCGCGTAGTTCATCCCCGTGCCTCCATCAATCGTTCAACGTATTTGGCAAGAATGTCGGCCTCGAGGTTCACCCGGTCGCCCACCGACTTGTGACCGAGCACCGTCACGTCGAGCGTGTGCGGGATCAAGGCGATCTCGAACCATGGTTCGCGGTCCGCGACCGTTGATACCGCCGTGATCGTCAGGCTCACCCCATCGACCGTGACCGACCCCTTCTCTACGAGATAGCGTGCGAGGGCGGGCGGTGAACCGATCCTGAAGCGTTTCGACGAACCCTCGCTGTCGATGCGCTCGACGATGCCCACCCCATCGACGTGGCCTTGAACGACGTGGCCGTCGAAACGACCTCCCGCAGCCTCGACCGGTCGTTCCAGGTCTACGGACGAGCCGGCTACCAGATCTCCGAGATTGGTGCGTTGCAGCGTTTCAGAGATGGCCTCGACGGTGAATCGATCTCCCTTGATAGCTATCGCCGTGAGGCAGACGCCATTCACCGCGATCGAGTCACCAATGGCGAGTCCGTCACACGTAGCCGGTGCGTTCACAACGAACCTGGATCCGCCGTCGGTGCCTTCGACGGCCACCAGGGTTCCGAGCTCGCTAACGATTCCGGTGAACATCAGTTCTCTCTTTCGATCTTGGCTTCCACCCTGATGTCGGACCCCACCATTGAGACGTTCTCGATCGTTACTGATTGAGCGTCTGTGATGGTTTCGAACGTGCCGGTGATCGCAGGCAGGCCTGTCCCCATGCCGAGTTTCGATCCGTAGTGAAACACGATGCGGTCAACCAGTCCGGCTCGGAGGGCCGCGCCCCCGATCGTGGGGCCACCTTCGATGAGCAGTGCGACGATTCCCTCTCGCCCGAGGTACTCCATCGCTGCTTGGAGATCGATGCCATCCGGACCTGGCACGACTACTTGTTCGATGTCGCCCAGGTTGGGCTGATCGGATCCGTTGGTGAAGACGAGCGGATCCCGGGAGAGGAGTGCCGCGTCCGCGGGGATCGGGCGTCGGCCCGCCATGATGACCGGTCGGGGTTGGGCGCCTTCATAGCCATCGATCCGTACGTCGAGGCGCGGGTTGTCGGAGATCACCGTGCCGGCGCCAACCATGACGGCGCCGCTCTCGGCTCGCAAGCGATGACCGTCTTCCCTGGCTTCGGGACCGGTGACCCATCGTGAACTGTGGTCCGCCGCGGCGGCTTGCCCGTCGAGCGTCAGGGCGGTCTTCAACGTTACGAACGGTCTCCCAGTGGAGCGATGGTGGTAGTAGGCGGGGTCGTTGGTGCGAACGTTCGCCTCTTCGACTCCCTCGATCACCTCGATACCGGCGCCTCGCAGCATCGCGATGCCTTTGCCCGCCACGCGAGGGTCGGGATCGAGTGTCCCAACGATCACTCTCGAAACACCGGCCTCGATGAGCGCAGTGGCGCAGGGAGGCGTCTTGCCGTGGTGTGCACACGGTTCCAGGGTGACGACGACGGTCGATCCCTTGGCAGCGGAGCCGGCATCGACAAGCGCTGCCGCTTCGGCGTGTGTGGATCCGGCACGGATGTGTGCGCGCTCGGCGACAACCTCCCCGTCCGGGGTCAGCACTATGGCACCGACTCGCGGATTCGGATGCGGCATCGTGCCTTCGGTCAACCCGATGGCGCGGCGCATCAACTCATCCGCGCGGTGCGCAGGGAACAGATTGTTCTCAACGCGGCGCGTCATACGCCCTCCTTCTCCCATCCGGACTCTTACCGTCGGTCCCGGAGTTTCACCGGGTCAACCCTTGTGGGGGCTCGCGGACTCTCACCGCCGGTCGGGGATTTCACCCTGCCCTGAAGGGGGCAACCAGAAGGATAGTGGGCGTTGGGGCATGCTGAGCCGGAGATCGAGTAGAGCAGTAGAGCAGTAGAGCAGCAGCCAGTAGCGCAGTACTGATCTACCGGCCTATTGGCGTCGATCCACCGAGTAGGTCGAGCCTGGTTGTCGCTTTGCGAATTCCTTCATCTCGGAGGCGATCGCTGAGGCTTCCCACTCCGAGACGATGGCGCGATTCTGGTTCGTCACCACGCCCATCGAGAATGAAACGATCGGGAACGCATGCCGTTCGCCGCGCCGGTCGGTGACTTCGATGTAGCCCTGAACGGCGTCCACCGTGTCGTAGAAGTCGAGGATCCCGTCGTCGAACTCCTGGATGATGGTGCTGCAATACTCGTCGACGAGCTCAGGATCGATCAGCGCGATGTAGTCGTCGCCACCGACGTGGCCGACAAACGCCTCTTCGCCCCCCGCCGACGCGGTAGCTTCCAACATCACCTTCGCGGTGAATTTGATGACCGTGTCGCCGCGCATGAAGCCGTAGTGATCGTTAAATGCCTTGAAGTTGTCGAGGTCGCCGTATACGACGGCGATCGGAGTC
Source organism: uncultured Acidimicrobiaceae bacterium (assembly GCA_964632475.1). Taxonomy (GTDB): domain Bacteria; phylum Actinomycetota; class Acidimicrobiia; order Spongiisociales; family UBA5794; genus JAHEEL01. The sequence goes on from CAZWDQ010000020.1 coordinate 11,236, forward strand.
TGGTCGCTGATACGTCGTTCGAGTTCATCGGCGATCCGGAAATTCCCCGGTAGTCCCGTCAGCGGTGAGACGTCGCGCATCTGCTGGGCACGCCGAATCACGGTACGCACACGAGCCACGAGCTCCTCCACGGCGAACGGCTTCGTGATGTAGTCGTCCGCTCCGAGGTCGAGGCCCTTCACGCGATCCTGGGCGAGCGCTCGTGCTGTGAGCATGACCACGGGCACGCTGGCAGTGGGCGGATCATTGCGGAGATGCCGCAGCGTGGTCAGCCCGTCCATCCCAGGCATCATCACGTCAAGCAGCACGAGAGAAGGAGGGTTCGCCGAGGCCACCTGGAGCGCATCCGCTCCGTTCGAGGCGGTCTCAGTCTCGAAGCCCTCGAGCTCGAGGTTCATCTTCACATATTGAAGGATGTCCGGGTCGTCATCTACGACCAGAATCCGATCTCCCATGTTCCCTCTACTCGCCGATCGCTTCTCTCAGTTCTCGGACGGCGAGTACCGGGTCGGGAGCTCGGAACACAGATGTTCCGGCTACGAACACGTCGGCCCCCGCTTCACGCGCGGGTCGGATCGTGCCCGGGTCAATCCCACCGTCAATCTCTATATCGGTCGGCAACCCGGCGGAGTCAACGAACTTTCTGATTTGTTCCACCTTGGGCAGAACGGACTCCATGAACGCTTGTCCACCGAACCCGGGGTGCACCGACATCACGACGACCATGTCGGCCAGTTCGATGAACGGCTCGATCGCCTCGAACGGCGTCGGAGGGTTGATGACGAGTCCGAATCCGAGACCGACATCCCGCGCTATCGAGGCCACCTCACTCGGATCCGGGAAGACTTCGATGTGTACCGTCGCCAGATCAGCGCCTGCTTCCCGGAGCGGTTCGAGATAGTGGTCGGGATTGAGTGTCATGAGGTGGCAGTCCAGCGGAAGCTTCGTCACCTTCCGCAACGAAGCGATCACCGGCATGCCAAGCGTCAAATTCGGCACAAAATGCCCGTCCATGACGTCGACATGCAACAGATCGACGTGGTCTTCGATCCGCTCGATCTCGTCGGCGAGGTGAGCGAAGTCAGCGGCCAGGATGGATGGTGCGATTCTTGGTGGTTTGATCACTGTGATCGATTGTATCTGGTTCTCGGTTCGGCGGCGCCCGAACCTTCGATGTCGATCAGCGGTCGATCACGGCAATGAACATTCCGTCTGATCCCGTCACATGTGGAGCGAGGAGAACGCCGCCGGCGACCGGTGCCCCCGGCAGGCCTTCGGGAGCATGGGAGTCCGAGCCGGCAACCACGTCAACCGTCTCTTCCGGAGTGACCGTGCAGACCGAGTAGACCAGCCGGCCACCCGGTCGGAGCAGGGGCAGGGCGGCGTCGAGCATCCGTCGCTGGGCACGACTCGATTCCGCGGCACTCTCGGGACGAAGGCGATGACGGATCTCGGGTCGACGCCGCAGCGTCCCCAGTCCAGTGCAGGGAGCGTCAAGGAGAATCCGATCGAAGCTTCCCGGTGCAAATGGCGGGCTCATGGCGTCACCGATCACCCAGCGAACATCGGTACCCAATCGGAGCAGCCTTCTGCGAGCGGTTGCCACACGCCCGGCGTTCCGGTCCATCGCGATCACGAGGCCTTCTCCCCCAACCAAGTCCCAGAGATGGAGCGTTTTCCCACCGGGTGCTGCTGTAAGATCGAGGATTCGTTCCCCCGGCTGAGGGTCGAGGGCAGCCGCCACTGCGGTGGATGAAGGATCGGCCACGGCGAGATCGCCGGACGCGATCGAGTCGCGATAGGGGACGACGTTGTCGATGAGGTAGGCATCTTCAATTCCAGGAATCGCCTCGCCTGGCGCCTCCCCGCGGCGTCTGCGCACGCCAACGCGGGTCGCCTCGTTCGAAGCTTCGAGAAACGAGACGGCGTCATCCGTTCCGTATGCTCGGACCAGGTCGTCGTGGAGCCAGGTCGGAACGCCGAGCCGCAGTGCCTCACCCTCCGAGCCACTTGGCAGCGGCGGTTCTCCGTCCCTGGCGATATTCCTGAGCACACCGTTCACGAAACCGGACGCGCGAGGGCTCCCCCCGATTCGAACGGCCTCGACCGCACTGTCGACCGCCGCATACACGTCGCCATCCATGAACAGGATCTCGGCAACACCGACCCGCAGGACGGCACGCACGTCATCGTCGATTGAACGCGAGATCCGCGCATCGACGGTGCGGTCGATGCGGTCGAGGTATCGGATGGTCGTGTACAGCAGTCTCTGAACGAACAGGACATCCCTGCGTTCCAGATCCTGTGTCCCCGTACGCACGACGATGTTCGAGTAGGCGCCGTCCTCGAGGATTCGCCGGAGGAGTTCGACCGTGACAACCCGTGTCTCGACGCCCTGCTTCATTCGGACGATGGTTCGATATGGCCACCGGCGCCGCGTCGTCCGTTGATCCACGCTGTCCCGGTCATGACCGCCTTGCCGGCAGGTTGAACCACATCCAGGGCGATGCTGCCTTCTTCGAGGCCGAGCACGGCGATGCCGCCGAAGGGTGCAATGGCGCCCGGAGTCACTGCCTCGTTCGAGAACGACGCCCGGTGAACACGGCATCGAGTTCCCTCGATCGAGAACCACGTACCCGGGCGGGGGCTGAACGCTCGGATGGCCCGCTCAGCATAGGTCGCGGTCCACGATGCTTCGATCCGCCCCTCGGAACGATCGAGCCGATCGGCGATCGTCACGCCGGTTCTCAGCTGTGGAGCCGAGTCAAGTCTCCCGGCGAGCAATTCGGTCATGGCGTCGTCGATCACCATCCCCCCGAGATAGGCGAGTCGGCCGGTCAAGGAACCGCCGGTCTCGTCGGGGGCGATCGGCGTCTCGACCGCAGCGATGACCGGGCCGGTGTCGAGGCCTTCATCGAGCTGCATCAGAGTGACCCCGGTCGATTGATCACCTGAGAGGATCGATCGTTCCACCGGAGCGGCTCCCCTCCACCGGGGAAGCAGCGAGAAATGGACGTTCACGAAACCCGCCGGGGCAGAGGCAAGCGCCGCAGCAGAGAGGATCCGGCCGTATGCGACGACGACGCCGACGTCGATCTCCGCGTCCTGCAGGATGCTGTCCAACTCTGCACGGCTCTCCGGTTGAACGACCGGCAATCCCCACTCCGCCGCGGCGACCTTCACGGGCGGCGGGGTGGGTTTCCCCGAACGGCCTTTGGCGCTGTCCGGCCGTGTCACCACAACGTCGACGTCGGTCACGTCGATCAGCGCGGCGAGGCTGGGCACAGCGGCCGACGGTGTCCCGAGGAAGGCGGCTCTCATCCGTGCCCTCCTAACTGCCCGGCCTCGCGGATCTCCTTGAGCGCTTCCTTCCTGACACGCTTCGGAAGCCGCTCGAGGAGTACCATGCCATGCAGGTGATCGATCTCATGCTGCAGTAGACGGCCCATCAGCTCGTCCCCGGCATACTCAATGGGCTTCCCGTCGATGTCCAGGCCACGTGCTCGAGCGAATGCCGGGCGGCTGAACTCCCACCAGCGTCCGGGAACCGATAGGCACCCTTCTTCGAACTTCCACTTGCCCGACGTCTCGACGATCTCGGGGTTAACCATAATGAACGGCCCATCCCCGACGTCTGCGACGAAGAGTTGTTTCGCGATGCCGATCTGCGGACCCGCGAGGCCCACACCGGGTGCTTCGTACATCGTTTCCAGCATGTCATCTACCAATCGGGCCAATTCAGGCCCGAACTCTGTGATGGGTGTCGTCGCTGCGCGCAGAACCGGATCGGGGAAGACACGGATGGGGTAGATCGGCATGAGTCTGCAGACTACCGGTTCGGCTGCCGCCAGACCAGATGGATCCTCGTCACAGATCAACCGGATCAGCATCGATCCGCACTCTGGCACCGCCATCTCTCATGTGTTGAACGGCCGATCGAAGCCTCAGGCGCACCGCGGAGAGATCCCTGCCCTGAATGAGCCAACGGTCCCGATCCCCTTCCCTCGCCGGACCGAGCAAGGAAGCTGCTCCCGCGGCATCCTTGAGTGCTTCCCCGGCATCGGTTGCGTCCGTCTCGAGGGCGATGAGATCGCCGACCGGCGGGAAGCCACTTGTCTCGCGTCTCCTGAGTGTCTCCTTCATGAAGTCCATAGGGTCGCCGCTGCGAAGCGCATCGAAAACACGGTGGCCCGAGAGCGACGTTTGGACAAGGGCGCGCCGGCCACGGCCCGGTCGTGCTGCCAGCGTGGCGCGAGCGAGAAGCCGCAGGGCATCCTCGTCGGCTCGGTAGTTCGGAGCCAGTATCCCGGCATCAGGATCGATGACGACCACGAGATCCACAGGGGGGAATCCAACAAGGTCCCGCTCGGTTCCAACGGCAACTCGCCGCCCCGAGCCGACCGCTCCTACGTCGGTGCTGAAGATCCGGGAGAGATCATCGACGACTCGCGACACGCCGCCACCGAGTGCCTCGAAACGCGCTCCTCCGCACGACAGGCATTGTGGGAACGATCGACCACAGCGGGCGCAGTTCCCTGATCGTTCGAGCATCGCGTCGCAGTCCGAACACTTCCGGAGTTCTCGGCACCGGGAGCAGCGGAAACTGCCCCCTCTCCTGGGCACGAGCACGAATACCGTTGAGCGGTCTCCCAGTGAGGTGATGGCCGTGCGGGCACGGTCCCCTACTGCTCCGGATCCGCCTCCCTCTTCGGATCGGTCGACGACGTCGACGAGTGGCCACACTCGCCCAGAAGCTTCGATGATCTCGACGCCACTGGAGAGCGATTCGGCGGTGGGTACCGGGCCGGTGAGGAGCAGGGAGAAGCGTTCAATGGTTGAGCGTCTCCTGAGCACGTCGCGAACGTGAAACGTCGGTGTCTGTGGGGACTTGTATCCCCTCCTACCTTCGTCGAGGACCACGGCCAGGCCAAGACTGTTCACGCCCCAGAATGCAACCTCTCGGGTGCCAACGACAAGTGAACCCGTCGCAGATTCGATCTGGCTCCATGACGTCGTCCGCACGGCAGGAGACTCGTCGCTTGTCGCTAGGCGAACGCGATCGCCGTAGACCTCGCGCAGTGTTTCGGCGACCGCGTGTGCCTCGCTCACCGTCGGCGCAGTCACGATGACGTTCTTACCTCGACGAAGAACCGGCGCAACTGCGGACATCACCGCAGGCAACGGCTCCCCCGTCACCAAATAGGCTGGGCGTGTCCGACCGCGACCGCTCTGACGCTCGCTCCAATCCTTCAGCATGCCGTCGAGATCTGTCACGGCGCCCTCATGCACGCGGGGCTGCCTTCTGGGAAGGTTGGGGGGCGCACACCGGGCAAGAACGGTGGAGAGAGGAGCCACGTAGTGCGTGGCGGCCCAGCGCAGTGATCGAAGCATGGCCTCGTCGAAAATCCCCCGGTTCCCCGAACGGGTAGCGATCGGCCGGAGAGATCGTTCAGGGGTCCCTTCGGAGACGGCGGTCACGTAGCCGCGGACCTTGCGCCCTCCGAGCGGAACACGAACGATGTCGCCGACGGCGGTCTCCGGCAGGGCCTCGGGGACTTCATAGGCGAAGCCGTCGTCAACAGCGAACGAAGGAACGTCGGGTACGACCTGTGCGATCCGCGTCAGGTGGACGTTCCTTCACGCTTGCGCAGCTCGGCGATCCGATCCCAGAGCCGCTCCGCGACTTCAGATTTGGGCATCAGGCTCCACGGCTCGGTTGATCCGTCCGGGAGCACGATGGTCACTTGGTTGGTCTCGGTTCCGAAGCCTGAACCGGGGGCAGTGACGTCGTTGGCAACGAGCAGGTCGACACCTTTGCGGCGCGCCTTCTTGATCGCTTCGTCGAAAGCTCCCGTCTCGGCGGCGAAGCCGACGAGGAACGGTCGCGGGCTCATCTCTGCGATACCACCGAGAACGTCGGGCGTCGGTTCGAGATCGATGGTCGGCGGTCCGTCGGTTCGGCGCAGTTTGCCGTCGATAGCGACGGCGGGTCGGAAGTCGGCGACCGCTGCTGCCATGACGGCGACCTCTGCCTTCTTCGCGATCGTCCATGCGGCTTCCGCCATCTCGGCGGCTGTGTTGACAGAAATCACCGTCACTCGTGGGTGTTCAAGACCTGGTCCTGCGGTGACCAGCGTGACGTTCGCGCCACGCCGTGCAGCGGCTGCAGCGATGGCGTTTCCCATCTTCCCGGATGAGTGATTTCCAAGATAGCGGACCCGATCGATGGGCTCTCGCGTGCCACCTGCGGTGATCAACACTTCAACGTCGGTCAGGGGGCCCCCTGGCAGGACGCCGGCCACAGCATCGGCGATGCGGTCGGGATCAGCGAGGCGGCCCAGTCCGGTATCTCCGCCGGCCAGGGCACCGGCGTCGGGTGAAACGATGTGATAACCGAAGGATTCGAGCCGTTCGACGTTGGCCACTGTCGCTGGGTGCAGCCACATCTCGGTGTGCATGGCGGGTGCGATCACTACGGGCGCGCCGGTGGCCAGAACTGTCGCCGACACGGAATCGTCTGAAAGCCCGTTCGCCAAGCGGGCAAGAGTCGCTGCGGTCGCGGGCGCAATGACGACGGCGTCAGCCCAGCGGCCGAGGGTCGTGTGTGGGCTGACGTCGTCGGCGTCGAACAGGTCGACGACCGGGCGGGCACCGGTGATGGCGGCAAACGTATGCGGACCGATGAACTCCGTGGCTGCAGCGGTCATCACGGTTCGGACGGCAGCACCGCGTTCGATCAATCGACGGGCGAGATAGGCGGCCTTGTAGGCGGCCACCCCACCGGTGACACCGAGCACGACGCGTCGCCCGGCAAGCATCTTCTACTCCTCGATCGGTGCGACGACGACCTTGTCTTCGTGGATCTCTTCGAAGGCGATCGAGAGCGGCTTGCGGGAGAGGCTGTGGACCTGTGGTGGCACGTATCCGCCGAGGCCCTCGCCGAGTTGGTTGAAGTAGGCGTTGATCTGCCGTGCGCGGCGAGCCGAGAGGACGACGAGTCCGAAACGGGACTGGGTCTTGTCGACTAGGGCGCCAATCGGCGGCTCGGTCATCATTCGGTGTCACTCCTGGTTATGGCGGCATCCCCGGCAACTCGGAACGCGTCCGATTCCTCGTCCGAGGTGGCCGGTGCCTGGAGTATAGAGACAACTCGGTGAATCGCGGTCTCCAATTCGTCGTTCACCACGAGATAGTCATAGTTCTCTTCTGCGTCGAGAGTCTGCTCGTCTGCGACCGCCAGACGCCGCATGATGTCGCCTTCCGACGTGTCACCCCGGCTGCGGAGCCTCCGCTCGAGTTCTCGTCGAGAAGGCGGCATCATGAAGACCAGAACCGCGGACGGGTGTGCTCGTTTGACCTGGTGAGCACCATCGTTCTCGATGTCGAGGACAACATGAATGCCCCGTTCAAGCAGATCGAGAACCGGCGCTCGCGGTGTCCCGTACCGACATCCGCCGTACTCGGCCCACTCCAACATGCCTCCGGCCTGCACGAGTCCGGAAAATTCGTCCTGGCCAACGAACCAGTAGTCCTCCCCGTCGATCTCGCCCGGACGCGGCGCCCGTGTGGTGGCCGAGACCGAGAATCTGGCCCCGGTCTGCTCAAGCACAGCATCGATCACGCTCGACTTGCCGACCCCCGAGGGACCGGACACAACGAGGAGTCTTCCCTCAGGCAAATGTCTGAAGAAGGTTTGCGCGCTGCCGTGAGCCGAGGCCACGGATCTTGCGGTTCTCGGCAATGCCAAGATCCTCCATGAGGCGCTTCGCCTTGATCTTGCCCATGCGAGGCATCGACGCGAGGAGGGGGTACACCTTGGTGCCTGCCACGATGTCGTTCGTGTCTGCCCGCTCGAACACCTCAGAGAGGGTCAAGGATCCGGTCTTCAGCAGTGCCTTGATCTCAGCGCGCTCTCGCCGGGCCGCTGCAGCCTTGGCGAGTGCCTGTGCTCTCTGTTCGTCGCTCATCGGGGGGAGGTTGTTGGTAGGTGCCATGGGAGAACTCTATCAATCCGTGGAGCGAGCGCCATCAACCTCGGCGGCGATCTCGGCGGCCGCTTCTCGCGGGTTGACAGCTGCGGTGATGGGGCGACCAATCACGAGCAAGTTTGCACCTCTCTCGACAGCCTCGGCCGGCGTCATGGTTCGAGCTTGGTCGTCGTCGCGATCGACGGGCCGAATACCCGGTGCGACCCGCAGCAGGGTCGGGGCAACATCGGCAACGATGGCCAACTCCTTCGGGGAGGACACGACTCCCTCACACCCGGAGGCGTGCGCGACCTTTGCCATGCGGGAGACGAGCTTGCCTGGAGTTCTGTTGATGCCGACTCGCGCCAGGGACGCTTCGTCGAGTGAGGTCAGCACGGTCACACCGAGGATGCCGGCCGGTGCTGCTCCGGCTCCGGTCTGGATGCCTCGTACGGCAGCTTCGAGCATGGCTTGACCGCCTCCGACGTGGGCTGTCACCCAACGGGCACCGTGCTCCCCGAGACGACGGGCCGCTGCCTCAACCTGTGAAGGGATGTCGTGGAGCTTCGCGTCGGCGAAGACCGGTTTGCCGAGACCGACCAGAGCTGAGATCAGGAGTGGCCCGGGTCCGTGAAGCAGTCCGAGCCCGATTTTGAAGCCTGCAACGTGGTCTGCCACATCCTCGGCCATCGCGACGGCGTCCTCGGCGCTCGGGAGATCCAGGGCGACGATGATTTCGCTCACCATGGTTCAGCCGCTCCTACGAGATCCTCGATCGCCGTGATGCCGTTGCGGGTCATGTACTTCTCCAGTTGCTTGATCACGCGTCTGCCGATCCTTGGTTCTGCGAAGTGGGCGGTGCCGATGGCGACTGCCGATGCCCCGGCGAGGAGGTATTCCACGACGTCTTCGCCCGATCGCACTCCCCCACAACCAAGGATGGGAAGATCCGGGACTCCCTGGGCCACCTCCCAGACGCATCGCATCGCGATCGCCTTCACCGGGGCTCCGGAGTATCCACCGACGACGGTTCTGAGCTTCGGACGCCGCGTCGTCACATCGAAACCAGCGCCCCAGACGGTATTTGTGAGGACCACCCAATCGGCGCCGGCTTGCTGCGCTGCGGCGGCGATCTCAACGATGTCGATGGCGTTCGGCGACAGCTTCGCTCCAATCGGCAGACTGGTCGCTGATCGAACAGCGGCCACCACCTCTGCGGTCGCCTTCGCGTCGAGGGCAAAGAGATGGCCGTCATCGAGATTCGGACATGACAGGTTCACTTCGACGGCAGCGACCCCCGCACGCTCAAGACCCGTCGCCACCTCGGCAAATCCGGTCGCATCGTGGCCAACCGCAGACCCCCACACGGGGACAGGAACGTCACCGATGCGTGGCCCGATCTGACGTGCCCACTCCTCGATGCCAGGATTCTGGATCCCGATGGCATTCAGCATGCCCTCGCCGGATGATGACAACCGTGGCTTGTCGCGTCCTGGCCACGGTGCGGAGGACACCGATTTGGCGACCGCAGCTCCGTAGACGGTGAAGTCCCCTACACCCGCGAAGTCGACCACCGATCCCACAGTCCCGGAGGCCGCGACGATCGGACTCCGCAGAGTGACGGGGCCGAGGGTGGCTGCAAGGTCAAGGACCGATCGGCTCACGTTTCGCTCGCCTTCGCCATCGAGAGGGGATCCGCTTCCATCAACGCACCGGGATACCGTCACGGGCGGTGACGCTGCCCCGATAGATCGTGGCGACGACCTTGCCCCTCAGCGGCACGCCGAAGTATGGACTGTTCTCCGACTTCGAGACCGTCGTCAATGGTGTCCACTCCACCGTCGGATCGAAGATCGAGAGGTTCGCCGTTCCGCCCTCAGCCAGCGCCATCCCCTGCCCGTCGAGCTGTCCGATGCGGGCTGGAGCGACCGAGAGTCGGTCATAGAACGCAGCCTGATCGAGGTCGGTGAACGTGTTCACGACCGCCGCTGCCCACTCGAGACCGAGCACGCCGTTCGGCGCCTGTTCCCAGGGCACCTCCTTCTCGTGAGCGGCGTGCGGTGCATGGTCCGTCCCCACGACATCAATCGTTCCGTCCTCGAGGCCGCGTCGTAGAGCATCGCGATCTTCCTCGGACCGAAGTGGAGGCATCATCTTGTACGCCGGATTCGTGGTCTGCGCGGCGGAGTGATCGAAGGCGAGGTGATGCGGACTTACCTCAGCCGTTACGGGTAGGCCCTTCGCCTTGGCTGCTGCAATCAACGCGATCCCACTGGCGGTTGACAGATGTTGGACGTGGTAGTGAGCGCCCGTCATCTCAACGAGGCGGATGTCGCGGGCGATGATGACGTCGTCCGCGGCCGACGGTATGCCGTACATGCCGAGCAGCGACGAAACGCTCCCTTCGTGCATGTAGCCACTGCTCGACAAACCGACGTCAACGGCGTGTTGAGAGATCACACCGCCGCGCGCTGCGAGGTAGTCCATCGCCTGGCGGAGCAAGCCTGTATCTGCGACGACATCACCGTCATCGGAGAAGACCCGCACGCCGGCGGCCCACAGTTCGTCGAGGTGTGCCAAGTCCTTGCCGGCACGTTCCTTGGTGACCGCTCCGACCGGCAGTACTTCAACCAATCCGACTTCGGCGCCGCGGTTCGCGACGAATCGGGCCACGTGACCGGCGTCGGTGGTCGGGATGGTGTTCGGCATCGCGAAGACGGCGGTGTACCCACCAGCTGCCGCGGCTCTCGAACCGGACTCGATGTCTTCCTTCCACTCCTGGCCGGGCTCGCGGAAGTGAGCGTGGAGATCCACCAGACCCGGTCCAACCCAGGCTCCATTGCAGTCGATCGTCTCTCCGCCTTCGAGACCGGTGCCGATCTCTGCGATGATGCCAAGCCCGATCCGAACGTCGGCTTCTCTGGGCCCTTCCGTTGTGAGGACGGTTCCCCCTGCAAGGATCAGATCACTCATTGCTCTCACCTCCGAGCAGTCGGAATAGCACGGCCATTCGCACGGCGACACCATTGAACACCTGGTCGAGGATCAGAGCCCTCGGATCGTCGGCGACCGCACCTTCGATCTCCACGCCACGATTCATCGGCCCGGGATGGAGAACGATGGCTTCTTGCTTGAGGCGAGCGAACCTCCCCTTCGTGATCCCGTAGCGGTCGGTGTACTCCGAGAGCGAGGGGAACACGGATGCACCGCCCCGTTCTGCCTGGACCCGCAGGACGTAGACGACGTCGAACTCTTCGAGGACGTCGTCGAGGTCTTCGCTGGCCACCGCTTGGAAGACCCCGGTGTCGACGGGCAGGAGCGTGCGCGGAGCGACCATCGTCACATCGGCGCCCAGCGTCGAGAACGCCTGAATGTCGGAGCGGGCAACCCGAGAGTGGCGGATGTCGCCGACGATCCCAATCTTGAGTCCTTCGAGCGTTCCGAAATGCTGCCGTATGGTGAGCGAATCGAGCAACGCCTGCGTCGGGTGCTGATGGGCACCGTCGCCGGCGTTGAGTACTGGTTGTTCGATCCACTCCGCGATGCGCCACGGAGCGCCCGTTGCCTTGTGACGAACCACCATGGCGTCGGTCCCCATGGCCTTTACGGTGAGGACGGTGTCCTTCAGGCTCTCACCCTTCGAAAGGGACGACGTTCCGGGAGAGAAGGACATCGTGTCGGCGCTCAGCGCCTTCGCTGCCTTCTCGAACGACATCTTCGTGCGGGTCGACGGCTCGAAGAACATGGTGGCGATGGTCTTGCCGCGCAGGGCTGGGACCTTCGGGATGGGTCGGCGCAACACTTCGACGAACTCGTCTGCGTCGTCGAGTAGTCCGTTGAGGTCCTCGGCTGTGAGTCCTTCGATCGTCAGGAAGTTGTTCATGTCTCTTCCCTCGATTCGATGACGACCCCATCCTCGCCGTCCCGCTCGACGAGATGGACGGAGACCCGCTCGCCTCGAGATGTCGGCACGTTCTTCCCGATGTAGTCGGGGCGGATTGGCAGCTCTCGGTGTCCCCGGTCGACCAGCACAGCAAGCTGCACCCGGCTGGGGCGTCCGATGTCGGCCAGCGCATCCAGTGCGGCCCTGATCGTTCGGCCCGTGTAGAGGACGTCGTCGACGAGGATCACGGTCTTCCCGTCGATCGGAACGGGGACGTTGGTGGATCCCAATTCCGTCTTGGGTCGCTGGTCCAAGTCGTCCCGGTAGAGCCCGATGTCCAGACTGCCTGCTGCTACGTCTGAGCCTTCGATCTCCTGGAGCGCACGGGCAAGGCGCTCGGCGAGCGGTACCCCCCTGGTCTGGATCCCGAGGAGTATGAGGTCGTCGGACCCGCGGTTCTTCTCGAGGATCTCGTGTGCGATCCGCCGGATGGCCCGATCCACGTCTCCTGTGTCCATCACCCGGGCCATGCGTCGCACCCCCGAACATGAGAGAAGCGGCTGACGGTTCCAAGGAAACCGTCGCCGCTCATGGCGTCGTACATGCTGTCTCCTTCCTTCCCGGCCTCGCTGGACCGACTTAAAGGTTGGCTCGATTTGCGAAGATGACGGTAGCGCGTCCACAACCCGCGATGCAAGGAGCCCCATGACGCGTATGGTGGGGGGATTGTCTAAGAGATGGAGTTGTACATGATGTGGCTCTTCCGAGCTTCGATGTTGCTAGCAGCAGCGGTTCTAGTGCTCGCAGCATGTTCTTCCGGCGATTCTGAGTCAGTATTCAACTTGCGCCCGGGAGATTGCTTCGACGACGTGACTGAAGACGGAGAGTTTGTGCAAGAGTCCGAGACGCTGCCGATGGTCGATTGCGAGGACCCGCACGACAACGAGGCCTATGCCCTCTACGACATGGCAGACGGACCTTTCCCAGGTCAGGCAGTGATCGATGATGAAGCTATCGCCAAGTGCGTGCCCCTCTTCGAAGGCTACGCCGGCTCGGACTACGAAACGTCCCGTCTCGATGTCTGGTGGATCTTCCCCACGACAGAGGGATGGAGCGACGGTGATCGGGAGGTTGCCTGCGTTCTGTACGACCTGGATCTGAACAAGCTCACCGGGTCGATGGCCAATTCGGGCGAGTAGGGCACACCCGCGGACGCCACCGTCATCTGGGATGTGTCAGGTCCCAGAATGCCCCCAAATCGCGTCCCTCGATCACAAGGGCGGGGGCCGGGCGGCGGTGGGGGTTGATCAGCAGCAATCGAAGACTGTCGGTCGTGTCCCCT
>CAZWDQ010000021.1:0-24413 GCA_964632475.1 uncultured Acidimicrobiaceae bacterium
GTGACGTTCCGTCGCCTATCAATTCACCACCGGGTTGCCACTTCCACCCTCGATGTTCAATCGCACAAGCGGGGATCTGCGACGTCGAAGTTCCGACGCTGTTGCCCCCCGACGGATCCGACGATCACCTTGCCGCCTGCCACCTCCGAACCGGCGCCCACCAGGACCTGGACACCAGGAGCCAGTAGGACCCTGCTTCGCCGAGTGCATTCCGTATTCCGTAGGCCTGCCGTTCCCCACTTGCGGCTCATGGCTCATGGCTCTCTCACCCCCTGGGATTGAGCGTCTTGTATCCTGGCTCTGAATCGAGGACCACACACATGCACGAGTTGGCGCTGGCAGATTCCGTCGTGAAGGCAGCCCTGAGCGCTGCCGACGACGACGGCATGGATCGAATCGAACGTATCGTCGTCAAGATCGGTGAATTGCAGCAGATCAGGAGGGACCTCTTCGAGTTCTCTTTGACGGAAGTGCTGCCGGCACAGGAGGCGCGCCTGGCCGGGGTGAAGTTCGACATCTCCGAGGAACCCGTTCGCTTCCAGTGCCGCTCCTGCACCACTGACTACGGCCGCGACGAAGCCGGCATCGACAACGACGGTGACCAGGGTGAAGCCATTCACTTCATTCCGGAACTCTCCCATGCGTTCGCTCGATGTCCTTCATGCGGGAGCCCGGATTTCGAGATTCGAGCTGGCCGTGGCATCACGCTCGAACGAATCGAAGGAAGCAGCGAAGATGACGGCGGGTAGGTCGATCGATCCCCGTGCTTTCGTGATCGATGACAGGCTTGCCGGTGTCGCACGGATCATCGGAGTGTCGGGAAGCAAGGGCGGCATCGGCCGGAGCACAGTCTCATCGACGCTGGCGCTCGCACTCGCCGACCAAGGCAAGCGGGTAGGCCTGTTCGATCTCGACTTCACATCCCCGAGCGATCACGTTTTGCTGGGCGTGAATTTCGGGTTCCCCGACGAGGAATTCGGAATCGACCCTCATCTCGCTCACGGAATTCACATGGTGTCCATCGCCTTTTTCGCCCGCGACGCGGCAGTTCCACTGCGTGGGGAAGCTGCAACCAGCGCCCTGCTCGAACTGCTCGCTATTACCCGATGGGGTGATCTCGACGTACTCGTTCTCGACATGCCCCCCGGCCTCGGAGACACGAGCCTCGACGTGATTCGGCTGCTGCCCAGATTGGAGTTCCTGCTCGTCGGCAACGGTTCGAGGGTCGTGATCGACAGCGTCCAGCGTGCTCTGCAACTGTTCACTGAACTCGACGTTCCGATTATCGGTTTGCTGGAGAACATGCACCGGGGGAACGAGCAAGCGGTCCAGTCCCTTGCGGATGGCTTCGGTGTCCCGTTTCTGGGTTCGGTGCCGTACGACCCGAGTTTCGAAGCCGCTCTCGGCGATGTAGCCCTGCTTCGAACCTCGGCTGTCTACCGCGTCGTGAAGGACGTTCTCTCCTCATAGCGGCCGGCCGCTCCTGGCCAGCCACGACCTCCCCGAGCCGATCGCCCCTGCTCTCCGATGGCGCCTCGTTCTCGCCGCCTCCTTCTGCCGCAGCAGTACACCAAGAACGGCCTGGCCCGCCGGGACCATGGCCGGTATGATCGAGACGGAGGAGCTATGAGCGAGACGCCGATCGCTCTCGATTGCACGGTTCCAATCTGGGACCGGTTCTACCTCGTGCACTCGCTCGTCATCGTCGGGTCCCGCGAACCCGACGGATCGATCGACCTAGCTCCGAAGCACATGGCAGGCCCCGTATCGTGGGACAACCACTTCGGCTTCATCTGCTGCGAGACCCATGCGACCTACTGCAACACCGTTCGCACCCGCACGTTCACAGTCTCGTACCCCACCGTCGACCAACTCGTCGAAACGAGCCTCACCTCGGCTCCTCGATCGCTCCTGGATACGAAGCCAAGTCTGGAAGCGGTCCCAATCGTCCCCGCCACCGTCGTCGACGGAGGCCTCGTACGCGGAGCCCGGATCCACCTCGAATGTGAGCTCGAACGGGTGATGGACAATCTGGGAGCCAACAGCCTGATCGTCGGTCGTGTCGTCGCTGCGGCAGTGGACGAGCGCGCCATACGGATCATGGACCGCGAGGACGAGCACGTCATTGCCGATGCTCCTCTTCTGGCCTATCTGCAACCGAATCGTTTCTGTGTGATCGATGAGAGCAGGAGTTTCCCCTTCTACTCCGGGGGGTCGAGGTAGATCGTGCATGACGCTGTTCCCCCCGGGCGGATCCTCGAGCATCTGGAGTCGAACGAGGCCGGTCTCATCGCGATGTGCGACAAACTCGTGTCGATCGAGAGTCCATCGGATGATCCGGCGGCGACCCGGGTGGTTCTCGACTACCTCACCGTTGAGTTCACCCAACTCGGCTACCGCCATCGACTCTCTTCTCCGAATCGGTCCGGCGGATTCCTGTACGCGCGGCCACCGCACCATCCCCGGCGTGCACCAACTCAGATGATCCTGGGTCACGTCGACACGGTCTGGCCCATCGGGACACTCGCCACGAGACCATGGACGGTCGACGGTGCGGAGATGCACGGCCCGGGTGTCTTCGACATGAAGGCAGGGATCGTGCAGATCCTGTTCGCCCTCCGAACGCTCCGTGACCTCGACATCGAGCCGCCGGCGACCCCTCTCGTTCTCTTCAACAGCGACGAGGAGATCGGAAGTCGCGAGTCGCGAGTCGCTATCGATCGCCTGAGCCGGGTCGTGGCACGTGCCTTTGTTTGTGAACCGGGTCTCGGTCCCGACGGCGCTCTGAAGACCGCACGAAAGGGGCTCGGGAAGTACACCATCACGGTGCACGGCCGAGCAGCCCATGCCGGACTCGATCCGGACAGCGGGGCCAGCGCCATTCTCGAATTGTCATCCGTGATCCAGCGGTTGTTCGCGCTCAACGACCGGGAACGCGACATCACCGTCAACGTCGGAACGATCGAAGGAGGCATCCAGGCCAACGTGATCGCCCCGCGGAGCCAGGCAGTCGTCGACGTGCGGGTGCTCGATCACGATGACGCTCAGTACATCGATACCGCCATCCGCGGTATCGAACCCGTCACGGACGGCACGTCGATCGCGGTCTCTGGTGGCTTCGGACGCCCCCCAATGGTGAGGACACCTCGAAACAGCGCCCTCTTCGACAAGGCGAAGAGGATCGGGGAGGCGCTCGGCATGGAGATCGGCGAGGTCACGGCCGGTGGCGGCTCGGACGGGAACACGACGAGCCAGCACACGGCGACGCTCGATGGTCTCGGCATCATCGGAGACGGGGCCCACGCCCCAAGCGAGCGCATCGACATCCGCAACCTCGTTCCTCGCACCGCGTTGCTCGCGGCACTGCTCATCGAGCCGATCGACGACAGCGGTGACAGGACATGAGCAAGTACTTCTTCTCCTCGCTCACTCGCATCTCCGACCTTGCCGAGGAGGGCTTCGCCGTCGAACCATGGGAGCAAACCGATTGGAGCACCGGCGACTACGTCGTGGGAGAGGTTGTCGGGCGAGCCGGCGAGTTGTCCAGGGTCGAACTGCGCACCGGTCGGATGATCGAGGTCGTAGAAGGTGACCTGGTCGTTGGAGCATGGGGAAGCAGGCGAGCGACCCTCGAGGCGGTCGGCGACTGGGTGGATATCGCTGCGGACGGCATGTTCAACGCCATGACGTCCGCTGGCCTGTTCGGACGGGTCACGTCCCTTGCTCCGCTCATGCCCCCGCTGATGCGACTGCACTACGCCGGTCATGTCACACGCGACGGCATCAAGATGCGAATGAGCGACTTCATCCCGCCGATTCCCGATGTCGAATACGACGTGCCGACTCTGCTGATCATCGGAACGTCCATGTCGGCAGGGAAGACCACAGCAGCGAAACGGATCATTCGTCATCTCAAGGGCCTCGGACTCAACATCGTCGGGACCAAGCTCACGGGTGCGGGCCGCTACCGGGATGCGCTCTCCATGTGGGATGCCGGAGCCGACGACGTCTACGACTTCGTCGACGTCGGCCTGCCGACGACGACTGTCGATCCTGAGGAGTACCGGTTGAGACTCCGGCAGCTGCTCTCCCTGATCGCAGCACGTTCGCCCGACATCGTTGTGGCGGAGGCGGGGGCCTCTCCCCTCGAGCCGTACAACGGTGAGGTCGTTCTCGAAGAGCTCGGTCGTCACGTCCGCTGCACCGTTCTGTGCGCCTCTGATCCGTACGCCGTGGCAGGGGTCATCGCCGGATTCGGTTACGAACCTGACGTGGTGGCAGGCATCGCAACGAACACCACGGCCTCGGTGGAACTGATCCGTCGACTGACGGGACAGAAGGGCTTCTCGTTCATGATTGCAGAGGAGTCGGATGACGCCTTCGCCGTCATCCGCTCCCGCCTCGGCGTCTAAACCGCGTACCCAGGGTACGCGACGTCCTATTTGGCGGTACGGGCCCGCGGAATGGCGGGAGTCGGCCCACCAGCAACTACGGTTCTCCCATGAGCAACTTCTTCCTTGGAGGCCCGATCGACCCGGGAACGGGCGACCGCTTTGCCGACCAGCGCACCAACTACGACGCTTCCGATCTCACGACCCACGGGGTCATCGTCGGAATGACCGGATCCGGCAAGACGGGCCTTGGCATCATCTATCTCGAGGAGGCGTTACGAGCGGGGATCCCGACGTTGATCCTCGATCCAAAGGGAGACATGACCAACCTGCTGCTCACGTTCCCGGATCTTGCTCCGGCTGACTTCGAGCCCTGGATCGACCCGGCGACAGTTGACGACGGCGAGACGATCGCGACCGAAGCAGCCAATATGGCCGACCGCTGGAGCGACGGACTCGGAAGCTGGGATCTCGGCGGAGAGGATATCCGCAACCTCAGGGAGAACGCCGGCTTCACGATCTACACACCTGGATCGGTCGCCGGAGTGCCGCTCAACATCGTGGGATCGCTCGACGCGCCGACGGAGTCGTTCGATGACAACGCTGAAGCTCTGCGCGATGAGATCCAGGGATTCACCGCCGGGCTCCTCGGCATGATCGGTGTCGAGGCCGACCCGATCTCATCCAGAGAGAACATCCTCATTGCCAATCTCATCGAACATGCCTGGAGGAACGGCCAGTCTCTCGGCATGGACACGCTGCTCGGTTGGATTCAGCGCCCTCCGATCCGGAAACTCGGTGTCTTCGACATCGAGATGTTCTTCCCTGCGGACGATCGCCTCGACCTCGCTCTGAAGCTCAACGGACTCTTGGCATCGCCCGGCTTCTCTGCATGGATGGATGGTGCGCCACTCGACATCGCCAGCCTTCTCTGGGACGCGACTGGCAAACCCCAGGCTGCTGTCATCTACATCGCTCACCTCTCCGACCAAGAGCGTCAGTTCGTCGTCACTCTGGTGCTCTCGAAGTTGATCACCTGGATGAGAAGCCAGCAGGGCAGCGGCGAGCTCCGAGTTCTCGCCTACATGGATGAAGTGTTCGGCTTCGTTCCTCCGACCGCGAACCCGCCATCGAAGCGACCGATCCTCACGCTCCTGAAACAGGCGCGCGCGTTCGGCGTCGGACTCCTTCTCTCCACCCAGAACCCTGTCGACCTCGACTACAAGGCGATGTCGAACGCGGGGACGTGGTGCGTCGGGCGCCTACAGACCGAACGGGACAAGGCTCGTATCGTTGAAGCCCTCGCTTCAGCCTCCGGAGACGTGGACGTCGAAACACTCGACAAGCAACTGTCCGGACTTTCGAAACGAACGTTCCTCCTTCACAACACCCATGAGAGCGAACCGCAACTGTTCACCACTCGATGGGCGATGTCGTACTTGCGCGGCCCGCTGACAACGAGCCAGATCTCCTCACTTACCAATGGTCGTTCGGTTCCCGTTGGAAGCGCCTCTGGCGCAGCGTCCACGACCCCGCCGACCTCGTCCCCTCCGACCCCGGCCGATGCGATTCCTCTGGATGAATCCACGGTGGCGATCATGCCTCCGGTGGCGGAAGGAACGCCCGTGTTCCACATGGACCCAGCGTCTGCATGGGCCGATGCGGTGGGAGCGGTCGATGACCCATCCCGCTACGAAGCTGCCGCCGCCGTGCGCATCAGCGCACGGTACGACGACACGCGCGCCGGAGTTGATCACGCCGTGGAATGGGAAGCTGTGCTCTACCCCTTGTCAGACGACCCCTCCGGTACGACCGAGGTCGACCACGACCCCAGGGACCTGACGGCGGATGCCATCAGGTCGGTCCCCTACGAGTTGCCCGATGCTCGCATCGATTCGAAAACCTACTGGAAGGCCCTTGCAACGGCGTTCAAGGAACGGCTCTACCGCGAGGGGAAGATCACGGTTCACAGGAATTCGGATTTGAAGCTGTATTCCCGGGTCGGCGAGTCTGAAGCGGATTTCGCTGCGAAATGCGGCCTCGCCGCGGATGAGATGGCAGATCAGGCGACCGCCAAGCTCGCAGCGCAGTATGAGAAGAAGTTGCGACGCATCCAGGTCGCTATCGACAAGTACGGTGCTCAGGCGGCGTCGGCAAGACGTGACACGAGTGGTGGCGACATCGAAATGATCGGCGGTGCCCTGTTCGACATGCTCTCAGGCCGGAAGGGGTCGCGGAGCATCTCCTCGTCCATGAAGGCGAACCGGACCGCACAGCGAAGAATCGACACAGCCGTTGACAAGGTCGAGGCGAAGGTTGCTGAGTACGAGGCCCTTCAGGAAGAGTTCCAACATGAGGTGGTCGGGCTTGTCGAGACCTGGGATGACAAGGCGTTGAGCATCGAGCGGCTAGAGGTGGGTCTCGAGAAGAACGACATCTCGGTCTCGGATACGATCCTGGTCTGGATCCCCCGCCCCTAACGTCGCGTACCCAGGGTACGCGACGTCCTATTTGGCGTTGTCAGCCCGCAGAATGACCCTAGGCCGCAGCATCGCCGGTGCCAAGGAGCTGCCGAACGGTGTCGACAACCTCATCCGGATGACGAGTTACATCAACCCATGTGAATCGGATGACCCTCCAGCCGTGGAGTAGGGCCTGCCTATCTCGTTCTCGATCGCGCGAGAAGGCTTCAACCAATTCGTGCCAACGCCGAGAGTCCCACTCGATGGCGAGTTGCTCAATGGGGAATGCCACATCGAATCGCCGAATGGGGTCCCATGGGATCGGGAACTCAAACCTCGGCTCGGGGATGTCCCCCTTGCGCAGCACCAGCGCCCCGATCCGTTCGAGTGGAGTCCCATCCCGGGGCCCGACATCACGTTCGTCAAGAATCCAACGGATCTTTCGGATGCCCGGCTTGCCGCGTCGAGCGACCTGATCCACCACAGCTCGCACGTCATCGATGCGGACGCGCCGGTCAGCGACGGTGGACTCCAGCACAGCTCTGAGGTGTCTTGACGTGAGGAGCGGTGATAGGTCGACGATCGTTCGAGGGATCGAGGTGACGGGGAGCTCGTTCACTTCCACCACCTGATCAGGAGTGAGATCATGGCATCGCCGGACGGTGACGTCTGGGAAGACGTGTGTTGTCCTGGAGTGAACGAGCACTGACGCTACTCCCCGACGCAGCTTCGGAAGATCGTGAATCTCCGCAGCCGCCTCATGAGACACCACAGCATTGGGCAGCGTCGCAACCGCGGCCCGGACCAGGTTCATCGCCCCGGGCATCTCGAGGACCACGTACGCGGATCTACCGAGCGATCTCCATCGACCGTCTCTAACACGCTGATCGATCTGGCCCCGGGTGAAGCCACATTCGATCGCTTGGTCTATTCGGATCGCCCCACCCTGTCGGGCGGCAAGCGTGTTCGCGGCGTGGTCGGCACTCATCGCTACAACGTGCCACATCTGCGAGGCGGAATCTAGGACCCTGTTCGCCCATCATTCCGTGGGCCCGTACCGCCAAATAGGACGCCGCGTACCCTGGGTACGCGGTCTTAGGTTTTGCGGAGAGCCCAGAGGACGTCACGGATGTCGACGATTCCTAGGAGCTCCTCACCAACGGCCACCGGGAGATGGCGATACCCGGTCTCGATGAGCCAATTCGCCGCATCGGACACGCTCACCTCCGGGGAGACCGTGTCAGGGCCGTCGGTCATCCATTCGGAGACCGGCGCCTCAATGTCCGCACCCTCCGAGACCGCCCGCACAAGGTCGCGATCTGTGACGATCCCGACAAGTCGACGACCGTCGACGACCGCGAGTGCACCGATCGATCGGGCTATCAGGACTGCGGCGGCATTGCCGAGTGTGGTCTCCGGACCGACAACGTCGGACTCACCGCTGACGAGTGCTTCGACACGCATGGGCAATCCCTCCGACGGCTCCATTGCAGAGGCTAGCCATCGCGGAGGGGTCGATGTCGAATGGATCCGGCCTTGGCTTTCTAAACGAGATCCTGTTCGCGGATTCCGAAGCTCGGATGACGCAGTCTGCAGAGAGCAAGCTTCTCGAGCTGGCGGATCCGCTCACGGGTCAGATTGAACTCATCGCCGATCTCCTCAAGCGTGCGAGGCACGCCGTCGTAGAAACCGTATCGGAGCGCAAGGATGCGGCCCTCGCGCATCGGCAGACGTTCGATCGACTTCCGAAGACTGTTCGCGATGTCCAACTCTTCGGTTACGCGAACCGGGTCGACAGCTTCCTCATCTTCAATGAAGTCGCCGAGCTGAGCACCGTCCTCACCAATCGGTTGCTCGAGCGACACCGTATCGGCGACGCTGAGCGCCAACTCAACCTTGGTTACGTCAACCCCGGCCTCTACGGCGATCTCTTCTGGCTTCGGGTCGCGTCCGAGCTCCGCCTTCAGGCTCGCCTGGGCGGCACGAACGGCTGCGAGCGTGTCGTGCAGATGGACCGGTATCCGAACCGTTCGGGACTTGTCGGCGATGGCACGAGTTATGGCCTGCCGGATCCACCAGGTTGCATACGTCGAGAACTTGAAGCCCTTGCGCCAGTCGAACTTCTCGACGGCACGAATCAGTCCGAGGTTGCCTTCCTGGATGAGATCGAGGAAGTCGATGCCAGAGGTGTTGGCGTAGCGACGAGCGTTGGCAACGACGAGTCGGAGATTGGCCGTGAGGAACGCATCCTTGGCCTCCTGACCGCGCCGGGCCTGACGCCGAAGAGTGATCTGTTCGGCCCTGCCCTTGAAATTGCCCTCATCAAGCCGATCCCGTGCCGCCTGGCCGGCTTCGATCTTCTGGGCGAAGTCGACCTCCGTCTCGGCCGTCAGCAACTCGTACTCGCCGATCGCCGTCAGGTACTGACTCACCAGGTCAGTTGTGAGGTGCCCTCGCTCATCGGTGAGCTTGGAACGATCGCGGTCCCTACGAGTGCGCGTGAGTGTGTCGCGGTCGACGCGTTCCTTCGCTTCCTCGCGCTCTCGCGTTGCTCGGTTCAGAACGGCCTTGCTCGTGTTCGAGCCATTTGTCATCGCGTGATCCTCCACCAACGTCATCCAGTACACCCATCCGGACCTCGTGAAGCGCTCCACCGGTCCGGGAACAATTCAATATCACACATCTGGGTCGATTTGTGAACCCCGAATCTTCCGGGATACAGCCATCGCCTCCGCCAGCGAATGGTACGGAGCCGTATCGGATAGCGCGACAGCGACTGTCCAGGACACGGAACCGGTCCTCCGCTGACTCAGATGTCGTAAGTGATCCCCTCGGGGAAGTCATCCATCAGGCCACCGAGGAGACCGCCGGAAAGGCCTCCGAGAAGCCCGCCGAAAAGGTCTGGAGCCACGTCGCTGCACTCCTCGTACGCTTGACTCCACACCTTCGTATCGACATCGCCATCGACGAGGGAACCTGGCACAACTACGGAGAATCCGCCATCCCTTCGAGCCTCGACGATGGGGACGTTCGCACCGTGGGCGGCCAGACATGACGTGTACACGTCGAGTTCGTAGACGAGTCCGGAGTTCTCGGCCTGATCGTCCGCGGTGGAAGCAATGACGATCCCCATCACAATGAACAACGCGACCGCCATCCCCACGATGATCGCGGGGACCACCCAATCCGCCGGCGGTGTTCTGTGGTCGCTCATGTCGGCTCCTTCCGGTGGGACCGATCCGATCCTTCGAAGCTGCCCAATGCCACCACACGTAGCCCTGACGGCGCTCGACCGATCAGGACCCACACTCAGTGGCACCGAATATGGCGAACGTTACCCGACAGAACGCGGATCCCCCTGTTGTTTAGGAAGCACCGATGCACGATGGGAACACGCTTCTCTCACGACGACGCCTTAACCACTGGGACCGCCACCCCCACCTCCATCCGACGGATCTTCATCCGGGCTTGATCGTGAGAGGGCTCGAAATCCCCGGATTCCCTGAGTCTGTTCGTATCCTGATTCTGGATGTCTACGTCGACCCACCTCCCACTCTGCGTGTATTGCGGAACCGCCCGACCGGCGGATCAGACGAGGTGTCCACAGTGCGGTCGCCCTTGGATCGACGTCCGCGTCGGCGCTCTGGCCGGGGAGCGCATCCCTGTCATGGCAGGAGCTGCCACTGTCGGCGGGCAGGCAACCGTCGAAGCGCCGGTGGTGTCGCCCCCACCTCCGCCGGCGTCCGCACCCGAGGAATCCAGCCCTCCTCCGGTTGATGATGACCCTCACGACGATCCCGCCGGGCGATTCAAGTGGCTCATCCCTGCGCTCATCGCTGCAGTTGCAGCCGTTGTGATCGCGCTCTTCGCCTTCGGCGTTCTCGATAGAACAGACAACGCGACCGCCGCTCCGTCGACGACCATCCCCGCGGCACCCACCGCAGCCGTCCCGACAACCGTTCCTCCCGCGCCCACGACGACGGTCGCCACCACCACGACCAGCACCACCACCACGACGATCCCGGAAACGTCATCCTTCGACGCCGTGGGAACGGCGATACCCGCCTCCTCTCTAACGCTCACAGCGAACGGCATCGGCCCTATTGACTTCGAAGACAACGCTTCCGATGCTGTCGGTCGTCTCGTTGCCAGCCTCGGCGAACCGGAGGAGACCGGCGTCGCCGGGGAGGAGATGGGCCTTTGCGCGAACGACGATGGGCGTTTCGTGCGCTGGGCGGGCCTGACCGTCGTCATCTCCGGGACGTTCGCCGATGGAACCTTCTCGGGCTATCGATACGAGGACGTGGCAGTGCCGACGATGCATCTCGACCTTGCCACACCGTCGGGACTCCGTGTTGGTGATCCGATCTCGACGCTCAACCGGATCTACGCCTCGTATCAGATCGACTACCTGTCGTCGGCGGGCACCAGCGTCTTCCGTCTCTCGGATGCCGACGGCCTGCTGCTCTGGGGGCCAGTTTCGTCGACCGAGGACTCCGGCCGGGTCGATGGCATCTACGCTCCTGTCGCCTGTTCTCTGCAAGACGGATAGCTTCCTCGCGAAGTAGCATTCAGACCGACCGCAACCGATTGTGGGGGGCCATTGAGTTCCGCAGACATACCCTGGTGGCGCCGCCTCCTGGCTCCGGCGAACGTTCTCTCTGTCATCGCCGGTGTTGTCGTGTTCGTCCTCGGTCTCATCGCGTGGAATACCAACCTCGGGGTACTCGTATCTGCGATCGTGGCTGCATTCGTCAGCGGACTCGTCTGGCTGATGTGGTGGTCGGTCTCGGGACCTCCAGACTTCGCCCGAATTCTCGGTGTGCCGCGCCTCGGCTCGATCCCCAACGAGGACTCGGGTCCGGCGCCGATGCTTGCCGACGCTCCTTCGAGCGCAACCAGCGCCTACGGAGATCTCCTCACTGAGATCGAGGGGCATACGAGCGGACAGGTCCTCCTGGTCTCCTCCCCTGGGCCCGGGCAGGGAGCATCGACCGTCGCTCTCAACCTCGCCATCTCGGCCACGCAGCGTGGGCGCCGCGTGGCCTTGATCGACGGCGACGTCGCCGGACACGGGGTCTCACGCTTCCTGTCGACGGGGTCGGAACCGGGGTTGACCGACCTCGCCGATGGCTCATCAACCCTCGCCGAGTCGGCAAGGATGTGGGAGATCGGTCCGGATTCCGTGCTGCCGATCGTGCCGTCGGGAACGCCCAAAGGCGCGTCTGAGGAGGCGCTCGCCGGCCCCGGCCTCGCTGCCTCGATCGATCGGATCGCGGAACGCGCCGATGCGGTTGTCATCGATGCGCCGCCCATAGCCTGGGACGGAGCCACGGCACCGCTCGCCGCGCATGCCGACGGTACGATCCTGGTCGTCACCGATGCCGCCACCGACGCAACCGTCGTTGACACCCGCGATCGTCTCACCGCCGCGGGTGCGCCGGTGATTGGATACGTTGAGAATCGGACGAAACCCCCTTCGTTCTGGCGAATACCCATCGTTCGGATGCTCAAACGGACTGCCGGGGCATTTCTTGCGATCGCTCTGGTCTACACCGGCTTCACTGGGTACCAGATCTACGACTCGTGGTCCGGTGTCCAGCGTCAAGAAATGGACACATCCGAGGCAGAGACTCTCCTCCCGTCGACGACCGCCCCACCGACGGCCGACGTCGTCGAAGACGACCCCACAGTCCCGCCCCTGGAGGACGTCGTCGTCGCAGCACCGACGATCGAAGGTTCCTACCGATCCCTTCTCTTGATCGGCAGCGATGAGGCCGCCAACCTCGCCGACGTCATTCTCCTGACGGTTCTCCCGGCCGATGAGACACTCGATCCGTTCATGGTGTCGCTTCCCCGAGACCTCTACGTTCCGAACCGTTGTACGAACAGCTACGGCCGCATCAACGCGACGCTTCGTGACTGCGGCGATGTCAATGCGCCGACGATGCTCTCCCTGACGGTCGAGGACTTCACAGGGATCAAGGTCAACAACTTCGCTGTCTTCAACTTCGATGGATTCGCTGAGGTCATCGACGGTATCGGTGGCATCGAGATCTGCGCCGATTACCCGATGCGGGATTGGCGAGCTGAACTCGACTTCCCAGGTGGATGCGTCAACGCCGACGGCGCCATGGCGCTCGCCTGGGTCCGCTCCCGGCACACGGAAGAACTCGTTGACGGGCAGTGGCGCTCCGTTCCGGGTGCTGGCGACCTGATGCGGAATCAGCACCAGCAGGACGTGATCGTCAAGCTTGCGAGCAAGCTCAGAACCTTTGAGTCCCCGACCGACCTCTCGTCCAAGATAGAGGAGCTATCGAACGCGTTCATCGTGGATGACGGCCTGGGGATCTCCGAGGCGCTCAGTCTCGGGTGGAGTCTCCGAGACGTCGACGTCACAACGATCCAGCGACTTCTCATCCCTGTGAAGCTCGGGAGAACCACTACCGGTCAGTCGATCCTTCGGGCGACGGCTCCGTTCGATGAAGTGCTCTCGGAGTTCTATCCATCGTTGCTCGCGGAACCTGGATCGACCGATGAGGCATCGGCTTCGACCGCCCCCGGCCAATCCTGATGCGACGCATCGTCCGGTTGCCCGTATGATGTGGCTAACCGCCGGGAGGACCGAGACAGCGTGAGTGACCCGAAAGACCCATACGGCAATCCACCGGGATGGACCGATCCGTACTCCGATCTGACGAGCATCTCCGGGACCGACCCGATTCCGCCGCTCGAAGATCCACGCACGCCTCCTGCGACACCGCCCGGATCTCCTCTCTTGACAGGCCTGGTCGTCGGTCTTCTGCTCGTCGCGCTCTCTGTCGCTGTGTTCCAACTGCTCAAGAGCGATGACAGCGTCGAAGCTGGGGGCGAGACCACTACCACGGCGCCGGCCGACGGTACTGAGACGACAACACCCGCCGACACCTCTTCGACAGTCGCTACGACGACACCTCCTTCTGAGGCGTATCCGCCGGTTGGCACGCCGATTGCAGTCGACAAGATGAAGCTCAAGAGCGATCGTGTCGCCGTCCAAATCAACGGCACCCCCGATCTCGCATTCGGCGATCCTGCCGATATCTCGATCGGCCGTCTGGCATCGAGCTTCGGTGAGTCGGACCAGGACACCGGGTGGCAGGTCTCTACCGGTCAATGGGGTGTCTGCACCGGCGAGTTGGAGCGGATCATCCGATTCGGACCCTTCGCAGCCGTCGTCACGACTGACGGCACGACCGAGATGTTCAACGGCTATCGCCAGGACCTCAGCTTCGGCGATCTCGACTCCGAGGCCACGCAGTTGACGACCCTAAGTGGGTTGAAGGCGGGAGACACTGTCGAACGTCTGCAGACGGTCTACGCGACCGAAGATGTCACGTTCGCGATGGATCCGACGGTCGGTGAGGTCTTCGAACTCCGGGGCTCAGACACCGGCACACTCTTGCTGTGGGGCCCGGTACGGGGTACCGATCCGGATTCCCTCGTCGTCGGCATCTTCGCTCCGGACGTGTGCGAACGCGGCTGATCCTCCGGTCTTGACGTCGCCCCTCAGTGGTTGATCACTCGTTCGTCGTTCCGGTCTGCCGGTCATGCGTCATGACAGGAGCGAAACCGGTCACCCCTATCGTTGACAACATGTCCGCCGCCGCATTGATCACCGCTCTCATCGTGACATTTGTCGCGGCCGCGACCCAGGGCGTCGTGGGCATGGGCTTCGCGATGGTATCGGTGCCGATCCTTGCTCTGATCAACCCGTCCCTCGCACCCGTTCCGCAACTCTTGATCACACTCCCACTGACGCTCACCATGGCGTGGCGCGAGCGCCATCACATCCAGTTGTCCGGTGTGGGGTGGATCATCGGGGGACAAGTTCCGGGCGCCGCTATCGGCGTCGGCCTGCTCGCCGTCGCCACCCAGCAAGCCCTCGACGCTGCAATCGCCCTCGCCGTTCTGGGAGCGGTAGTCATCATCGCCTCGGGCTTCCACGTGAAGCGAACACCGTTCTCCGAATTTGGTGCGGGCCTGGCCTCGGGGGTCTCCGGGTTCATCGCCTCGATCAGTGGCCCTCCGCTGGCGCTCCTCTACACGAGGGACGACGGCCCGACCGTTCGATCCAATCTGGCGGCGATCTTCACGATCGGCCTCTCCATCACGATCTCTGCTCGGGCCATGACGGGGAATATCACACTCTCCGACGTTCGTGTCGCCGCGATGCTGTTTCCGGCGCTCGTTGCCGGCTACCTGACGAGCCTCCGGTTCAAGGACCGCGTCTCCCAAGGAGCTGTTCGCATCGCAATCCTGGTGCTCTCGTGCGTCGGGGCGTTGGGCTTGATCATCCGGGCCGTCGTGTAGCGGCGTCAGGGCGCGTCGACCCAGAGCGACTCCCAGACATCGCCGAACGCGACGAGGAAGCCCCTCAGTGCCCAGATGAGCACCCATGCGAGCACCAGCAGGACGATGACGGTCAGTGCTGCGCGTAGATAGCCAAGCCACGGCTGCTCCGGATCTCGCAGAGATGAGAGCCATCTGCCATTTCCGCTCGGCGGCGGAACCGGTGTCGAAGCCGTGTTCGTCATCGAAGCCGACGTAGCCCGCGTCGCGTCCGACGGCTCCCCGGCCCGCGGAACAGGTTCAGCAGCGGGTAGAGGAGCTGCAGCGAGCGCCGATACCTCAGCCTCGTCAAGGTTCAGAACAACGGCGAGCTCCCGGACTACGGCCTTTGTCGGAACACCCTGATCCCTCTCCCACCGGCGAACCGAGGCGGTCGAACGTTCGACGGCGGCGGCGAGTTGGCCCATTGACATTCCCTTGGCGAGTCGGGCCTCTCGCACAGCCTGTCCAAACGTTCTGCGGTCGGTCATCGGGCCAGGATATCCCGAGATAACGGTTGCGCCCCGTCTTGTCCTCCATCGGTTCGCTATTGTTGTGTTCCGAGCGATCCTGGAGGCAATGTGGGAACCGAGTACCGCAATCTCGTCGAGTTGTATGAAGCGAGCGTCAGCCGCTTCGCAGACAAGCCCATCTTCGGCACCAAAGGTGCAGACGGCTGGTCCTGGATGTCGTACCAAGACTTCGGTGAACGGGTCGATTTCGCACGAGCCGGACTCGCAGGACTCGGCCTCGAGCAGGGTGATCGCGTCGCCGCCATTTCCGACAACCGAGCAGAGTGGGCAGTCGGCGCCTATGCGACATACGGACTTGGGGCTGCGTGGGTGCCGATGTACGAGGCGCAACTCTCCAAGGAGTGGGGGTTCATCATCGGCAACTCCGGGGCGAAGATCGCTATCGTCGCCGATGACGGCATTCGTGCCCAACTCGACGATCATCGAGAACAACTTCCCGCGCTCGAACAAGTAGTGGTGATCAATGGCGAGGCCGGCGGTGATGCCATCACCTGGGCCGAGCTCCTCGCTCGGGGCGCCGAGATGCCCGTCGACACCGTTCACCCGGCATCTGAGGATCTCGCCGGGTTGATCTACACATCGGGGACAACGGGAAGTCCGAAGGGCGTGATGCTGTCGCACGGCAACCTCACCAGCAATGTCAACGAGTTCCCCGATCTCTTCCCGATCACCTCCGAGGATCAATTCGCATCGTTCCTCCCGTGGGCACACTCGTTTGGACAGACCGTCGAGCTTCACTTCCTGATCGCCGCCGGCGCATCCGCCGGACTCACAAGCGCACGGACACTTATGGATGACCTTCCCGAGATCAAGCCGACGATCCTCGTGTCCGTCCCTGCGGTCTACAACCGTGTGTACGACGGTCTTCAGAAGATGATGGCCGCCAAGGGCGGCATCACGAAGACGATCTTCGATCGGGCGATGGCGAACGAGAAGAAGCGATCCGACTTGGCCACGGAAGGCAGGACCACGCGGTGGGTCGAGATGCAGCACGGCCTCTACGACAAGCTGGTGTTCTCGAAGGTCCGTGCTGGATTCGGCGGAAGACTGCAGTACTCGATCTCGGGCGGCGCGGCGATCAACGTCAAAGTGGCCGAGTTCATCTCGGCACTCGGGATGACCGTCTACGAAGGATACGGACTCACCGAGACGTCTCCGGTCTCGAGTGGAAACTGGCCGGGCAGCCGGCGTCTCGGCTCGGTGGGGAAGGAGATTCCCGGTGTTCGGATCGATATCGATACCGACGTCACGGGAGATGCCGTGATCGGAGAGATCGTCATCCACGGTCCGAACGTGATGCTGGGCTACTACAACCTTCCCGACGAGAACGAGAAGGTTCTCACAGCGGATCACGGCTTCCGTTCCGGAGACCTCGGCTACAGAGACGAAGACGGCTTCATCTTCATCCGTGGCCGAATCAAGGAGCAGTACAAGCTCGAGAACGGCAAGTACGTGGTTCCGTCTCCCATCGAAGAACAACTCCAACTGTCCGGCTACGTCACGAACATCATGGTCTACGGCGAGCAGCGACCGTACAACATCGCAGTGATCGTCCCTGATATGGATGCGCTCACGAAATGGGCCGAGCGCCATGGCCTGGGCGATCTCTCGGAGGATGCACTTTTCGCGAGCGAAGAGGTCAACGACCTCTACCAGCGCGAGATCGATCGCCTCTCCGGCGGAATCAAGGGGTACGAGCGAGTGAAGGGCTTCGTTCTCGAAGATGAGGAGTTCGCTCCAGAGAACGGCATGCTCACTCCAAGCCTGAAGGTGAAGCGTCGGGCCGTGATCCAGAAGTACGGCGATGACATTGAGAAGCTGTACAAGAAGGAGTAGCCCGGGACCGCCTCCGGCGGCGTAGTTGGCAATCGATGGTCGGTATTCCGACTTTAGGCTTCCGGCTTCCGGCTTCCGGCTGGTAGCTGGCAGCTACCAGCTCTATCTCACGGCAGCCACGGATCCACGACGATCGGGACGCCGAGGCTTGCCGAAGCTTCTTCAATCGTGATCCAAGAGTCGTCGGCGCAGCCTCTGCATGCACCCCAGAGCTCCCATGTCGTTCGACTCAGCGAACGGCCGTGTACGAATCCGCTGACTGCTGGCTTCGTACAGCGAAGGCAGTACTTCCGAACCGAGACACCGATCAAGGTTGTCGCAGCAACGCGACGACATCGATCCTCCTGGACGCTCGGCGGCTTCCACTCGACGGCACACAGCACGGAGACGGGCATGATCGAGGCACCAATTCCGCACGACAAGTCGTGATCGAGTTGTCTCCGCGAGTCCCAGACCCGAAGACCACACTGGCAGTTGGCGAGATGTCCAGGTTCGAAGGGATCGCCGCCCATGTGGCAGAAGGCCTTGCCGGTCAGCGACCACAGATCCACAGACTCATCCGAATACAGCGCCGCTACGTGCACCCCACCATCGGCCACTAGCCGGGCTCTCTTCCATCCCCGTGGCGCCCCTGTCGGGATGACGTCGGGATGTCCATCCGGCCACGGTGGGGCCATGCCGACTTCTGCAGTACTTGAGTCGGTCGTCACCGTAATCGGCCCCTACTCGCGTGCGTCCGCCCCATCCCCCGGTCATTTCCCCACCATGAGTCGGTACGCATCCGTTCATCGTATCGGAGAGCGCCCGTATCCGGAAGAGACCAACGGCCCGACAGGCAAGCGCCGCCGGACACCAGACGCCAGCTTTTAAGCCCTACGTGTGAGCCCTGGACAAGACGGACTACAGCCGGACGCGAAAGGTTCGGGTGTCCCGCGGAGGTGCAGGGAATCGAACCCCTCGAGCCGCAATGCAACCCGACACCGGTGTTGAAGACCGGGGAACCCACCAGGCGTCCGGACACCTCCGGGAGTGAACCTACAGGAGTCCACAACGCTCGGGGTCACGCGGTACAGCCCCATTCCGTGGGCCCACAGCGCCAAATAGGACGTCGCGTACCCTGGGTATGTGGTTCTAGGTGGTGATGTAGCGCTCGAGCTGATCGATCAGGTCGCGCTGCTGTGCGATCATCGCCTTCACCACGTCACCGATCGAGATCATCCCTGCGAGTTGCCCGTCGTCGTCCAGAACCGGCAGGTGCCGTATCCGGTACTCGGTCATCAACTCCATGCAATCGGCGACGGTCGATGCGGACCCAACCGTCCGAATCTTGGTCGTCATGATCTCCGAAACCCGGGTCTCCTTCGAGCCGCGCTCGAGCAGTCTCACTTTCCTCGCGTAGTCGCGTTCGGACAAGATCCCGACCAAGTCGTCGCCGTCGAGCACCAGAAGCGCACCGATGTTGCGCTCTGCCATCGTCTCGAGGGCGCTGAACACCGTCTCGTCCGGCCCGACCGACCATACGTCCGAACCCTTGTCCTCGAGAATCCCTGCGAGCATCCGTTGCATTTCGTCCCTTTCTCTCCCCCACGAACCTACTCGCCGTCCGTCGACCGTGCCTGGGCGTTCAGATGGTCGTGGCCACCGCGGCTGCCCTACACTCGGTCGATCTTGTCACGACGTGCTCGCTTCGCATGGTTCTGGCTCGCGGCGATCACGATCGTCGTGATGACGCCGCTCGCATCCTTCGCCGCCGGTGAGTCGATCGGCGGTACGCTCATTCAACGCCTCGACGACGAGAAGCTTCCCGTCGAGGGTGTCACCATCACAGTGACTCAGGATGGGAACGAGATCGGAGCCGGGCAGTCCGGAGCTGATGGGAAGTGGGAAGTCTCGGTTCCCGGTGCAGGCATCTACCAGGTGTCACTTGAGACTTCGACGCTGCCCGACGGTGTGGCACTCACCGACGCCGAGAAGGAACAGCTGCCAAGCGTCGAGGTCAAGGACGATCAGGCCAAGAAGGTGCTCTTCCCCCTCGGTGAGGGCACCGTCTCGACGGTCTCAGCCTACGAGCGCGTCGGAGTGCTCTTCATCGCCGGACTCAAGCTCGGAGCGATCATCGCTCTGTCCGCCGTCGGACTCTCTCTTGTCTTCGGAGTGACGGGACTTGTGAACTTCTCCCACGCTGAGATGGTCACGCTCGGCGCTGTTGCTGCCTACTTCTTCCACGCCTCGCCCGTCGGACCGGAGTGGCCCCTTATCGTCGCGATCGTTCCTGCGGTGCTTGTCGGAGCCGGCTTCGGATGGATCCAGGAACAAGGCCTGTGGCGACCTTTGAGATCTCGGCACACCGGACTCGTTGCCATGATGGTCGTGTCCATCGGCTTGTCCTTCGCCATCCGCAATCTGATCCTCATCGTCTACGGTGGAGAGCCGAGGGCCTACCCCGACTTCGCCGGCCAGGCTCCCATCGAGATCCTCGGGATTCCGATGGTTCCCAAGCAACTCATCACCATCGGCGTGTCCCTCGTCGTGCTCGCAGCCGTCGGCGTCTTCCTCCAGCGAAGCCGATCTGGAACCGCGATGAGGGCGGTCGCCGACGACGCCGACCTCGCCGAGTCTTCCGGCATCAACGTTGACCGGATCATCCTCATCACGTGGACGCTAGCTGGCGGGTTGGCGGCCCTCGGAGGCGTGTTCTTCGGTCTCAACCAGGCCATTCAGTGGGACATGGGCTTCAAGTTGCTGCTCCTCATCTTCGCCGCCGTGGTTCTCGGTGGTCTTGGAACGGCCTACGGAGCAATGCTTGGCGGCTTCATCGTGGGGATCGCCGTGGAGATGAGCACACTCATCTTCCCCAATGAACTGAAGACGGCCGTTGGTCTCGTTCTCCTCATCGTAATTCTGCTCGTCAAGCCTCAGGGTCTGCTCGGAACGAAGGAGCGGATCGGCTGATGGATTGGGCAAGCGTTCTCATCGACGGCATCCTCGCCACGATCGGACCGATCACGGCGGCATATGCGATCTCAGCCATCGGCCTCAACCTCCAGTTCGGGTATGCCGGCTTGTTGAACTTCGGCCACGTTGCCTTCATGCTCGTCGGAGCGTATGGCACAGCCATCACGGTCGACCTCGGTGGGCCGCTCTGGCTCGGAGTCATCGTCGGGATCCTGGCAGCCGCCCTTCTCGGCCTCCTCCTGGGCCTCCCAACATTGCGTTTGCGCGCCGACTATCTCGCGATCACCACCATCGCCGCGGCCGAGGTGATCCGCCTCCTCGTCCGGTCGAGTTGGGCACAGCCCCTCACGAACGGTGTCTTCGGCATCCAGGGCTTCGCCGACTCGTTCTTCTCCCTCAACCCGTTCCCACCCGCTCAGCTCTACGGCATCGGAAGCCTTGTCGTCACGGGCCGGAAGCTCTGGGTCATGCTCGTCGGTTGGACGCTTGTGACCCTCCTGACCCTGCTGATCCGGCGTCTCATTAAGAGTCCCTGGGGTCGCGTGCTCAAGGCGATCAGGGAAGATGAGGACGCCACGATTTCACTCGGCAAGAATGTCTTCGCCTACAAGCTGCAGGCTCTCATGATCGGCGGCGCCATCGCAGGGATCGCGGGGATTCTGCTCGCCGTTGAACAGCAGAACGTCACGCCCGACGCCTACCTCCCGAAGATCACGTTCATCCTGTACGTCATCGTGATCCTCGGCGGTGCGGGGACGATTCTCGGGCCGGTTGTCGGCGCAGTGGCGTTCCAGTTCCTCTTCTTCACGATCGACGCGCTGATGGTCAATGCACAGGCCAATATCGGTTGGGTCGGCGACTTCCTCACGCCCGCCGCGGCTGGGCAGGTCAAGTTGGTGCTCGTCGGTGTGGGCATGATGGTTCTCATGATCTACCGGCCACAGGGCATTCTGGGCAACAAGGAGGAGGCGCTCATCGATGAACGCTGATCATCCGATGGCCGGTGTCGCATCGGAACCCGGTGTCCGTAAGCCGGACCCGATACTCGTTGCCGATGGCCTCCAGAGATCGTTCGGTGGTCTTCACGCCGTCGACATCGACCACCTCGAGATCCAGCGCCACACCGTCACGTCCCTCATCGGACCGAACGGGGCAGGTAAGACAACCCTGTTCAACCTTCTCACCGGCTTCGACAAGGCCGATGCGGGTGAATGGCATCTCAATGATGGAACACTCGTGGGAATCGCGGCGTTCCGGGTTGCGCGACGCGGGATGGTCCGGACGTTCCAGCTGACGCGGTCCCTCGCCCGTCTGACCGTGATGGACAACATGCTCGTTGCTGCCACCGACAACAAAGGTGAGGGCCTGTGGGGCTCCCTCGTCGGAGGTTGGCACGCCACCGAGGAGTCCAACAGGGAGAAGGCAGGAGAGCTCCTGGAACGCTTCGGTCTCGATCACATGGCCGACGAGTACGCGGGCGGACTCTCGGGCGGGCAACGGAAGCTTCTCGAGATGGCTCGGGCGCTCATGATGGAGCCTGAAGTGGTCATGCTCGATGAACCGATGGCAGGAGTGAACCCTGCGCTCACTCAGTCGCTCCTCAGCCACATCACCGGCCTACGCGACGGAGGCAAGACCGTGGTGTTCGTCGAACACGACATGGACGTCGTTCAGGAGATCTCCGACTGGGTCGTCGTCATGGCACAGGGCCGGGTCATCGCTGAGGGTCCGCCCGATGTCATCGCGAAGAATCCGGACGTCATCGATGCTTACCTCGGCGCTCATCACGGGGAGGCTGGCGAATGACCGATCAACTCCTCATCGCCGACGGTGTCGTCGCAGGCTATTTCCCCGGTGTCGACATCCTGCGTGGTGTCGATCTCACGCTGGCCAACGGAGAACTCGTCGGCATCATCGGCCCAAACGGGGCGGGCAAGTCAACACTTGTCAAAGCGATCTTCGGTCTCGTTCCAGTGCGCGAGGGTCTCGTGACCTTGCGTGGTGACGACATCTCCAATCTTGCCGCGCACGAACTCGTGGCACTTGGCGTTGGGTATGTCCCTCAGCGAGCAAACGTCTTCCCCTCCTTGACCGTCGAGGACAACCTGCGAATGGGCCTCTACCTCGATCCGAAAGCATGGGACGAGCGACTGGCAGCTGTCGTAGAGATCTTCCCGCTTCTCACCGATCGCTCCGAACAGCGCGCCGGCTTCCTCTCCGGTGGTGAGCGCCAGATGGTTGCAATCGGTCGGGCTCTGATGATGGATCCGTCGGTTCTGCTTCTTGACGAGCCGTCGGCTGGACTCTCCCCGGCCAATCAGGATCTCGTCTTCGAACGGGTTCGCGGCATCGCCGACTCCGGAGTGTCGGTCATCATGGTGGAACAGAACGCCCGTCGTTGCCTCCAGATCGCCGACCGCGCCTACGTTCTCGACCAGGGCCGCAACGCTCACACGGGTCCGGGTCGGGATCTCCTGCATGACCCGAAGGTGATCGATCTCTATCTTGGAACTCTCGGCAGGGCTGAGTAGACCAGTAGATCAGTAGATCAGAGAGACAGCAAGAAGGGGCCCGGCGATTGCGGGGCCCCTTCTCTTCGTGTTGTTTGTCTGTGTTTTGCTAGGCGCCGGCGACGATCTGGGAGAGCGTCTCTGTGGCACCGGTGGCGTCATAGATGAAGATGTCGTACGTGCCGATGCCGGGCTCGTTGCTCGGACCGAAATCGAGCGGGCCGGAGGCGCCGTCGTAGTCGATGTCGATGCCTTCCGACAGCAGGTTGAAGCAATCCTCGAAGAGCGAGCACTTCTCGCCGCCCTTCGTGACGTTGCTGATCTCACCCACGAACACAGCCGGGTCAGCGCTCTGTGCCGCCTGAGCAGCAAGCACCGTGACCATCAGACAGTCATACTTCTGCGCCGAGAAGATCGTCGCCGTTCCAGGGAACGCAGACTCAAGCCTGGCCGGGAACGTCGACTCGCCATTCGCCGGTGATGCCGAAGGAGCGGTGCCCTTGATGCCGTCAAGCAACTCGACCTTGCCACCAAGCTGATCCGACCCAACCGAGTCCTTGAACCCATCCGCGACATAGATCGCGCCCGCATAGCCGGCGCCCTCGAGATCGAGGAGCAACTGTCCACCCTCATCGAAGGTGATCATCGCCAACGCCTCCGCACCTGACGCGACAACCTCAGCAGCAACATCAGCGAACGACGTCTGCGCAAAGTCGTAACTATTGCGAAGGAGAACGTTCGCTCCCGCAGCTTCGAGCTCGTCAGCCAACAGGGTTCCGAACCCCACGCCGTAGTCATCGGAACGCCAAACAACAGCGACGTCTGCCCAACCGTCATCAACCATGACACTCGCTAGCGCCGGGCCCTGGAGATTATCGGACGGGGCCGTGCGGCTGTAGTACGGGTCGAAATCGGTGGAGCTGAACGAAGCCGACGTGTTCGAACCGGAACACATCGCTACCTCGCTGCTCTGGACCTTGTCAACAATCGACAAAGACACACCCGAAGCGGCCGCACCAATGATGGCATTGTGGTCACCGGTCAGATACTTATCGACCGTCGCCGACGCCACGTTCGGATCGGTACCCGAATCGCCGTACTCCACAGTCACAAGACCAGGCGAGACCGCGTTGATCTCTTCTACACCCATCTTGATCGGGTTCTCAAGCGCCTCGATAATCGCCGCGAGCTGACCCGTCTGGGGAAGCACGGTACCGATCCTCACCGGGACCGGCTCAAAAGCGACAGACGCCCCAGACGTCGTCGTCTCCCCAACAGTCGTCGTCGATGCTTCAGTGGTCGTCGTCTCTTCAGCCGTCGTGGTTGTGGAGTCCCCCGCCGTTGTCGTCGTTGCAGCCG
>CAZWDQ010000022.1:0-2745 GCA_964632475.1 uncultured Acidimicrobiaceae bacterium
CTGATCTACTGATCTACTGATCTACTGATCTACTCAGCCCAGACCCACAGCACCCAGACGGCCATCATCGTCAGCCCGACGGCGAACTGGACTCCGGACGCGAGCAGCATTGCCTTGAGCGTCGCCCAGGTCGCCGCAAGAGCACCTGAGATGTGGCGTTCCCGGACGATCGTCGCGACCAGGATCCCGACCACAAGTCCAAGGGGAGCGCCGACTACCGGGACAATGAATAGCCCGGCGACCGCGAAACAGAGAGCGATCACCTGCCCCCACCAGGGGACGCCGACCGACGCTGCCGTGCGCTGAGGAAGGTAGAACGCCGAGGCGGTGCCGACGACCGCCAATACCGTGATCACAGCGAGGCCGATCCACCCTCCGGTACCGAGTCCGGCGAAGACCCCGTACACCGCGGCGGCAGCCCAGATCACCCACAGCCCCGGCAGAATCGGCAACACGGTACCGGCCACACCGATCACCATCACTACTGCGACCAGGACGACGAGCAGCGTGTCGGCGGTCACCCGTCAGATCGGATGCTCTCCTCGAGGAGCATCGCAATGTCCTTCACGACGACGGTCTCTTCGACACCGAGATCGCGCACACCGTCGTCGACCATCACGAAACAGAACGGGCATCCGGTCGCCACGACATCCGTGCCGCATGCGATCGCTTCCTCGGTCCGCTCGATGTTGATCTTCTTGCCGGTGTCCTCCTCGAACCACATCTTCCCGCCGCCGGCGCCACAGCAGAACGAGTTGCTCTCAGCACGCGGCATCTCAACCCGAGTCCCAACTGCGTCAACGATGCCGCGCGGTTGCTCGTACACGTCGTTGTAGCGGCCCAGGTAGCACGGATCGTGGAAGGTGACGGTCTGCCCGTTCGACTTGGGCGTGATCCTCCCTTCGTCGATGAGACGCATCAACAGGTCGGAGTGATGGATCGTCTCGTAGTCGCCTCCGAACTGCGGGTACTCGTTTTGCAGGGTGTTGAAACAGTGAGGGCATTGCGTCACGATCTTGGTGACCCCGAGATCGTTGAGCGTCTCGATGTTCTGCAATGCCAGGCCCTGGAACACGTACTCGTTCCCGGTCCGGCGGGCTGGGTCTCCCGTGCAGAGTTCCTTCTTCCCGAGGATCGCAAAATCGACGCCGGCTTCGTGCAGGAGCTTTGCCGTAGCGATCGTGACCTTCTTGTTTCGGTCGTCGAACGACCCCGCGCAGCCGACCCAGTAGAGGTACTCCGCTGTGACTCCTGGATCGTCGAGGAACTTCACGTCGAAGTCGAGTTCCTTGACCCAATCCCCCCGGGTCGTCTGATCCATCCCGTAGATGTTCGAGGAGTTCTCGAGACTCACATAGGCCTTGCCCAATTCCGACGGAAACTCCGCTTCCATGAGCGACAGGTACCGTCGCATGTCGAGGATCTTGTCGACGATCTCGAGACCGGCAGGACACGCCTCGTCGCAGGCCCGGCAGGTCGTGCAGGACCACAGCTCCTCTGCAGTGATCCGCTCGAAGACAAGATCAGACGACACGGTCAGATCGCCGCCGACGCTCACCGTCGGTGAGACCGGATCGACTGCGGTCTGCGCAGCGACCTGTCCCAGCTTGAGCACGATCTCCCGCGGGTCGAGCGACTTCCCTGTCTGACTCGCCGGGCACACGTCGGTACAGCGGCCGCAGACGGTGCACGCATCGGTATCGAAGAGTTGTTTCCATGTGAACTCGCCGACCCGGGATGCCCCGATAACGTCGATGTCTTCCACTTCCATAAGGTTCGGTACCGCTCGCATCGCGCCCTTTGGCCTGTCGCGGGGCAACAATGCCAGGTTCGCCGGCGTGGTGACAGCGTGGCGAAGCTTGGTCGTCGGAAGGATGACGAGGAAGGCAACGAACGCCACAGCGTGGATGATCCAGAACGCCTGGTGCCAGCCGGACGCTGTCGCAGACGGGACCAGGTAGGACAGGGGGTAGCCGACGAATGACCACACTTCGAACGACGGCTGGCCGCTCAACGAGATCCGGGCTGCCTCGGTGAGGAGACCGGACACGCCGATCAATCCGAGGGTGAAGAGTATCCAGCCGTCCTCAGGGCGGGTCTTGGTTCTGAGGCGCCACGGCTTCTGCCCGTACCGGCGCACACTGGCCCACACGATGCCGATAACGAAGACGAGACCGGCCAGATCGAGCACCGCCGAGTAGCCCTGGTAGAACCAGGTGTGAAGGAACTTCATCCTGTCCGGGAGGATGTGATCGAGTTCGAGGGTGACGGTCCCAATCATGAGGACGATGAATCCCCAGTAGATCATCGAGTGCATGAGTCCGGCCTGTCGGTCCTCGAGCACCGTGCGCATCAACAGCGCGTCGCGCAATCCGATCAGTCGCTTCTTCCAGAGGCCCGATCGGGTCTCCCAAGTCCCTCGTTCCCAGCTCCTCGCCCGCTCAGCGAAGAGGTAGAACATGACACCCAGGAACGTTGCGGTCGTCACGTAGAAGAGGGCCACGACCACCGCGGGGATGTTCCCAAAGATCAGGCGGCCGACATCGAAGTGAGGCTCCTCCGGAAGCGACCCGAGCCACCAGAAGAACAGCGTTCCCACGACAGCCAATCCGGCGAGAACTGCGAGAACCCGGCTCGGCGTGACCTTCCACCCCTCGCGCTTCTCGTCGCTATCTGGCGGCGTTTCAGTGGTGGTCAACACATGCCTCCTGTGGGTTCAGGAGGATTCTAGAGAGCATGGCATGA
>CAZWDQ010000022.1:2845-24002 GCA_964632475.1 uncultured Acidimicrobiaceae bacterium
GTGGTCAACACATGCCTCCTGTGGGTTCAGGAGGATTCTAGAGAGCATGGCATGAACCCAAACCGGCAACTGGCGACTATGCCGGGACGACGGAGTACCCCAACTTCAATGCGGCCTCAGACAACCGACCATCCCAGGTAGCGACGATTCCGAGATCAACCCCGACGCGTCCGCCTCGAGGTACTTCTTCAGATCTCGACGAAAATCTGCGATCTCGAGATCTGTTGCCATGGTCATCGGCTCACGCCCCTTCGAGCCCGTCCACAGCGACTCGAAAGGCTTCTGTCGGCTATGCCTCGAGACCCGTCGCCTCGCCGGTGTCCGATGGTGTGGCCTCGCCACCGGTCGTCAACCCCAGCTCCGCCTTCAGTTCTTCGAGCTTCGCATCGGCCTGCGCTTCGTTCATCGCCTGACGCAACTCGGCTTCGCCACCTTCGGGCGTCGCCTCGAAGATCTCGGCCTTCGCCATCGCCTGTGCCTTGCGCTTCTCGATCTTGTCTTCGACGGACTCGAGAGTCGGTGATTCGTCGTCGAGCGTCGTCGACATCGACTCGACGGCCGCGTTGACCGTCTCCTGCATCTTGGCCTGCTCGAGAGAGCCGAGCAGCTCCATCTGCTTCGCGGAGAGTTCCTGCAACTTCACAGCGTTGGCCTGAACGGCTCGCTTGGCCTCATCTGCCTGGGTGATCGCCGTTCCGTACTGACCCTTGAGTGACGTCAGGTTGTTCTCAGCGGCCTGCAGCTTCGTCGCCTGCGCCTGGGCGATGTTCGTCCACTTGGCAACTCCGGCCGTGTCTCCGGCAGCCTTAGCTTCCTCTGCCTTGAGGATTGCCTGTTTGGCCATTTCGCGGGTCTCGCCCACGTCGTCGGCGGCCTTCTCGATCTTGCTCTCGAGCTGGGTACGGTGGGCAACGATGTTCGCGGCTTGATTGCGGAGATCCTGGTTCTTCTTCTTCGCCTGATCGATCGCCATATTGATCTCGATCTCGGGATCCATCATGTCGTCGGAAGTCGACTTGAACCATGATTGGATGTACAGCCACCATTTCTTGAGCATTCGCATCCCTCTCTTGTGGTACGTGCGGTGTCTCGGATACTAGGAGAGGTCTCAGCCCCTACGGCGACCGCCGCCGCGCATGCGTGTGCTTCTCGTCGATCGCGATCGCGAACCAGAACTCGAAGACCGGCGAGGAGATTGGCGCGATGACGTCAATGACCCCATCAACAGTCCGGTCATCATGGCCGCTGTACCGGAAGATCGGTGGTGAGTGGGTCGCCGGTAGACGGATTCCGGAACACGAGGAGGCGTCAACGACGAAGGGGCGCTCGGCGCGGGAGCAGCTGGTTGAGGCTTCACCGGCTTCGGAGGAGGAGCCTCGCCATCGAGAAGCGCCTCCACGCTGTCGAGTCGCCAGATCGCCATGTCGAGCTCCTCCGCCGTGGCAATGAGCTCGTCGGGCGAAGCCGCACTTTCGTATGTGTCGAGCGCCTGGGCATACGCGGCTGTGGCGGACTCGTAGAGCACTCGTGCAGCGGGGTCTGTTGACGCCGTGACTTCGTCCTCGAGGTCGATGATGTCATTGGCCACGGCGTCGAGGCGCTTCTTGACTTCGACTCTCGCGCTCTCGACCGTTCGCGCTGCGTCCTGCTTCGCTGATCGCGACGACAACCAGAAGACGAGCGCTCCGCCGGCGATGACGATCAGTAGGAATATCCATCCAAGGGGAAGTCCACCTCCTCCTCCCGGATCTGCGCCGCCGACTGGCTGTCCGATAAGCGTGGCGACGAACAGCTCCACGACGTCAGTATCCGATGATCCACCGAGAGACACATCGGTGGCCTCGTCGAGCTGCCCACGTGTGTAGATATCTCCTTCCGAGCCCCACCCGACCGTCTCGGGGGCAACAACGAAGACGGTGCCGGTCCCGCCCATCGCATCGAGTGTGCTCTCCGCATAGATCGTGGCACCCCCGGAGGGTTCAGCACTAAGGACCGCTATCGAGAGTTCGCCTCCTTGGAAACGAGCTTCGATGACTGCGTCTTCAACGGCGTCCGGATCGGCGTCCGACCCGTCTTCGATGAAGAACCCTTGCGCTTCAAGGATCGGTGCAACGTCAGCAGGCTGTGCCGCAGCGACGAGGAAGACGAGGGCGACAGCGGCAAGGATCAGGCGTTTCATGCGATGAGGGTACCCGCGGCCAACACGGTGGGCGCCTATCTCCCCACCGCGGCCCGAACGAAGAACGCCACGTTGGCAGGCCGCTCGGCCATTCTTCGCGTGAGATACGGGTACCAGGCAGTGCCGTACGGCACGTAGACGCGAACCGGATGCCCCTCGGCGAGGAGCGATCGCTGGAGGTTCCGACGCACGCCGTAGAGCATCTGGAATTCCCATGGGCGAGTGCGGTGTTCGGCAAGTTCCTTCGTGAGATCGATCCGTTTGTCATCGTGGGTTGCGATCGCCGCCAAGACCCCGGGGGTGGCCATCAATCGCCTGGTGAGCGTGTCGAATGCAGCATCAACTCGATCCCCATCCTGATGGGCGACCTCGGCAGGCTCGGCATAGGCGCCCTTGCAGAGCCGCACGTGGCCGCCACACACGACGATCCGATCGAGGTCCGCCGGGGTGCGGTAGAGGTAGCTCTGGACGGCGATGCCGACATTGCCGTACTGGGCCTGGACCGTCTCGAAGCTCGAAACCGTCCTCTCGACGTGTTCGGACTCCTCCATGTCGATAGTGATCGTCGTTCCGGCCTCGACGGCTCGCGCAGCCAGAGTGTCGAGGGATTCGACGGCGAGATCGTCGTCGAATCCGAGGCCGAGTTGGGTCAGTTTGATGGAGATGTTGGCATCGAGGCCGCTCTCGTGGATCCTGTCGAGACATTTGAGGTAGTCGTCCCGCGCAGCAGCTGCAGCCGCCGCATCCGTCACATGTTCGCCCAGATGATCGAGGGAGACCTGAGCGCCCATCTCGTTCAGGGACTG
This sequence comes from uncultured Acidimicrobiaceae bacterium, assembly GCA_964632475.1. GTDB lineage: Bacteria > Actinomycetota > Acidimicrobiia > Spongiisociales > UBA5794 > JAHEEL01. The sequence continues at coordinate 5,831 of CAZWDQ010000022.1, forward strand.
GGTTGCGGCCGCAGCTTCGTCGATCGTTTCCCCGGCTACGAAACGTAGCGAGAAGCGGCGGCCCACTGAGGACTCGGAGAAGAGCTTCTTTGCCGATGGTCGACCGGTGACGGCGAGGACGCTGCGGCCGACAAGGTTCACTCTTCGGAATCCCCGGCGGCGCGCTTGCCAAGTTCGCGGGATCGTCGCGCTGCGGCCTGGATCGCATCCTCCATCAGCGTGCGGAACCCACCCTCTTCAAGGGCATAAATGGCTGCGGCAGTTGTCCCTCCAGGTGATGTCACGTCGCCTCGCAAACGGAACGCGCTCTTCTCTGAGCCGGCAAGCAGCATTCCCGCGCCTCGCAGGGTCTGATGAACGAGAAGCTCGGCGGCATAGTGCGGAAGGCCCTCGCGAATTGCCGCCTCCGTCATGGCTTCGCCCAGGAGGAACACGTATGCCGGGCCCGTACCAGACACGGCCGTCACGGCATCGAGCAAGTCCTCGGACAGCTCAATTGTCTCGCCGACGGCGCCGAGGACGGCCGCAGCATCGGCGATAGCGTCGGCATCGGCGTGCGTTCCTCCGCAGTAGGCGGTCATGCCCTCGTCTATGGCGGCAGGCGTGTTCGGCATGGAACGGACGATCGGGATACCCGGTAGAGCCTTCTCGTATGAGTCAATAGTTACACCGGCCGCGATCGAGACGATGACTTGATCTGTCGCAAGGGTCTCGCCGATCTCCTCCAGAAGTCCCGGCACGTCCTTCGGTTTGACCGCCACAACGATCACCCGCTTCCCTGCGACCGCCTGTTTGGCATCGAGGGTCGCCGTAATCCCGGTAAGGAATTCGACCTCCCGGAGTCGCTCGTTCCGGCGGTCGGCGATTGCGAGAGCACTCGCCGCCCAACCCGCACGCAGGAGACCGAGGCTGAAGGTCTCTCCCATAGATCCGGCTCCGAGAATGGCAACAGTCGGTTTCATGAGCGCAACTCTACAACGACATCACGAACCCAGGGCTCGCAGGGTCGTTGTGTAGTGGACAGCGATGTCGTCGTTGAATGCGACGACGCGAATCTCTTCTAGGTCTCCTCCATCATCGAGCCATGTCACGATCGTCTCGGCGATCACCCTGCATGCCTGCGCCGGAGGGTATCCGTAGATTCCCGCCGATATCGTTGGCACCGCGATCGAACGTGAGCCCAGACCGACGGCGGTGTCGAGAGCCGCTCTCACGGCCTCGTCCAACAGCGCCTCGTTGTCCTGACCGGCTCGGTAGACCGGTCCTACAACATGAATCACGAAATCTGCCGGCATCGAACCAGCGGAGGTGACCGCTGCTCCGCCGCGGGGCACCGCTCCGTGGGCATCGATCCAGGCTCGGGACTCTGCATCGACCTCTGGAGCCCCTGCATGTGCGATCGCTGCGGCTACCCCGCCACCGTGCGCGAGATGAGCATTGGCAGCATTCACGATCACGTCGACGTCCTGTGTCGTGATGTCCCCGCGTACGACGGTGACACGATTCATCCCCTGATCTCCACAGTCTCTGTCGGCCGGCGAACTCCTGTTAGACGTTCTATCTGGGTAGCGAAGCGATCCGCATCACCCGTCGTCAGATAGCGGGTCACCGTCTCGCCGGTGCCTTCGCCATCGGATCGCACCCGCGCTACTTGCCGGGCGACGGCGGGGGCAGGGTCGATGACACTGACCGCTTCGCCGGCCGCGGCCTGGATCTGATCGGCAACAAACGAGTAGTGGGTGCAACCGAGAACGATCGCGTCGGCTCCCCGCCCGACGACGTCGGACGTGAACCGTTGGATCATGTCGTCAGCGTCTTCTCCGTCTTCGATTGCCGCGGCAAGGCCGGGACAAGCCTGCGCGACAACGGAGACTCCCCGGGCGTGCCGATCGACAACCGACGAGAAGAGTTCCCCTTGGAACGTGGCCTCGGTGGCAAGGACGCCGATGGTCCCCCGTTGCGTGGCTCCAACAGCGGGCTTGACCGCGGGTTCCATGCCGACGAACGCCACGGCGGCGAACCGGTCCCGGAGTTGGTGAAGCGCCGCAGCAGATGCGCTGTTGCAGGCAACAACCACTGTGGAGACGCCTGCATCGATCAGGTAACCACTGACGGCGAACGCACGCTCTCGCACCGCGGCAAGCCCCCTCTCACCGTAGGGGGAGTACGCCTGGTCCGCGACGTATACGATGTTGACCGACGGGAGAAGGGTCCGCACCTCGCTCAGGATCCCGAGACCGCCAACCCCAGAGTCGAAGATGCCGATCGAACCTGCGGTCACCAGGATTCACCGTGGCGATTCCGGAAGGCGACGTCACCCATCGGTTTGCGCCCGCCGAACTTCAGCGGAACGGCGTCGTCCGCCGGATAGCCGACAGCGATGGCGTATCTGCATCTGGCCCCTTCGGGAAGACCGAGAATGGCTCGTGCATCGTCTTCGCGGTGCAGCGTGATCGGACATGATGCAAGGCCGAGAGTGTCGGCGGCGAGCATCAGGTTCTGGGCGACGCGGCCGGTATCGAACTCGCAGCCGCCGCTCTCTTCCACGAGGGCGAATGCGATCGGGGCAGCGCTGAGGGGAACGGTGAAGTCGCCGCACGCCGTAAGCCGCTCCTTCTGCTCGCCGTCGACAACCACGAAGGACCACTTCTGGAGGTTCTTGCTACTTCCGGTCCATCGGGCTGCTTCGAGTAGGCGCTCGATGAGGGCGTTTGGCAGTGGTGCGTCGCTGTACGAGCGAAGGGCACGGAGGGCGAGGATGCGGTCGTAGTGATCGTTGGTAGTCATGGCGCCAGCGTACCCATGAGAAAGGGACCAGGGTTACCCCGGTCCCTCTCTTACAACGACTTGTGTCGGTTCAGCCGAGGAGCTTCGCCTTCTGGGCGGCGAACTCAGCTTCGCTGAGCGCTCCCGAGTCCTTGAGCTTTGCCAGCTTCTCCAACTCGTCGGCGGTACCGCCACCGCTGCCTGCCACACTCTTGATGTAGCTGGCCTGAGCCTGTTGGGCATCGGAAGCCTGCTTCATGGACCGTTCCTGCATCTTGCCGCCGTTGGCGATCAGATACACGAGTACACCGAGGAACGGCAGGATGACGACAAAGATCGTCCATCCGGCCTTCGCCCAGCCAGATATGTCGCTGCGGAAGATGTCCGCGAAGATCGAGATAAGGAGCCAGATCCAAACGACGAACATGAAGAACCACAACATCGCCCACAGAATGTCGAATAGCGGCACAGAGAGCCTCTTTCCTTGTTGGTTGATTGACTATGCAGCGACCGCGCAACCAGGATCATGCTCCCGCGTGACACGTCCGCAACTCGAACTCTACATGAATCGTGTTCCTGAATTCGTCCTAAAACGACTCCACCGGCAGGTCCATGAGCGCGCCATCCTCGGTCTCGGCGAGCGTGCGCCGCAGATGCGCCTTCGGCAGCACGGTTTGAGCGAAATACCGAGCGGACGCGATCTTGCCGTCGTAGAAGGCTCGGTCGGCGTCACTTGCCGCGGGCAGAGCCTCGAGAGCGACGTCCGCGTGGCGAATCAGCAGCCAGCCGATCACTACCTCGGCGAGACTCTCAAGCAGGGGGGTCGTGTGCAAGCCCGTCTTGTAGATCTGCGGCGGATCCTGCATCGCACCCATCGAGTAGCCGACGAGCGCCCCGACGTGCATCTGAAGGTCTTCGAGCGCCTTGCCGAGCAGTTCGCGCTCGATCGCCATCTCCTCGGATCCGCCCTTGACGGTTTCGAGGATCTCCTGTCCGAGGCGCATCAGTGTCGCGCCCTGGTCCCTGGCGATCTTCCGGAAGAAGAGGTCGAGACCCTGGATCGCGGTCGTCCCCTCATAGATCGTGTCAATCTTCGCGTCGCGAATGTACTGCTCCATTGGATAGTCGCGCGAGTAGCCGGAGCCGCCGAGGACCTGCAGCGACTGGGCCAGCAACTCGTACGCCTTCTCCGATGAATAGCCCTTCACCAGCGGAAGGAGCAAGTCGTTGAGCTTCGCCCAGGACGGCTCCTCGGGATGGAGATGCGCCATGTCAAGCACCCACGCCGCATAGATGACCATCGCCCGCATTCCCTCAGCGTGCACCTTCTGTGTCATCAGCATGCGCCGGACCGCGGGATGGTGGATGATCGTCACTCGCGGCGCCGTCTTGTTCCGGCTCTCCGTGAGGTCTGCAGACTGGACGCGTTCCTGGGCGTACTCGAGTGCATTCAGGTAACCGGTCGACAGCGTTGCCGCTGCTTTGACACCGATCGACATGCGGGCGTCCTCGATAACGAGGAACATCTGCCGGATTCCTTCGTGCACGTCACCGACGAGGTAGCCGACCGCGGGTTCGTCCATCCCGAACGTCAACTCGCACGTCGTCGACCCGCGAATGCCCATCTTGTCTTCGAGCGCCGTTGTGACGACACCGTTGCGTTCGCCGGAAGAGCCATCCTCGTTGACGTGGTACTTCGGAACGATGAACATCGAGAGACCCTTCGTCCCTACTTCAGCGCCCGGCCGCCTGGCCAGGACGAGATGGATGATGTTCTCGTAGTAGTCATTGTCACCCGAAGTGATGAACCGCTTCACGCCCTCGATGTGCCACATGTCACCTTCGACGTGGACGGCCTTCGTGATCCCGGCGCCGACGTCGGATCCGGCATCGGCCTCGGTGAGCACCATCGTCGCGCCCCAGTTGCGTTCGACCATGGGGATAGCGAAACGTTCGATCTGCTCTGGGGTTCCGACCGCTTCGATGACCCGCGCCATCAGGCCGCCGATCGGATAGAGAGAGATCGCCGCGTTCGCTCCGGCAAAGAATTCCGCGGCAGACCAACGGAGCGTCTCGGGGGCGCCGAAACCTCCCAAGCTCTGAGGGACGCCAACCAGATGCCAGCCACCGTCGTGGAGCGCATCGAGACTCTTCTTGACACCTGGAGGCAACTCGACGTTGCCGTCGACGAGTTTGAGTTTCGTGCGGTCGGCCTCGACGAAGCTCTCGGCGAAGTCTTCAGTTGCGAGCCGATCGACCTCCCGCAGCATGTCCATGGCCGTGTCGTGGTCAATCTCTTCGAACGGACCGGTTCCGAGATATTCATCGACTCGATACGCCTCGAACAGGTTGAATTGCAGATCCCGAAGGTTGCTCTTGTAGTGGCTCATGCTCACTCCCCGGCTGGTGTCACCGTCGTGTTCCTGGCGACGGACAAACCGGGGCGGACCACCGGTCGTCCGACTTTTTGAGTATACACTCCATTTTGGAGTGCTCACTCAAGATCGGGGTAGGCTGGTCGACGAAGGAGGATTGCGCGTGGCTCGCTATCAGGTCGGTATCAGGACCGAGACGAAGATCCTTGAGGCAACTCGCGAGTTGTTGGCCGAGGGCGGTCTCGATGCCGCGACCCTCAAGGCGATCTGCGAACGCGCCGGTGTGCAGGCCGGATCGTTCTACAACATCTTCCCCTCCAAAGAGCAAGCCGTCATGCAGGTCGCCAAGGAGGCGATCCAGGTGGTTGACCCCAATCCTGAAGATTCCGGTACCGAAACGCTCGACGACCTCGTGAACGCATACATTCGGTTCGTTACCGATCAGTCAGATCTCGCTCGCATCTACCTCCAGATCGCCGTCTCCGGCAGCAACGACGATTCGGTCGCCCGCCGGTTCCTCCGCCATCACGCGCGCCGCGTCGAGCGGTTCGCCGGGGCGATGTTCCGGGGATCCGACGCCGAGACGGCAGAAAGTGCGTCGGCCAAAGCCGAAATTCTCCTTGGCGCCCTCGACGGACTCGCCTTCCGCTGGGTTCTCGATCGTTCGTTCGACTTCACCACTCACGCCAGATTCGCCGTCGCCCAGTGTCGGCGATAGATCTCCCCTTCCCGTCGGGGCGTTCGAGCGCGTGGGTTCGACGGCGGCAGACGGCGGGCCAAGCGATCCTCCAACGCCGTACCATCAAGCACAAATCAGGAACAGGTGGGACATCAGATGGAATTCGCGTTTCAAACCTTCGGCCTCTATGAGGACGTACTCGAGGTGGCCCGGTTCTCCCAGGACAACGGTCTCGCAGCGATCGCTCTCCCCGACCACTACCTCATGGCGATGGATGAAGAGAAGGCCAAGACCACTCCTGCGTCGGATGCGCTGATCCAGTTTGCTGGCTTGGCTCGCGACACCAGCGATCTCGAACTCGTCGTCCTGGTCTCTCCGATCACGTTCAGGCATCCGGCCGTTCTGGTGAAGACGGCGATCACGATCGACCGGATGTCCGGGGGACGTTTCACGCTCGGGATCGGAACGGGTTGGATGGATCGGGAGCACGAGGTGTTCGGTTTCGACTACCCCCCGATGTCGGAGCGATTCGCCATGCTCGAAGAAGCACTCGCATACGCCCGCGCCGCACTCTCGGACGAGCCCGTCGGCTACTCGGGAGAGCACTTCACCCTCGAAGCCTTCCCGATCACGCCCCGACCCACCGGCAAGGTCAAGCTCCTCGTCGGCGGCAGTGGCGCGTTGAAAACGCCCCGTCTTGCCGGGACGTATGCCGACGAATTCAACATCTCCCTCGGTGATGGCCTCGCGGTCCGAATCGACCGCGCCAGGGCGGCGGCAGCAGAAGCAGGACGCGAGCCAGGCGATCTCATGCTTTCGAGCGTCGGACAGATCATCGGAGGTACGACTGAATCGGATCTCGAGCACCGGCTCGGCGTGGTCGCAGCGGCTGCCGGTGTGTCGAAGGACGAACTGGCGGAACAGTTCAGGCGGCGACAGAGAGTCGCACCGATGGGAACCTACGACCAACTCCAGGAGCGCTTCGCCGAACTGGAGGATCTCGGTATCACCCGGTTCTACATCCAGGGAGTTCACGACAATGACTATCGCAGCGAACTCGTCGACGCCCTCGGAAGCTGAGTCAGGTACCTTTGGACTTGTGAACGACACACTGCTCGACATCGGGGGACCCGTCCGTGTCACGGACTACGGAGGAGAGGGATCGCTCCTTCTCCTCATCCATGGTCTGGGCGGCTCGACCGAGAATTGGGACATGGTCGGCCCCGCACTCTCCGACTCAGGCCATGCGGTGGCAATCGATCTCATCGGCTTCGGCGACTCTGAGCCTGGGGACCGACGGCCGAGTGTGGAAGAGAACGCGAGCCTGGTGGCCGAAGTGATCCAATTGCTCGGGTACGAGAACGCCACACTCGTTGGCAACTCGATGGGCGGCCTCATCTCCATCATCGCTGCCGCCGAACACTCATCTCGCGTTGAACGACTCGTTCTGGTCAATCCCGCTCTGCCGGTCAGCCGGAGGCACCCTCCCGACTTCGAGGTGTTGACCAAACTCTTGGGTCCACTCGTCCCCGGTATCGGCGTCCCGGCGTTCAAGGCCTATCGGGCTTCCCACTCGCCCGAAGAAGAGACAACGGAGACTCTGCGGATGATCACTGCCGACCCATCGACCGTTTCCGATGCTGCGAAGGAGCGGCTCACCGAGGCCAATCGGCGCAGACGCGGACAAGACTGGGTGATACCGGCGTTCCTCGAGGCCGACCGGTCGATCGCCCACTACGTTCTGCGCCCCCGTCGCTACCGGAAGCTCATCCATCGAATCGGCGCACCGACGCTGCTCATCCACGGAGCTGACGATCGCCTCGTCTCTGTCGACTCGGCCCGGTGGGCGGCGTCCGAGCGGCCCTGTTGGACATACGAAGAGATGGAGAACGTTGGACACGTCCCGATGCTCGAAGCGTCCGACCGATTTCTGTCGGTCGTCACCGAATGGCTCGAAGAGTCGGGGACGGACTAACCCTCGATCGGGTAGCCCTGGTCGTACCAGTTCGCGATCCCACCGTCGATCTCGTACACCTCGACGAAACCGAGATCCTCCATCGTCTTGACGGCCTCGGACGACCGGTTGCCGCTGTTGCAATATATGACGTACGGCACGTCCTTGGCGAGCGTATCGAGTTGGGCTGCGAAGTCATCGGCGTAGAAATCCATCATGATTGCGTCTGCGAGACGGGCCGCGTTGAACTCGTCCGGAGTGCGAATATCGAGGACCACGAGACCTTCCGGAGCATCAGCGATCACCTGAGCGGCGTCGGCCGGAGACACCAGTTCGATGCTCTGGGTAGTCGTATCCGAGGAGCATGCGGCCACGAGAACCGACAGCGCCAGGACCAGTACAAGCAGCCTTCTCATCACTGTTGATTTCATCGTGGCGTTTCTCCTCTGTATTCGCCGGCACGCCGGCTGTCAGGCCATTCCAAGGTCGACAAGTCCGCCCGTGAGGTTCGCGACGATGCCGAAGCCCCGTCGGATCAGGTATTCCGCCGACACTCCCGATCGATTTCCGGACCGGCAGACGAGAAGGATGGCACGGTCTCGGTCAAACTCATCCAAGTTGTCGGGCAGAGTTCCGAGCTCAATCAGAACGGAGTCGGGGAGGGTCCCCATCGCCCATTCGATTGGCTCGCGTACGTCGATGATCACGGCGTCGTTCGCCGTGCTCCACGTCTGCCAATCGAGCGCCGGGACGAGACGTACGGCCGGAACCGATCTGTCTTCGGTCACGTGAGTTGCATGAACAGCTTCTCGAGGCGCGCCGGGTCGTAGCCTTCCAGCTGCGCCTGTTCCGGGTCGGTCGCGCACATGGCCATCGTCGCGGCGAAGTACTTGTAGCCGGCGTGTTCGAGTGCCCGCATCGATGCAGAGAACTGGGTGATGACGTCGGAACAGGCACGTCCCTCTTCGAGCATCCCCTGGATTCCACGAATCTGTCCCTCTACGCGGCGCAGCCTCGTCAGAATGTCGTGGATCTCGGTCTCTTCCAATTGCATGGAGCGAGCATATACCCCCGTGGGGTATATGAACGACGAGATGTCCGACACAACCCCGAGACTCCTGGAATTGATATGACCAGACTCAGGTTATGATGCCTGTAACGACTCAGACACATGGCTCGCACCATCGCGAGCCTACGAAATGAAGGAGCAATCTGCATGGGACGCGCCGTTGGCATTGACCTCGGAACAACCAACTCTGTCATCTCCACTCTCGAAGGTGGCGAACCCAAGATCATCAGCAACGCTGAGGGACACCGCACAACCCCCTCGGTCGTCGCATTCGCCAAGAACGGCGAAGTGCTCGTCGGCGACCAAGCCAAGCGCCAGGCGATCACGAACCCCGACCGCACGGTCCGCTCCGTCAAGCGGCACATGGGCACGGACTGGAGCGTAGAAGTCGACGGCAAGAAATACGGCTCACAGGAGATTGCAGCTCGCATTCTCATGAAGCTCAAGCGGGATGCCGAGGCCTTCCTCGGTGAACCCGTTACAGAAGCAGTGATAACCGTCCCGGCCTACTTCGGCGATGCCCAGCGCCAGGCCACCAAGGAAGCCGGTCAGATCGCGGGTCTCGAAGTGCTCCGCATCATCAACGAGCCGACCGCGGCCGCCCTCGCGTACGGACTCGACAAGCATGAGGACGACCATCTCATCCTCGTCTTCGACCTCGGCGGCGGCACTTTCGACGTGTCCGTGCTCGAGATCGGCGAAGGCGTCTTCGAGGTCAAGTCCACCCATGGCGACACGAAACTCGGCGGCGACGACTGGGACGACGTGGTCATCGACTGGCTCGTCAAGGGGTTCAAGAGCGACAACGGCGTCGATCTCTCGAACGACGCAATGGCGATGACCCGTCTCAAGGAAGCCGCCGAGAAGGCGAAGATCGAGTTGTCGTCGGTCATGGAGACCGAGATCAACCTTCCGTTCATCACCGCGACGAATGAGGGTCCGATCCACCTCCTGCGCACGCTCACCCGCTCCGAGTTCGAGCAGATGACGGACGCTCTCGTGCAGCGGACCCGGATGCCGTTCGAAGAAGCGCTCAAGGACGCGGGCGTCACGATGAACGACATCGACGACGTCATCCTCGTCGGCGGATCGACCCGGGCCCCTTCGGTCCAGAAGCTGGTCGAGGAACTCGCAGGCAAGGAGCCCCACAAGGGAGTGAACCCCGACGAGGTCGTCGCCGACGGTGCGGCGCTCCAGGCGGGCGTGCTCACCGGTGACGTCAAGGGCATCCTCCTCCTCGACGTCACACCACTGACGCTCGGTGTCGAGACCGAGGGTGGTGTGTCGACGAAGATGATCGAGCGGAACACGACGATTCCTACCCGCCGCTCCGAGATCTTCACCACCGCGTCCGATAGCCAGCCCGAGGTTGAGATCCACGTCCTCCAGGGCGAGCGCCCCATGGCCAACGACAACAAGAGCCTGGGCCGTTTCAAGCTCCCCGGCATCGCCTCGGCGCCCCGTGGTGTCCCCCAGATCGAAGTGACCTTCGATATCGACGCCAACGGCATCGTCTCAGTGTCCGCGAAGGATCTCGGTACCGGGAAGACGCAGCAGGTGACTATCACCGGCGGCACGGCATTGTCCGACGACGACATCGACCAGATGGTCAAGGATGCCGAGGCCCACGCACAGGACGATGCGGGGCGCAAGGAAGCAGTGGAAGCCCGGAATCAGGCCGATCACACGGTCTATCAGATCGAGAAGCAACTCGCTGAGCACGGCGACAAGCTGACCGACGATGAGCGCAAGCCTCTCGACGACAAGATCGCCGAGATCCGCACACTGCTCGGCGACGAAAGCACCGGGGCAGAGGCCTTGAAGAACGCCACGAACGAGCTGCTGACGGGATCACAGATCCTCGGTGAGAAGATCTATGCGGCCTCAGCGGCGGAGAGCGAGGCGGCGGCAGCCGAAGAAGCGCCGGCCGCTGACGACGAGGTCGTCGAAGCCGAGGTGGTGGAGGACGATGACGAGTCCTGAGGAGAGCGAACAGCAAACAGCTGACGGCCAACAGCCTGACGCAAATCCTTTCCCCCCGACCGAAGAAGGGGGTTCCTCCCCCTCAGGGGGAGGTGGCGGCGGCGGAGCCGCTGACGGAGGGGGTCAGACCGGTCCGCTGGAAGCTGCAGAGTTCCTCGACATCGAAGTTCTCGAGCCCGATACTGGGCCGACGGCACACGAACTCGGACTCGAACTCCCGGATGATCCGGATGAAGCGCAGGAACTGCTCCTTCGCGAGTTGGGCGAAGCCCGCCAGGAAGCCGGCGAGCATCTTGAGATGCTCCAGCGTGTCGCAGCCGACTTCGATAACTTCCGTCGCCGCGTCGAGCGCGATCAGGCGGAGAACGTCGAGCGAGCATCCCAGCGCGTCATCGAAGGCCTCCTCCCGACGCTCGATGCGTTCGATGCCGCCACGGCGGTCGAGCCTCAGAGCCCGTCCGAGGAGAAGATCCGCGAAGGTGTGCTCTCGACACGAGGCCAATTGCTTGAGACACTCGCTCGCGAGGGATTCGAACCGATCCCGGCAACGGGTGAGGTATTCGATCCCAAGGTTCACGAGGCGGTGTCCGGTCCAGGCGATGATGACGGTGACGGCGATTTGATCGTCGGCGCCGAACTTCGGCGCGGGTACGTCATGCGCGGGCGGGTGATCCGCCCATCGCTGGTAACGGTGGAACATGCGTAAGGAATGGTTGGAGAAGGACTACTACGCCACGCTCGGCGTCTCCAAAGATGCCCCTGGCAAGGAGATCAAGAAGTCGTTCCGGAAGCTCGCGCGCGAGTTCCATCCTGACAACAACCCCGATGACGCGGTAGCCGAGGCTCGGTTCAAGGAGATCAACGAGGCATACGACACGCTCTCCGACGAGGACGAGCGCAAGGAGTACGACCACGTTCGCGAGATGGGCTACTTCGTCGGAGACCAAGGCGGACGCCAGCAGTACGTGCGGGTGGAGGATGTCTTTGGCGGCGGAGAGGGCGGTGGTTTCCAGGATCTCCTCGGAGGGCTCGGCGATCTCTTCGGCCAAGTTCAGGGAGGACGACGCCAGCAACCGAGGCCGATGGCGGGCCGGAACCTTCAGAGCGATCTCTCACTCACCTTCCACGAAGCGCTGGTCGGACCAACGAAGACCATCGGCGTCGACGGCCGAACCGTCAAGGTGAAGGTGCCCCAGGGCATCGCGGACGGGACGAAGGTTCGACTCAAGGGAAAGGGAGAGCCGGGAGCCAGCGGCGGACCGCCTGGCGATCTGTTCGTCAGGATTCATGTCGCTTCGCACCCCGTCTTCGGGCGTGCCGGCAAACGGGATCTCACGATCGATGTGCCCGTCACCTTCGCCGAAGCTGCTCTCGGGGCCGTCATACAGATTCCGACGCTCGACGGAGACACGAAGATCCGCGTCCCCGCCGGCACGCAGGTCGGCACGATCATGAAGGTGTCCGGCCAGGGCGTCGAGACCGGGAAGGGCAGCGGCGACCTGCTCGTCACGATCGACGTGACGGTGCCCACCGACCTGTCGGACACACAACGAGAACTGCTCGAGACATTCCGCGATGATGCGCCGGAGAACCCACGCGAACACCTGGGGGTGTGACATGGACAAGCAAGAAAATGCCGTCTACATCATCTCGGTGGCCGCAGAGCTCTCCGGGATGCACCCACAGACGCTGCGCATCTACGAGCGGCGCGGCCTCATTGAGCCGTACCGCACACCGGGCGGCACCCGGCGCTACTCGCAGGCGGACATCGAACGGCTCCTCATCATCCAGGATCTGACGAACGTGGGCGTCAATCTCGAAGGCGTGCGCCGGATCATGAGCCTCGAGAACGAGAACGCTCGCCTTCGCAGCCAGGTCGACCGCCTGCGGCGCCTCCTGGAGGACTCCGATGCCCGCTTCACCGGCGACCCCGAGCGCCGCACCATCATCAAGATGGGAGTCGTCACCCGAAGGAACCTCCCGGACGTTCGCCGGGATTCCCCCTTCGAGTAGCGGAGTAGTCGACGAGCTGAGTACCGTCAAACACCCGAATGGAGGGTGCCATGGCGTTTGACGTTTCGAGTGTGCGCGAGCAGTTCCCTGCTCTTCAACGAATGGTCGGAGGACAGGCCGCTGCATACCTGGATGGACCCGGCGGTACCCAGGTGCCGGAGTCGGTCATCGATGCCATGGCCGGGTTCATGCGGGCGGGGGGCAGCAACCACGGCGGTCCGTTTGCGACCTCACGGGAAACCGACGCCGTCACGGAGTCGTCACGGAGCGCGATTGCCGACCTCTTTGGCGCCTCACCGGATGAGATCGCGTTCGGCCAGAACATGACGTCGCTCACCCTCTCCGTGAGCCGGGCCCTCGGAGCAACCTGGAATCCCGGTGACAACGTCGTGGTGACCCGACTCGATCACGATGGGGACGTTTGGCCGTGGGTGATCGCCGCTCGCGATGCCGGGGCCGAGGTGCGATGGATCGACTTCGATCCCGAAGACGGATGCCGGCTCATGACCGAAACCATCGGTGACATCGTCGACCGCCGGACCCGTCTCGTCGCGATGACACATGCCTCCAACGCGGTTGGAACGGTCACCGACCCCAGGCTGGTCATCGAGGCTGCCCACGCCGTTGGGGCACTCACATATGTCGATGCCGTCCACTACTCCCCACATGGTCTCCTCGATGTGGCGGCACTCGGCACCGATTTCCTCGCCGCGTCCGCCTACAAGTTTTTCGGACCCCACACCGGGTGCCTCTACGGACGTCGCGAAGTGCTCGAATCGGTCGAGGCCTACAAGATCCGACCCGCACCGGACGTTCCACCCGAAAAGTGGGAGACCGGTACACAGAGCTTCGAGAGCCTCGCCGGCGTTGCGGCGGCTGTGGACTACCTGGCTTCGCTTGGAACAGGCGCGACACGCAGAGACCAACTCCGGTCGGCGATGGAGGCGATCGGTGAGTACGAGCGATCTCTGTCGGAACGGTTCCTGAACGGCATCGCGGACATCTCCGGCGTCGCGCTGTACGGGCGGAGCGTCCCGGACGGCCGGACACCCACGTTCGCCGTCTCCGTCGATGGCACCCACCCGGATGATGTCGCCGAGACGCTCGGCGACCAGGGGATCTTCGTCTGGTCGGGTGACTACTACGCGGTCGAGGTGATGCGCCGACTCGGCGTCGCCGATCAGGGTGGCCTCGTTCGGATCGGGTTCGCCCACTACAACACTGCGGAAGAGGTCGATCGCGTGGTGGCCGCCCTCGGCGAACTTGCCACCAAGGACTCGACGTGAGCCGCTTCCCCGACGATTTCGTCTTCGGCGTCGCCGCATCTGCCTATCAGATCGAAGGAGCCTGGGACGAAGACGGTAAGGGCGAGTCGATCTGGGATCGCTTCGTCCGGGAGCCCGGACGCATCCTCAACGACGGTACGGGCGACGTGGCCTGCGACCACTACCACCGGTATCCCGAGGACGTCTCGTTGATGGCGTCGGCCGGGATACCGGCGTACAGCCTCACCACCGCGTGGACCCGGATCATTCCCGACGGACTCGGGCCCGTCGAACCGAGAGGCATCGACTTCTACGATCGGCTCGTCGACGAGCTGCTCGAACACGGGATCACGCCCTACCTGACGCTCTATCACTGGGACCTTCCGCAGGGTCTTCAAGATCGCGGCGGTTGGGCCAACCGCGACACCGTTGACGCCTTCGTCCGTTACGCCGACGTCATGAGTGCAGCTCTTGGCGATCGCGTCAAGCACTGGAAGACCCACAACGAACCCTGGGTCGCTTCATTCGTCGGCCATCGGGACGGTGCGTTCGCCCCAGGACACACCGACTTCTCCGAAGCACTCGTCGCGGCCCATCACATCCTGCTGTCCCATGGTCGCTCCGTGCCGGTGATTCGACGCAACGTGCCGGACGCTGAAGTGGGGATCGTCATCGACTGCCGCCCCTCGGTACCTGCAACGAGCTCCGCGGCAGATGCCGATGCTCGGCGCCACTTCGACGGCTTCAGGAACCGCTGGTTCTTCGATCCCGTCTTCGGCAAGGGCTATCCGCGCGACATGGTCGAGGCGTATCGCGAACGCGGCCGGTTCGATACGGAGCAGCCGCCGTTCGTGCTCCCTGGGGACCTCGACGAGATCGCGGCGCCAATCGACTTCGTCGGCATCAACTACTACACGGCACTCGAAGTGGCTGCTGGAGCCGACGAGACGGAGGACACCGGCGTAGCTCCGGGGCCGAATCCTCCCGACGGATACACCGAGATGGGGTGGCCGATCGTTCCTTCGGCGCTCACGTCATTTCTGAAGCGCATCCACGATGATTACGGAGCAACAGACATCAGGGTGGCCGAGAATGGGGCCTCCTACTCGGATGGCCCCGACACCGACGGGGCCGTTCACGACGCCCGCAGGATCGAGTACCTCAGGACCCACCTCAAGGCAGTTGCCGACTCGATCGAACTCGGCGTCCCGGTGACGGGGTACTTCGCCTGGTCCATCCTCGACAACTTCGAATGGGCGCTGGGCTACAGCCAGCGCTTCGGACTCATCTGGGTCGACCACGAAACCGGTGAACGCATCCCGAAGGACAGCCTCACCTGGTACAGCAACGTCATCGCAACACGTTCGCTCGACTGAGCCACCATCTGATCGGTTGCGTCGAGAACCGTGAATAGTCGGCTCGGACGCACAAACGACGCTCACAGCAACGGGAATCAATCGAACCGACCGAGGTTCACGAGGGCATGGACATCCAAGAACTGCTCGATCAGCGCGCCGACAAGGACGATTTCTTCAGGCACAGCCCACATTCACCGATCCCGGGAGCCGAAAGAACCGGGTTCGACGGCCTCGAGTACTACGACCCTGCACCCGACCTCGTCTTCACCGTTCCCGTTGATGTCGTAGAACCCGAACCTGTGCAGGTGGGAACGACCACCGGCGAGGAACGCACCTATCACAAGATCGGCACGGCGACCGTCGCCGTCGAAGGCACCGACGTAACACTCAGTCTGTACTCGACCGGTCACCCCGGACTCTTCCTCCCCTTCCGCGACGCCACTTCGGGGAGCGAGACATACGGCGCGGGTCGCTACGTCGACGTCGAACCAAACGGTGACGGCACCGTCACACTCGACTTCAACTACGCCTATGCACCGTTCTGCGCATATAGCGATGCATATTCGTGTGCGCTGCCCCCGTACGACAACTGGCTCGAGGTGCCAATCCGAGCGGGTGAGCGCACCGCTCCCGGCTGAGCCGATACCCTGGCGGTGATGCGCACTTTGATCACCATCAGGGAGCCGGGCAGCGGCCCGCTCCCCCTTGTCATCGAAGGCGACCGGTTCTCCGACCCGGACGACGGGCCGATCGACAACGAGGTCGGCACCGGCCACCTCTTCGCACTGCCCGGTCTCGCCGACTGTCACGCCCACCTGGGTCTCAACCACGTCGGTTCGATGACGACGATCACCGAAGACGAGATTCGATCCAACAGCGTCACCAACGCCTGGATGCAGATCGAAGGAGGCGTGCTCTTGATCGCCGACAAGGGTTCATCAAGCGACGTCTCGCTTGAGATCCTCGACGCGCCGCCCACCGAACGACCCATCACCACGATGGCCGGGCGGATCATCGCACCGCGCGACGGCTACTACCCCGGATACGGACACGAGGTCGACGAGGACGGGCTCGTAGAGGCGGTACGCCAGGCCGCAGGAGGACGCGCCGACTGGGTGAAGATCATCGGCGATTGGCCGAGAAAGGGCCGGGGGACGGTCGCTAATTACGGCGAGGCTGCACTGACCAAGGCGGTCCGGGTGGCGCACGCCGCGGGCCGCAGGGTTGCCGTTCACACGATGGCCCCGGAGGGGATCGGACCATCCATCGCCGCCGGTGTCGACTCCATCGAACACGGTCTCTTCCTCGACGCCAACGATCTACCGAGGCTCGCGGAACGCGGCGGGGCGTGGGTGCCGACGATCCTGGGTGCCGAAGCGATCATCGGGATGCTCGGTACCGACAGCACCGGCGGTCGCCTCCTCACCGATGGTGTCGACAATGTCCGCGATCTCCTCCCCGAAGCCGAGCGCCTCGGAGTAACGATCCTCACCGGAACCGACCTCGCCATCCCCCACGGGAAGGTTGCCCGCGAAGCGATCCGTCTCCACGAACTGGGCCTGTCAGCAGCGGCGACGCTCCGTGCGGTCACCACGGCCGCCTTCCGCTACCTCGGCATCGTGCATGGCTTCTCCCCCGGGATGCCCGCCGACGCGGTGTTCTTCGCCGACGACCCGCGCGAGCGTCTCGAGACGCTCCTCGAGCCTCAGCTAGTCGTTCGATCGGGGCGCATCGTCACCTTTTGACATATTGATGCCTCATTGATGTGTTTTGATGTATGCGAACCACGATCCGGATGGATGACGATCTGCTTGCAGCGGCCAAGGCCGAAGCGGCAACATCTAGCCAGAGCCTGACCTCCTTCATCGAAGAGGCCGTGCGACGACATCTCGCCGCACGCCGCAGAGCGCAGGAGCACCCGACACCGGAGCTACCGGTGTTCACCGGCGACGGTCTGCTCCCGGGAGTTCATCTCGACGACTCGGCGGCGCTGCTGGATCTCATGGAGGGCCGGTGAGGCTCTTCGACATGAATGTCCTCGTCAATGCGTTCCGAGAGGACTCAGAGCACCACGAGCCGTGTCGCGCCATTCTCGATGAGACGATTGCCGCACCCGGGGCATTCGGCCTGACACCGATCGCGTTGAGTGGATTCCTACGGATCGTTACCCACTCCCGGATCTTCCGGACCCCGACGCCTCTCGGTGACGCCATCGAGTTCGTCGAAATACTCCGGGCCCAACCCCAATCCGAGATCATCTGCCCCGGCCCGCGACACTGGGACATCTTCACCATGGTGGCCGAGGAGATCTCGGCAAGAGGCGGTTTGATTCCGGATGCCTATCTTGCGGCGATCGCAATCGAATCCGGCTCTGAGTGGGTATCGACAGACGGCGACTTTGCTCGAATCTCGGGCCTCAACTGGATCGATCCGAGGGCGGGTTGATCAGCCGACGATGTAGGTGCCTGTTCCGTCATCACTGATCCGGCACTCGCGAAGACCGAGTATTCGGTGGCCCTGGTTGAGGTTCTCAGCAACCCCAACCAGGGCCGCCAGCGTGTCAACGTCGGGCATGGAGCGAGGGCACGGTAGGTGTTCGGGGTCCAAATCGAGATTTGGACTTGAAGTCTGAGTGAAGTTGTGTCATATTGTGCTCTCGAACGAGCCGATCGTTGCTCGGGAACCCCTCCGTTGTTGAGAGCGTTGTTCC
>CAZWDQ010000023.1:0-19129 GCA_964632475.1 uncultured Acidimicrobiaceae bacterium
GACACGGGCTCAGGTCGGCGAGACTGGTTGGGGAAGGAGCCTTCTGGATCTCCAGCAGGCCGGGGGCACGTGGGGCGGTGGCCTCTACTCGCCGAAGTGGATCTCGACTACGTACACCGTGCTCCTCCTGCGCAGGCTTGGTCTGGCGCCCTCCAATGCCGGTGCGATCGCCGGGTGCGAACGGCTTCTCGACGACGCTACGTGGGTCGACGGCGGTGTGTCGTACTGGTCGGGCCAGAGCCTCGCCGAGCGCTGCGTCAACGGGATGGTCCTGTCGCTCGTGTCCTACTTCGACGTGCGTGATCCGAGGGTCGACGGGATCGCCGAGCTGCTGCTCACGGTGAGCATGCCAGACGGCGGGTGGAACTGCCGGGACCATCTGGGTGCTACGCACTCTTCGCTTCACACCACGATCTCGGTTCTTGAGGGGCTCACGGAGTGGAAACAAAGAACGGGCCGCACCGATGCCGACGCGGCCATTGCACGGGGCCACGAGTTCATGCTGAAGCACCGGATGTACCGATCACACCGCTCCGGCGAGGTGATCAACGAAGCGTGGACGGTGTTCCACTTCCCACCGAGGTGGCACTACGACGTGCTGCGAGGCCTTGATCACCTGCAAGACACCGGCGCTGCCCCTGATCTTCGGGCCGCCGAAGCTATCGGACTCGTCAGATCCGGGCATCGTCCGGATGGCCGATGGGGGAAGGGACCCCAGTACTCCGGGGATACGTTCTTCACACTCGAACCGGGGAGGGTGGCCGGGCGATGGAACACTCTGCGTGCTCTGCGGGTCCTCAAGTGGTGGGATCAGGGAGGGACTGCGACTCCTGACCGCTGATACTCGGCCGGAAGAAGGACAGAGGCTGCTGCGACACACGCCTACCAGTGTCGCCGGATCTCGCACGGGCGTACGCTGTCGGCTGATCGGCCTGATCTCCCCCCGCCTTCGGGCTTGATCGAACCACCGCTCCAGGTTCTGCCCCCGATTCCGCAGTCGACGAACTCCGGTGACGGCAGAGGTCCTGTCCGCCCTGCCTATTCTCGGTCCAGAACCGGCCCGGAATACGAGTCGCGAATCGGTAGTCGATCAAGGAGCCATACGTTGATCCTCCTCCATCCGAACCATCTGCAGCCTGACTACCCGGACGAACGCTCCGCAGAGGTGATGCGCAAGACCGTCGAATTCTTCGAGACCAAGGGTCTTCAGCGAATCAGGGATGACGATCAGGCCGCCGTCTGGTACCAGGACTTCATCGACTTCTTGAAGAGCGAACGCATCTTCGCCACGATGTGCACGCCCGCCGATTACGGGGGTGACGACACCCGCTGGGACACGTGGCGCAACGCCGAATTCGGTGAGATCCTCGGTTTCTACGGGCTGCCCTACTGGTACGTGTGGCAGGTGACCGTCCTCGGCCTCGGTCCGATCTGGATGAGCGACAACGAAGCCGTGAAGCAGAGGACCGCCGACCTGCTCGACGACGGCGGCATCTTCGCCTTCGGTCTGTCGGAGAAGGAGCACGGCGCCGATCTGTACTCGACCGGAATGGCCCTGACCCCCACGGGTGACGGCACCTACGTGGCCAACGGCAGCAAGTACTACATCGGCAACGGCAACGATGCAGCGATCGTGTCGACGTTCGCCAAGATGACCGACACCGGCGAGTACTGCTTCTTCGCTACCGACTCGCAGCACCCCAACTACCGGCTCGTCAAGAACGTCGTACACAGCCAGAACTACGTTGCCGAGTACGCCCTGGACGACTACCCCGTCACCGACGCCGACATCCTCTCCCGTGGCGAAGCAGCATGGAACGCGGCGCTGAACACGGTCAACATCGGCAAGTACAACCTGGGCTGGGCGTCGATCGGACTGTGCACACACGCGTTCTACGAGGCGATCCACCATGCTGCGCACCGTCATCTCTACGGCATGACGGTGACCGACTTCTCCCACGTCAAGCGCCTCTTCACCGACGCCTATGCGCGTCTCGTGGCAATGAAACTGGTTGCGTTGCGTGCCTCCGACTACATGCGGTCCGCTACCCGCGACGATCGCCGTTACCTCCTCTACAACCCGGTGGTGAAGATGAAGGTGACGACGCAGGGCGAAGACGTCATCAACCACCTGTGGGATGTGATCGCAGCGAAGGGCTTCGAGAAGGACATGTTCTTCGAGATGGCATCTCGCGACATCCGGGCTCTGCCGAAGCTCGAGGGAACGGTTCACGTCAACATCGCACTCATCGTCAAGTTCATGAAGAACTACTTCTTCGTTCCCGCAGACCTCCCGGAGGTGGGCCAGCGGAACGACGACGCCAACGACAGCTTCCTTTTCGATCAGGGACCGACGAAGGGTCTCGGCACTATCCAATTCCACGACTACGCCCCGATCTTCGAACGGTTCGATCTGCCCAACGTGAAGGTGTTCTCCGAACAGGCAGAAGTGTTCAAGACGATGCTCGCCACACAGCCACCAACAGAGGCTCAATCGAAGGACACCGATTGGCTGCTGGCGGTGGGCGAGATCTTCACCCTCGTCGTCTACGCCCAACTCGTGCTGGAGAACGCAGAGATCTACGGAATCGAACGGGACCTCGTCGACGAGATCTTCGACGTTGCGGTGCGGGATATGTCGGAGTTCGCCGTCGAAATGCATGGCAAGGCTGCCACGACTCCCGAACAAGGGGAGTACTGCATGGCGATGATCCGCAAGCCGGTTCAGGACGATGCCCGCTACAAGCGGGTGTGGGAAGACCACGTCTACGCCCAGCGCGATACCTACAAGATGGCGGAGTAGACGGGTTCGCGGTTCGGCCTGGCGCTAGACCGGCACCGAGTCCGGACGTATGCCCATGTCGTCGAACATCGTCATGGCAGCGTCGAACTGGGCCCGGCTCTCTTCGTCTCGTCCGGCAGCATCCAGCGCATTCGCATAGGCGTGGATGGCCCGTGCCTGATCGGGCCGGGCATCGATGCTCTCCAAGAGGGCGATGGAGCGTTGGTAGTCGTCGAACGCGGACGACCAGTCGGGATTGGGACTCCCTGAGATCGCGATCGCCCGCTGCAGACGAACGGCGGCTTCTCCGCTGCGGCTACCGCCGGCTTGAGCCATGGCGAGTGGTCCGGCGAACCCTTCCGGATCGAGATCGCCGAGGCTGGCTCTGGCCGACGTCAGCCAGGCTTCGCCGAGCTTGACGATGGCTACTGCGTTGCAGAACTCTCCAAGCTCGAACGTGCGCTCAAGGTGTGAGATCGCCGACTCGGCATCACCGCTGCGGAGCTGCTGATCAGCGACCAGGAAGTTGCCGACGAGCTCACACTGGATGTTGCTCGATCCCGCAGCCGTCTCGATTCCGCGGCGCGTATGGGCGAGAGCGGCCTCCAGTTCACCTCGTGCGGCGGCGATTCGACCCTTGACGAGGTCGACGTCCGCCACGACGCCCGGGTTGCCGCTGGCCTCGGCGAGTTCCGTCGCTCGCGCTATCCAGCGATCGGCCTCCATGAACCGACCCCGTGATGCTTCAACGTCTGCGGCATAGGCTGCGTTGAGCCCGGCTTCACCAAGCCTGCCGGTCTCTTCGAGCGGGTCGACGGAGCCGGCCACGAGCTCCAGCGATGCGACATACTCGTCCGAAGATCGCAGAACCTGGCCCATCATCCCTTCCAGATACGCCCGGACCGCGGGCGTGTGCACCCGCGGCGCAAGTGCATATGCACGGTCCATGAGCTCCCGGTACGCCGGTTCCGCGTAGCTCTCCTCCGCCATCGTTCGGATTCTCAACAGAAGTGCGTAGACCCTGGCGATGACCTCGACGTCGCCGAGGGCCTCTGCGTCGTCGCGCACACTTTCGAGCTGGGCGATCGTTTGATCTCCCGGGGTGAAGTTGATCCCGGCCGACACTCTGGCGAGCGCCACGTCGATCTTCGTCGCGACCGGTGCCTCCGGGTCAGCGTCGAGCAAGGCGGATGCCCGGGTGTAGAAGTCGTGACTCTCCCTCATGGCGTGACGGCTCAAGGCCGCCTGGCCGGCGAGGAGTAGATACCGGAGAGTGTTGACCTGGTCTCCGGCTTCCTCGTAGTGTCGGGCCAGCGTCGCAGCATGTTCTTCGAGTCGATCCGGATACATCCGCGCGATCGCATCGCCAACCTCTGCGTGGAGGCGACGACGATCCTTCTTCAGAATCGATGCGTAGGTGACGTCATGGATGAGGGCGTGGCGGAAGGTGAATGCCAACTTGGGGCGTGTCGCCACCAGCTTGGTCAACCCTTGAGCTTCGAGCACGTTGAGATCACCAGAGATCGATGCCACCTCGGCGTCCGAGTCGGGTTGCAGGACCGCGGTCAGGAGCGACTTCTCGAAGCGACGTCCGATGACGGCGGCCACCATGGCAGTGCGGCGGACGCCTGGCGGCAATCCGTCGATTCGTGATGCCAGCAGTCCGTGCAATGTGTCGGGCACATCGAGGCTCGTGATCTCGCCCTTGGCAACCCACCGGCCGTCCATCTCCTCGATGAGGTCGCGATCGACGAGCATCCGCACCACTTCCTCGATGAAGAAGGGATTGCCTTCCGCCCGACCCAGGATCTGTCGCCGGAGGTCATCTGAGAGGGCCTCGATCTCGAGCAGATTGGCGACAAGTTCGCGGCTGTTCCCGTCGTCGAGTGGCCGGAGCCGCGTCTCGGTGAACGACTCGCCCAGTTCTCGATCTGCCCGGGCAATGATGTCCCAGCCGTGGGACTGTCGATCCGGGCGACTCACGATGACGAGCAGCACTGCCGACTGTTGGATTCGCTCCAGCATTCCTGAGAGCAACTCAGATGATGACGGGTCTGCCCAGTGCACGTCCTCGAGGATCACGAAGAGGGGCGCGTGCTCTGCCGCGGTCCCGGAGATCAGGCCGGCCAGAGCTGCGTCGTAGTAGGCGTGCAGCACGCCGGGCTCGTCATCCGGGTGGCCAGCTTCGAGACCGAGGAGTTGCAGGAGATGGCCGGTCGATGGGCTTTCGGGCCCGAACACCGGTTCGGCGGCTTCCGTCACCGCCTTCTTGATGATCTCGGGGTCGTCGCTCGCGGAAGCACCGGCGAGCGAAAGGACAAGCGAGGCAACCAGGTGGTACGGGCGTTGCTGGTCGTAGGAGGCGCTGCGCCCCACGACCCACTTCGCCCGGTCCAGGTTTGCGGCATGCGTCTGGAGTTCGGCGACCAGGCGGCTCTTGCCGACGCCGGGATCGCCGACGACTGCCGTGACCCGTCCACTGCCGGCGGCGGCGTAGTCGGCCAGTTCGATGAGTCGGGCCAACTCGCTGTCGCGCCCGACCATTGGACTCTGGAACCCGGGGACTCCCCGGCGTCGAGTGGCGAGGTCGCGAACACTTGTGATTTCGTGGACGGTGATGGGCTCCGCCTTGCCCTTCACCTCGACGGGACCGAGATCACGGGAGGTCACGTCGTTGGCGACCAAGTGATATGTGTCGGCAGACACCAGCAACCTGCCGGGTTCGGCCATCGCTTGCATCCGTGCAGCGACGTTGGTGGTGTCACCGAGCGCTGTGTACGTGCTGAGATCCCCGGCGCTGACGTCACCGACGATCACCAGTCCCGTGTGGATTCCCGCACGGACCTCGATTTCCACGGAAGGTGTGCCGGAGCGGCCGACCGTTTCGATGATGTCGAGTCCTGCCCGGACCGCTCGATACGGATCGTCTTCATGGGCGACGGGTGCGCCGAAAATCGCGAGGACAGCATCACCGGCGAATTGCACCACCGTTCCGTCGTAGCGCTCGACGCATCCGGCCATCTCTGCGACGGTTTCGCCGACGATGTCGGCCCAATCCTCGGGGTCCATCGTTTCGGCAAGCGACGTCGAACCCACGACGTCGCAGAACAGCGCCGTGACGACGCGTCGCTCTGCAGAGCGCTGCTGCTCATTGCCGGTGATTGGAACCCTCCCTCAGGTTGGACCAAACCTACGCGCCGGCTCTGCCGTGTGGAGGGATTTCACACGCAGAGAACCCGCCAGTCGAATGGCGGGTTCTCTGATGGGTAGAGGACTCCTACGGCTGGCTGATGGTGGCTATGCCGTCGAATGACGTGTAGAGGTAGAAGGATTCAGGGTTCCCAACAGCGAAGTAGTCGCCTCCTGCACCGCCTGAGTTGCACTGACCGTCTTCCAGGCCGGCCAACTTGTTGTCACCAGTTCCTGGCAAGTGCACCTTGAGTTCGAACGCAGTGTCGCCTGGCATCAACCGACGAACGACGACGCCGGTCTCAGGTTCATCCGGCACTGTGCACCAGTTCCCGGGTACGCCGTCGTAGTTCGTGGCGTAGAGCAGTTCGAATTGGTGTCGCTCGCTCACGGCCCGCCCGCCTCTCGGAGGTCGGCTCTTCCTAATCCTATTTGTGTCCAGACGACGGGGTAAGTGCCAATTGGCGGTCGGGGTGTACTCATCCGCTATGCGAGCACGTCCATGTCGGGGACATGGGGCGGATCGATTTGGCTACCCTGACGGGCCAAGATCCCTCAATAGAGGACTCGAATGGTCAGCGAGAGCCTGCAAGGCACCACCGGACGGGGCAATCGCCGTCCGGGCGCATGGGTCTTGCTTATCGGCGTGTGGATCGACCGTGCGCTGACGTGGGGTCTTGATCCAGAGGAACGATCGTCGTTGCTGCAGGAACGAGAAGCGGATCGATTCGATCACCTCGCCGATCCCGATGCTTCGATCATGGCCGTCGCAGGGCGCACAGCTCGCAGCGCTGTTGCCGACGGTCGGCATCTCATCCTCGGGGGAGAAGCGACCGCGGTCCCGCTCGCCGCCATGTTCGCGGTCATTGGCCTCGGAGCCTTCTGGCAAACCACTACAGCAGACTTCGAACCCATCGTCCGCACGTTCGACGGGATCTTGGGGGTGGGCCTTGTAGCGGCCGCAGCTGCAGGGCTTCGACGTCCGCGGGCGATGTACCGGCCGTGGCTGTTGCCGGCAGTGATCATCGCATCGATTGGCACGCTCGGCGGAGCGGTCACCATCCCGATCGTGGCCGGCACCGAGGTGTACGACCTGGCCAACAAGGGAGCGCTTCTCCTGGTAACTATCGGGTTCGCGATCGTTGCACTCGCCCTGGTTCCATCGAATGTGAGTAGAAAGTGGTTGGTGAGGGGTGGTGCAGTGGTCTGGATTGCGGCGCTAGGCAATGCCATCGCTCAACTGGGCTGGGGAGTGGTCGACGCAGGGACAGGGACGTCTCGTGGCGCCACGTTCATGGTTGCCGTCGGATGTGTCGTCGGCGCAGCGTTGCTCGCGCGCCTTCGCGGTATCCCGGTCACGGACTAGGGGGACACGCAATGCGGAGTTCAGGTATCGACGAGGGGGCAAGATCATGAGGAGAAGAGGGGACACCGAACTCGTACCGAACGAGGTGAAACTCCTTGTAGCCGCGATTTCGGCGACGACTTCAGCTGCACCCGAGATCCACGGTTACGCATTGGCGCGCGAACTCGCCCGTCTCGAAGAGAGCTCACTCGCCATGTCGCAGTCGACGCTCTATCGAGCTCTCCGCAGGCTCGAGGGCCGTGGTGCGCTCGAGAGTCGCTGGGAGTCCATGGCCGAGGTCGAGGAAGACGGTCGAGACGGCCCACCACGCCGCTACTACCGGGTGTCGTCGAGCGGCGTGGCAATGGCGAGAGTCGCAGTGCAAGACGCCGAGCGCGCCAAGACGGGCAAACCATGGCAGGCGTGGGTTTCGCCGCTTCAGAGCAACTAGATCCGTCGTCCAATTGAAGGCCGGCGGCAATTGCGACGCCGTCGGTCACCTCTCAAACGCGGAGACGCGATCAGTGAAGACTGACCGCGTCCCTCCCCCCGTCGCTTAGCCGGTAGTCGCTGGATGACGGATACCGGCGTGTCGGGTAGATATTCGCACCTAGGTGCAGGGAATGCAAACCCGTGGCGCTCTCATCGTATGTGAAGGTTCAGTGACCGATCGGTGGGGTCCGTTTTAGGGATCTGGCCCCTACACCGTCATCGCCAATTGCCGCTCTGACCGGCGCGCCACCCATGCAACCAGTGGCACGAGGGCGGCCGAGAATGCCAGAGCGATCAACAGCTCGGGCACTACGTCGCCGAGGGTGTGGCCGTGGATGGCGATGTCATAGATCGGCTGAAGGAAGTAGTAGGTCGGCACGAGTTTCGGGATCCACTGGGGGAGACCGGGGAACAACGTGAAGATGACCGGCAGGAAGATGATGATCCCGCCGCCCTTGATCGCCGTGTACATCGTGGTGATGTCCTTGGCCCACAGGCCGAGTGCGAGCCCCATGAGCATCAGCATCACCGAGCCGACAAGGAGGATCAGCACCATCGTCGCGGGTTGACCGGCCAGTGCACCGTTGAGGGCCAGTGTGACGAAACCGAGGATGACGGCGAGCACGACCGCGAACGTTCCCTTTCCGATCAGAACATCCGACATGCGGGTCGGCGTGACCAGCACCGCATCGAGAGTGCGCTTCTCCCGTTCGTCGACCAGCGATGCAGCGGGCAGGAAGATTGCAGCGATCATCACGGCGTAGATGACCATCGTTGGCAAGAGGCGGTCGCTGATCGGGACGAAGTCCTGGTCACCGACCGGGGTCACGACCACGGTGACCGGCGGCTCCGATCCTTCGACATCCCGGACGAGGTCGAGCGTGGTGACGGCGAGAATGATACGGGTCGACGCGAGACTCTCACCTGAGACGTAGAACTCGAGATTGGGTTGCTCACCCGCCGCAGTTGCGGTGTCGAAACCTGCCGGCAGCACGATGCCGGCATCGAAGTCGTGCGCCTCCACCCGCTGGCGAAGCGTCGCGGCGTCCGTCACGATCGTGGTTTCGATGCCGTCGAGTTGGACCGCAGCAGCGGTGATCTCGGAATCTCCGAGATCGACGATCGCGAGCTCCGGGCTCACGTCGAAGAGAGAGCCGAACACCGACGAGACGAGGAACGTGATGAGGAGCGGCATCGCGATCGCGAAGAACACGAGTGGGGATCGAGGGGAGAGCTTGATTTCTCTGCTGAACACGTACCAAGAGCGATGGAGATTCATAGCGTCGCGACCCTTTGTCTGAGTATGAACGCACCCGCAACGAACGCTGCCACGCCCCATGCCGCCAGCAGGAGGAGAGACGGCGCAATCTGACTCCACGTGTCGCCGTCCGCGGTCACACGGATGATCGCCTGGACGAGCCCGTACGTGGGGAGAACTTTGACCCACGTCGGCGACGATCCGGGGAAGAGAGCTCCGAATGCGGGAATCATCAACGGGATCATGAACAGCATCGACACCAGCAGCGTCCCCATGAAATCGCGCCCGTAGGACCCGGCGATCATGCCGAATCCCGTGACCAGTACCGCACCAAGCAGAAGAATCGTGAGAACCGCAGGCGCGTTGACGGCGAACGCCCCGATGAGAAGACCGAGGAGAACGACCTCCGAGAATGCCAACCCGACGCCAAAGATCCCCTTCGCGGCGAGGAAGTCAACGATCCGTACCGGCGTGGCGAGGATCGCCACAGCCGTCCGCTGCTGAACCTCGATCGCTATCAGCGAGGACAGTGCGAACGTCTCGACCATCAACACCATGACGAGGATGAGAGGCCGCATCTGCTGCCGCAGGGAGACCTGGTCTCCCGCCCGATCAGTTCCGAGAACGACGGCCTCCGTGATCGGATCGATAGGGGGAGGTGTCCCTGCGATGCCGAACGCGAGCTCGCTCACTGCCCCTTCGAGGAGGAGCTCGATCTCCGCAGGGAGGCCTGCCGGGACCAGGAGGCGGACCGTTGGTGCTTCGCCGGCGGCCACAGACTCGACAAAGTCCGGAGGGAAGGCGATTCCGGCGACGATGTCGTCCCTGCCCTCTTCGACCGCTGTTTGAAGCTCTTCTTCCGATGAATAGACCTCGAGAGCGAAGCCCGCCGTGCCACCTTCGGTCACGCCGCCGACGTCCGTGCTGAGCACGGTGTTCGACACACCGATCCGTACCGTCTCGTCAACGCTGTCGGGAAGGAACCAGAACACGGCCACGTAGGCCACGAGCACCAGCAGCGTCATGAACATGAAGAACCGATTTCGCGAGAATTCCCTGAGGTCCTTGCGGATGATCGCGGCGATGCGGGAGCCGGTCATCCGGCGAGGCCCCGCCCGGCGTACTCAACAAAGATGTCTTCGAGGGTCGCCTCCTCGGTGTGGATGGTCATCAGGCCTTCGTTGGATACGGCGTCCCTGATGCGATCCTCGGCCCCGGCTTCATCGAGCGGGATGACCTGTTCGTAGACGCCGTCTCCCTGTCGGCTCCGAATTCGTACCGCTCGCTGACCGTGTGCGAGTTTCAGATTGTCAGGGGTGTCGATGGTGAGGATCGTGCCCTGGTTGATGAACGCCACCCGGTCGCTGAGGTCGTCGGCTTCGTGCATGTCGTGCGTCGTCAGCAGAACGGCTGCCCCACGTTCGGCTTCCTTGCGGATCAGGTCGCGGATTCCGATCGCCGACACAGGGTCGAGTCCGTCGGTTGGTTCGTCCAGCAACAGGACGTCGGGAGTGTTGATGAGAGCTCTCGCCATCATGAGGCGTTGCCGCATGCCCTTCGAGTACTCGGAGACTCGGTCGTCGAGCCGTGAGGAGAGGCCGACTCGCTCCATCAACGGCTCCGGTTCGAAGTTGGGGACGCCAAACAGCTTGGCGAAGAAGATGAGATTCTCACCGCCGGTCATGGAGAGGTAGAGATTCTTCTCCTCGAAACATACCCCGAGACGGGCCTGGATCTTCTCGCGCTGCCCTGGCATGTTCATGCCAAGGATCTCGATGCTTCCGGCGCCGGGCTTGAGTTGACCGGTGAGCATCTTGATCGTGGTCGACTTCCCGGCGCCGTTGGGACCGAGGAAGCCGAGAATCTCGCCAGGCGGAACTGAGAAAGAGACGTCGTCGACGGCAACGGCGTCACCGTAGGCGAACCGGACCCCCGCCACGTCGATGGCGGGAGCTACTGGGGAGTTGGGTGAAGTTGTCACCCCTCCATTATCCACTTCGGTCCACCGGGTGTCAGGACCTTTCGACCCTTGTCGGTGGGCCGCCCGGTGGTTTGCGCGTCGACCGGCAGAGGCGAACGATCCTCGGCGTACGGTCGCAACTCACTCACTCGTGGCAAGAGACGATGCGTGCCCACGGCGTCCGCCTGGCTGAATGAACCGAGTGCGGCAAGACGTTGATGGGTGGACACCGCCGTGACGGGTCCGGCGGCTACCAGGTGTGCCGCATCCAGACGTTCGGTTCCACGTACACGGCGTGGTTCTGCTCAATGTCGACGTGCACCGGAACGAGCGCACCCACGACCTCTGTCTCACCACTCCGCTCGAAGGCGGATCCCGTCCACTCGGTCCACTGATCGATCGTGCCACGGATAGTCATGGACGTGGGGCAAACAGAGAGTGTTTCGGCTCCGAGACGGGCATGGATCCGCATCCAGGGGTCCGCCGGGAGCCCGTCGGGCCTCATACGAGACACGTAGGTGAGCATTGGCGTGCCGGGCTCGAGGTGCTTGCGGCTTGGCCGCACCGGTGCGACGAGTTCTCGGAAGCCGAGCCGGTCGACGTTGCTGATCATCGCTTCCACCATTTGTGTTGCGAGGCCGGTGCCGCGGTAGTCCGGGGCGATGACGATCTCGAGTGCTGAGACCTGAGTCGAGACTCGCTCTGCCGAGTAGTCGAAGTGCGACCAACTGACGACACCGTCCCAGCCGTCGCTCGGTAGCGTCTCTCGGCCAGGACCCCCCATCGAGAACGCTGCAGAGAAACCGCGTGCGACGACCCTTCCATCGGTCACTGCCACCAGCGACTGCTCGGTCCATCGGTCCAGGTGGCCGTAGTACAGATTGGCGATCGGGTCTTCAAGCATGAATCGAGGCCAAACTGAGGTGAGATCCCAGATGGCGTCATCAAGATCCGGTCGCTCGGCGAGCGTCACGATATCCATGTCCCCTAGTGAAGCAGCACCTGTGTGCCAGTGCTTCCAAAGCGCCAAACCGTGGTCGATCGGCAGACGCCCGGTCAGGCTTCCCAGATGTGGACGGGTAGACCGATCTCGAGGAATTCATCGAGGTGGTTCGACTCCCACGTCGGCACCCGGACGCATCCATGTGATGCCGGTCGGGCGGGAACGCTCTTTGAGCCGTGGATGGCGTAGTACGGAGTGAAGTACCACGGTTTGTAGAGACCGCCGAGGTAGTTGATCCGCCAGCCCGGGATGTGCCGGTAGAGGGTGAAGTTCCCTCGCGGTGTGTTGGCCTTCACGTAGCCGCCACCACCGTCACCGTTGCCGCCGTTCTCCGACCAGTACCTGGCTCCGTTCCCGGTCGACACGGGAACGATCGCAGCTACATCAGCGTCGCGGATTACGAAGAGCAACTGGCGGGTGATGTCCACCTCAACGCGGTTGGCCTCGTTGGGGTGACGGGCGAGAATCGCCTCGTGGTCGAGTTCGGGTGGTACCTCCCAATCGTCGATGGACCAACGATTGGAGCGTTCGACACCGATCAACTTGTGGAAAGCCACGACGGCTGCCTCCGTCTCCGGTCCGTACTCGCCGTCAGCATTCCCACGAAATACGCCGAACTCACGCAACCGCTCCTGAAGTCGGACAACGACGATTCCTTCCGCTCCCGGCCCGGCCGGGGCGGCGCCGACCGCGGGATCGACGAGGGTGCTGGCAACCGTGATTGGACGGCTCCCTGTGATCTGCGCGAGTACTCCGTCTGTGGCCGCGACCGAGGGGGAGAGCCAGCGGACACCATGGTCGGGTACCGAAACCGGGGCCCGATTCGGGACGACCACATCGGCGGCCTCGGGGGACTGTGCCGGCGCGGCGACGGACAGCGCGGCTGCGATCATCAACATCGGAAGCATCGGATTCTCCTCAGTTCCCCGAGGGAGTATGCATCGGCAGGTCCGCAGCAGCCTTGATTTGGTGAGGAGGTGCCGATGCTGTTGGCCATACTCGTCAAAGATTCCGATCCAGATCGCGCCGACGCCGCTCTCGGTGGCTCAGGCTGTCGGTAGCGGAGTTGTGGTGCCCGGAGCTCCACGGTGCCAGCTACTCAACTTGTCTGCGACCACCCGGTAGAGGCGGTCGACGCCTCGTGGGTTCGGGTTCGACGTTCTTGCGGATCCTGGTCTGCCGGATCTCCTCTGTCATGGCGCCGATGTAGGCGTTGACGCAATCCTCACGCTCGATCGGGTACATGATTCCCTCCTCTGGATCTTGCCCTTATCGCAGCCTCAAGGTCGCAGACAGGTGCTAGCGGAGGATTAGCGCTCAGGTCTCGAGGGCTGCGACCTGGGCCTTGATGCGGCGGAGGATCGCTGCCATTCCGTTGAGGCGCTGGGAAGTGACCGCCTCTTGGAGGCCCATCTTCACGTAGAAGTCATCCGGAACATCGAGGATCTCCTGGGCGGGGGAGCCGTCGAGGGCTTCGCGCAGGATGCTCGCGAAGCCGCGCACCGTTGGTGCTTCGGCCGGCACCCGGAAGAAGAGGTGCACCAATCCATCGTCCTGTTCGACGATCAGAGCGAACGGCGACTGGCACTCGGGAACGACCTCGAAGAGCTCCGGGTGATCGGTGAGTCGATCGGGGAGAGTGGGCAGGCGTCGGGAGTAGTCGAGCAAAGCCTGGAGCCGCAGATTCTTCGGCGCGCTCGCAAACATGTCGACGATTCGGTTCAAGCGTTCTGTCGCAGTTGTGACATTCTTGGTCATATCCACTACCACCGTAGTGTAAATTGAATCCTGAAGGAGGCGATCAACATGGCGACATACGATACAACGGGTGGCTTCGACCAATTTGCCCACCCCGAGAGATTGGTCTCGACAGAATGGCTTGGCGAGCATCTCGGTGATCCGGGCTTGGTGATCATCGAATCCGACGAGGACGTGCTCCTCTACGAGACCGGGCACATCCCCGGTGCGGTCAAGGTCGACTGGCACACCGAACTCAACGATCCGCTGATCAGGGACTATCGAGATTCCGAGGCATTCGCCCGGCTGATGTCGGAGAAGGGCATCGGCCGCGACGACACCATCGTGTTCTACGGCGACAACTTCAACTGGTGGGCTGCCTATGCCCTCTGGGTCTTCGCCCTATTCGGTCACGGCGACACGCGACTGCTTGATGGCGGCAGACAGAAGTGGTTTGCCGAGGGACGGCCGACGACCACCGACGCGACCGTTCGGCCCACGACGGACTATCCGGTCGTCGTCAGGAACGACGAACCGGTCCGGGCATACCGGGGTGACGTGCTCGAACACTTCGCATACGAGAAGGCGCTTGTCGACGTTCGCTCACCGGGAGAGTTCAGTGGTGAGCTGATGCACATGCCGGACTACCCGCAGGAGGGGGCGATGCGTGGGGGGCACATCCCGACCGCTTCGAACGTTCCGTGGAAGATGGCCGCCAACGACGACGGCACGTTCAAGAGTCGTACCGAACTCGAGGCGATCTACCAGAGCGACCTGGGCCTGTCACCGGGCGACGACGTCATCACGTACTGCCGGATCGGTGAGCGATCAAGTCACACGTGGTTCGCATTGACGTACCTGCTTGGGTTCAAGAACGTCCGTAACTACGACGGGTCGTGGACCGAATGGGGCAACCTGGTCGGAGTCCCGATCGAGCGGTAGTCGAACAAGCATTGCCTATAGACAATGTGCTGTATTGCTAATAAGCTAAAGCCATGTCGACGACCACCCGTCTTCGGGCACTACGAGAGTCACGCGGTCTAACGCTGGATGAGCTGTCGCGCCTCACCAGGATTGCGTCGTCGAACCTCTCTCAAATCGAGACGGGAAAGATCGACCCGCGGTGGTCGACGATCATGAGAATCCTGGATGCTCTCGGCGCCGACCCCTCGGACCTCTCTCCGATCCAGGGGCTCCGCTCAAGCGTCGGAGGGCCCGCGACTGGGGAAGTCCCCGGTTCTGATCCGTGGGCCAGACTTCGCGGAAAGGCTGAGCGCGGAGAGGACGTGTCCGAGGAGGCCCGAGTACTGGCTGTCAACACTCGCCGACGGGCGACCGCTTGACTCCTTCAGCCCACCCTCTACTGCGGAGGGCCTCCGACGCTCCGCCGGACAGCGTGGAGCGCCACCTCCTCGTTGTCGCAGCTGTCGAGGCGATCCTCGACCGCTCCGTCGTCCTCGTCGGTGGCGCTGCCGTGAACGTCGTCACAGGTACCTACTACCCGACAGACCTGGATCTGGTGGCATCCGTCAACGGGGAGGATCGGAGGATGCTTGTTGCCGGCGGTTTCGAGTGGGCAGGCGTCGGGCACCGGCACCTCAGCTTCACGATGCTTGATGGCGAAGTGATCCTTGTTGAATTCCCCGACTCGGTACTCGACGCGGCGTTCCCTCCGGAGCGGATCGAGATCGAGCCCGGTATCTCCGTTTCGATCATCTCTCTCAACGATCTCGTGATGGACCGTCTCAAACAGGCGACCGATGGCACCCTTGTGACGCTCGACGCGGCGATCGATCTCACGGCTGCGGCCTACGCCTCGATTGACTGGGATTGGCTGGAGAAGCGGTCCGAGTTGCCGGAGCTCGAAGCTATCGGTGTCCCCGACGTGCTCACGGCAGTCCGAAAGGGAGCGAAGCGCCGACTGCAGGCGGGCGGTCGCTGAGGTTCTGCCCGGTCAGGATCCGACCGAACAGCGATCAATCAAAGAAATGGTGCGGCGATGCTGTTGGTAACCGCCGCAGCAATGTCGGCACCTTCGAGCGCCGGGTTCCAGGAACTGAATGAGAGGGCGACCACGCGGCCGGTCTTGTGGAGCGCTTCAACCGCCCCAACGACGGCTTCAGCCGATGGGCCCCCAGGTGCGGCGCAGTTGACGCCCGGCATGTCTGTCGGGTCGACGACGTCGACGTCGATGTGCAGGTAGATGTCTCCCGGCGGCGGGTCGGCGGCGATTTGGTCGACGGTTGCGTGGTGGATGCCCGACTCGGCGACCGCCCGATCTTCGCCCGGATCGAGATCACGTCCGTCGACCAGCCAGACACGGTCGTCCTCGATCGGAGTCATGTCGACACCGTCGACGATCGTCTGCTCACCGCGGCCGGTCAGCATCGCAAGGGGCATTCCTCCGAGGAAGTCGGACGGCGTGGTCTCCCACGTGTGGAAGTCGCCGTGCGCATCGAAGAACACGATGGTCGGTTCGATCCCTCGTCGCTGCAGACCACCGGCCACCCCCATGATTGACAAGCAGTCCCCTGCGTAGACAACGGGGTTGGGTTTCTCGGCGACCAAAACGGCGAGCCGTTCGTAGAGGACGGCCATTCGTTCGGTCGGATGACCCGCGGGTAGCTCCGGTGCGAGCGTCATGTGCGGTTCGGGCACATCGAACCCAGGCATGGGATCACCGATGAAGAACGGAACGGAGATGACAGTCATCCACGGTCAATCTAGGCCCTCCTTCATGAGTCCGCCTTCCGACGCCGACGCTACGCCGCCGCAGTACCGCCGGTACCGCCGGCGGATCCCTCTCTGGATACCGAATACCGACGACCGAATACGGAGTACCCCCGGCGAAGCCGGGTCACGCGTAGGCTGGACCAATGGCGATGACCCCCACGATGCCGGCGGCGGCAGCTGCTCTCGTTCGCCGGTACTACACGTACGCCGGGATCTACACGCTCGCAGCATCGATCATCTGGGGTATCAACACACTGTTTCTCCTCGACGCAGGGCTCTCGATCGCCGAGGTGTTCATCGCCAACGCAGCGTTCTCCGTCGGGACGGTGCTCTTCGAGATTCCGACCGGAGTCGTGGCCGACACGATCGGTCGACGAGTGTCCTTCCTCCTATCTCTCGTCGTCCTTGCGGCGTCGACGCTTGCCTATGTCGGACTCGCTCAGACGGGGAGCGGATTCGTAGCGTTCGCGGCTGTCTCGGTGTTCATGGGCCTCGGGTACACCTTCTACTCCGGAGCGATGGAAGCGTGGCTCGTCGACGGTGTCCGGGCACTCGGGTACGACGGTGACATGGATCGAGTCTTCTCAACCGGCCAGATCATCGGTGGCGTCGCGATGCTCATCGGCACGGTTGGTGGCGGATTCCTTGGTCAGATCGATCTCGCGATTCCGTTCCTGTTCCGGTCGGCTCTGCTCGTCGCTCTGCTCGTTCTCGCCTTCTTTGGCATGCACGATGTCGGGTTCGAACCGCGGCCCATCACCATTCGAACGTTGCCGTCGGCAGCGAGAGCGGTGGCGTCGGCGGGCATCCGGTACGGCTGGAGTTCCCGTCCCCTTCGACTAATCATGATCGCAGGTGCCGTCCAGAGCGGGTTCTTCTTCTGGGCCTGGTATGCGTGGCAGCCCTACTTCCTCGAACTGCTAGATCGCGACGCCGTATGGGTGGCCGGTGTGGTCGCGGCGCTGTTGTCGGTCGCGATGATCGTCGGGAACAGCCTCGTGCAGTTCTTCACCCGATTCTGCGGTCGGAGGACGACGATTCTGATGTGGACGGCATTGGTCTTCTCCGCCGGATCTATCGGCGTCGGATTGGCAGGGAACTTCCCGATCGCCCTCGGCTTCCTCCTTGTGGCGTCGGTGGCGATGGGTGTGCAGATGCCGGTCCGGCAAGCGTTCGTTCACGGCATCGTGCCTTCCTCGGAGCGTGCCACCGTTGTCTCGTTCGACTCCATGATCTCGGGGATCGGGGCGGTCGGGGGGCAGGCGGGCCTCGGCGTCTATGCGGAACGGAGTTCGTACTCAGCTGCCTACGTCGTCGGCGGTGCCATCACCCTGGTCGCGGCACCTATCGTGTGGGCGGCTCGCCGGCTCAGAGACCCGGCCGACTACTTTGAGGGCACGGCGTCCCACGAGCCCGGCGCGTGCGTCCCGAAAGGACTGCCGGCCATCGCACACGTGGAGACCTCTTTCCACGAGGGTTGATCCTCCGTGGCAAGTCCCCGTTGACATGGGCCATTCCATCGGTACGTTTGCATCTATGGATGATCAGACCCGTCAGAACGATCTTCGCCACTTGTTCGGTGCCGCCGGCCGCGCCCACCACGCCGTTTACGGCGGTCCGAATCCGGGTTGGGCGAGGTGGTACGCAGAGTGGATGTACGGGCAACTCCTGCCCCTACTCGAATCCAATCCGTCGGTCGACACCGTCGAGGCATGGCTCATCCGTGCCGACGAGCGCATCCAGTCCGAGAAACCCGAAGGATCGTGGCCCGGCAAATACGCCAACTGGTTTGCGGACTGGGATGGGGCTGAAGCTCAGGATTGAGCTGATCACGCCCTGATCGGTCCTTGTCTGTTCATCCACCTGCTCGAGCCTCCATCTCCGGAGACGGGCTGACGGTGTCGGCAACTCGTCCCAGGCACCGATTCAGCCGTGGAATTGGACTCCAGGATCGCGAGTCGCATTGAGAGTTCTCGACGCCTCCGTCGTTGTTGATGCGTTCGTCGTCGACGGCGATCCTGGTGAGGCCGCACGGGGGCAACTCGAGCAGCAGCGCACACTGGCGGCACCCGCGATCCTGAAGGCAGAGGTGCGCTCGGCCCTGCGCTCGCTGACCCTCCGCGGAGAGATCTCCGAGATGAGAGGGCAACGGGCCATCGATCGACTTCGCCGACTCTCTGTGACGCCATTCCCGATCGAACCGCTGATGGATCGTATCTGGGAACTGCGCTCGTCGGTGTCGGTCTACGACGCCTGGTACGTCGCTCTCGCAGAACGACTCTCGGTGACGCTCGTCACGACCGACCGACGACTCGCCTCAGCGAACGGGCCACGGTGTGAGATCGAGGTTGTGGGATGAAGGTGCCCCCCTGCGCCGCTGTGCTCCGCGTCCCCCGTCCTTCGGCCGAGGGGACATGAACCGAGCACACTCGGTTGTTGCTCTCTGACCCCCTCCGCCACCTTCGGCGGCACCTCCCCCTGAGGGGGAGGAAGATGATGAGGAAGAGGGAGGGGACGGGGAATTCAGGTCTGCTGGGAGATCGGGAGTTTCACTGTGAAGATCGTCCGAGCTTCTGTTGAGTCGACTTCGATTGTTCCGTGATGCTGGTTTGCGACGACGTCGTAGACGG
>CAZWDQ010000023.1:19229-21186 GCA_964632475.1 uncultured Acidimicrobiaceae bacterium
GTTGAGTCGACTTCGATTGTTCCGTGATGCTGGTTTGCGACGACGTCGTAGACGGTGTCGAGGCCGAGGCCGGTTCCCTTACCGGGCTCCTTCGTGGTGAAGAACGCTTCGAAGATGCGCTCCTTGACCGCGGGCGGGATCTCCGGGCCGTTGTTCTCGACCTGCACCACGATGCAGTCGTTCTCCAGCGCCGTTGTCACGATGATCTGCCCGTCGTCGATGCCCGCCTCGCTGATCGCATCTGCCGCGTTGTCGATCAAGTTGGTCCACACCTGGTTGAGGCGGCTGCCATGGGCGGTGATCCTGGGAAGGCCGGGGTCGAAGGAACGGACCACTGCGATGCCGGACGTCTTCGACTTCAGGATGAGGAGGGTGTCGTCGATGCCCTTCGCCACGTCGACATCCTGCACGGGGGCCTGGTCGAGATAGGAATACGACTTGAGGGCGGCAACGAGTTCGCTGAGGCGCTTCGATCCTTCCGAGACCTCTGCCACGAGATCGTCGACATCGAAGCGAGCGGCGAGAGCTTCGATGACGAGTCCGGCGCTGGCGCTGTCGACCACCGAGAGATCGGCCGCCGTGTAACCGGCGTCGACCAGCACGGGAGTTACCTGCCATGCATCCGCAACGGCGTGCCGCTCCAGAGCCGTCTCCAAGTCGTCCTCCACCTCGGCTCGATCAATCGGACTCAGGACCTCACCGTGAGCGGAAGGGGCGGGGAGTTCTGTGTCTTGGGGGAGGGCCGCATCGGCGGCCGCTCGGCGCTCGATCGCCGCCGGGAGGAGCGTGGAGCCTCGGGTCACGGCAGCAGCCGGGTTGTTCATCTCGTGCGCGAGGCCTGCTGTGAGCACGCCGATCTGTGCCATCCGCTCCGATTGGCGGAGCCGGGACTGCTGCTCGCGCCACCGGGAGATGAAGACGTCGAACAGCGCATGCACCGCCTTCACGTCCGACTCGAGGAGCACGTCGAGAGCCGCCTTAGGGATAGATACGAGTTCGGTATCGACGAGCGCTCGGGCGGTGGCGTTGCGTGGCTCCCCGGTGAGCAGCGACATCTCGCCGACGATGATCCCGGGTCCAGATACTGCGATGCGCACTGTCTGTTCGGCCGAGACCTTGAGGATCTCGATCTCTCCGGATGTCACGATGTAGGCGGTGTTCCCCGGATCCCCCTCGTTGAACAGCGTGTCCCCCTGGGCGAACGAGCACGTGGAGACGGTCGCGGCCAGGCGGTCGATGGCGTCATCATCGAGTCCGGAGAGGAGTTCAACGGAGCGCAGATCGAAGGTGCTCACACCGTATCGAGATACTGGTGAACCATCGTGACGGCGACCGAGCCCTCACCGACGGCCGATGCGACACGGCGGACGGCACCTTCCCGAACGTCGCCAGAGGCGAACACGCCCGGTGATGACGTTTCCAGGGGGTATGGATCCCGACTCAGCGGCCAGTCACCCGAGAACGTCGTGACGTCGGATCCCGTGTAGATGAAGCCGCGGTCGTTCATGGCCACCGTGTCCTCGAGGAACGCGGAGTGGGGCACGGCCCCAACGAAGACGAACAACGCGGATGCTTCCCTCGTCTCCTCTTCGCCGGTGTCGACGTTCTCGAGTCGGATCGCTTCGACGTGTTCGGTACCTTCCACCCCGATCACACGTTGACTGAGCAGCACCTCGATGTTCTCGATCGCTGCGATCTGATCGACGAGGTACTGGGACATCTTCAGGCGGAGATCATTCGACCGCACGACCATGGTGACCTTCGACGACGTCTTCGAGAACATCACCGCTGCCTGCCCGGCTGAGTTCGCTCCGCCGATGATGTAGACGTGGCGGTCCCGATATGTGGAGGCCTCGGTGGCGGCCGCTCCGTAGTAGACGCCGGCGCCTTCGAAACGTGAATAGCCGGGAACGTCGAGTCTGCGAACCGTCATCCCGCTGGCAATCAGCAACGCCCG
>CAZWDQ010000023.1:21286-23627 GCA_964632475.1 uncultured Acidimicrobiaceae bacterium
AGAACCGTCGAGAGACCCTCCGAAGCCCCATATACGGCGGCGGCGAGGCCTGCCGGTCCGCCACCGACGATGGCGAGGTCGTAGAACGGTGATTCCGGTGTGGAGTGAATTCCCGCTGCCTGGGCAAGGTCGTGCTTCGAAGGGTTGACCAGGACGGTGTCATCTTGGAGGAAGACGACGGGGAGATCACTCGTGACCCCCGTGGCAGAGGCCACGGCGGCGGATGCTTCGGAATCCCGCTCGATGTCGATGAACCGATAGGGGACCTCGTTCCGAGCGAGGAACGCCTTGGCCTCATAGGTTGAGGGCGACCAGGTGGTGCCGAGCACCCGGATCCCGTCGAACGGCACATCGGCATTGGCCTGCCAATCGTCGAGCACATCATCGAGTATCGGGTACAACCGCTCCTCGGGTGGGCTCCACGGTTTGAGGAGATAGTAATCGAGGCCGACGTCGTTGATCGCTTGGATCGCAGCCTCAGTGTCGGCGTATGCGGTGAGAAGCAGTCGCTTGGCCTGAGGAAAGATCTGGTCGGCCGCCATGAGGAACTCGGTGCCGCTCATCTCGGGCATTCGCTGGTCGACCACGAACGCGGCGACCGTCTTCGACCGATCTCTGAGTTCCTGCAGAGCGTCAAGAGCCTCGGTACCCGACGAGGCCGCTATCACCTGATAGGTCGATCCGTAGTGGCTTCGTAGATCGCGGCGGACGGCAGCTAGCACCTGCGGGTCGTCGTCGACGGCGAGGATTACTGGTTTGCTCATGGGGTCCCCGGGTTCGTTGCTGGTGGCGAGCCTATCCAACACGAACTCCCCACGCCGGGGAATTGTTTCGCTACGCTCGAAAGCCTGAGGGGAAGGACGACCCGGTGGAGAACAACGTACGTCTCGTGGTGCTGGGCAGTCGCGGATCCATTCCGGTGTCCGGTTCGGATTTTGTGGTGTACGGAGGCGGCACAACGTCATTCGCCCTTGTCACGAGTGATCAGGTAGTCGGCTTCGTTGATGCCGGCACCGGCATCGTTCCCTGGCACGACTTCGGCCTATCGGTTGCTCCAGCCGTTGACGTGTTCCTCACTCACTATCACTGGGATCACATCCAGGGCCTCACGATGCTGGATCTCGTCTGGAGCGATGATCACGAAATCACGATCCACGGTCCGAACGACCCGCGAGTGGCCTTGACGTCTGTTATCGCCCCGCCGTGGTTCCCGGTCTCCCTTGCCGATGCGCCGACTGTCCGTTTCATGACGATTGCGGGGCCGATTGAGCTCCCGGAACTGATGATCACACCGTTCGGTGTCGAGCATCCCCAGGGTGCCGTTGGCTATCGCATCGACGGGCCGTCGTCCAGCGTCGCGATCGTCACCGATCATGAGGCTGGTTCCGAATTGGATGGGTCCATCATCGACGCAATCCGGGGTGTCGAAGTACTCATCCACGACGCTCAGTACCAACCGGACGAGGCCGAAGGCCGTCGGGGCTGGGGCCACTCGACCTGGGAGGACGCCGTCGCTGCTGCCCTCTCATCGGGAGCGAGCCGGTTGATCCTGACGAGCCTGGACCCAGGGAGGAGGGACGACGAGGTCGACGTCATCGTGCACACCGCCAGACGGGAGTTTCACTCAACCGAAGCCGCCTACCCCGGTCTGTCAGTGTCACTGTGAAGTTCGCCGCCCTGGCTCCGCCGCGGCTCCGCACGTTGGAGGAGTCGGAGCGCACCGCAACCTGGCTCGAACTCTTCTACGACCTGGCGTTCGTTGCAGCGGTGGCGATGATGGGAACGCGGCTCGTTCACGACGTGTCCTGGCCGAGCATCGCTTCATACCTCGGCTACTTCGCCCTCGTGTGGTGGCTCTGGGCCAGCCACACGTTCTACGCCGATCGGTACGACACCGACGACCTGATCTACCGCCTTCTCGCCGGCGCGCAGATGGTGGGAGTGGCGTTGATCGCCGTTTCGGTCTCTTTGGGCGAGGCAGGATCAACAGTGGTGTTCGCTCTGGGGTACACGGCCGTGCGGCTGATCCTCCTGGTCCTGTACGCAAGGGCCTATCGCCATGTAGTCGAAACCAGGGAGCTGGTGCGGGGATACCTGATCGGATTCGGATCCGCCTCGGTGCTGTGGCTCGCGTCCATCTTCGTTCCGGAGCCCTACCGCTTCTGGTTGTGGGCCATCGCGTTCGCCGTGGATCTGTCGACTCCATATGTGCTGCGAAGGGTCCAGGCGGCGGCGCCGCTCGACGTGTCACACCTTCCGGAGCGATTCGGTCTCTTCACGATTCTCGTCCTCGGTGAATCGATCGTGGCGGTCACCGTCGGCTTGAGTCACGTGTCGTGGC
>CAZWDQ010000024.1:0-6492 GCA_964632475.1 uncultured Acidimicrobiaceae bacterium
GACCCCCTCCGCCTCCTTCGTCGGCACCTCCCCCTGAGGGGGAGGAAGAGAACCGTCTCACGTCTGCGAAGCTTCAGCTACCCCAGATACCGACCGTGCCAGTCGAGGATCGCTTCGAAACGCTCGATCCGGTGCTTCGGCTTGCCTCCCCGGCTGAGTTCGTGGCTCTCGCCGGGGAATCGGAGCATCTCCGACTCGACACCGTTCTTCTGGAGGAGAGCGAACAATTGCTCGCCTTGTTCGATCGGGCACCGCCAGTCGGTCTCAGAGTGAATGACGAGCGTGGGCGTCGTGATCCCATCCGCGTGACGGAGCGGGGACGCCGCCCAGAGTTCGTCGCGAGTCGCTCCCTGTCGCACGTACATGCCGTCGAAGAACGCTCCGATGTCGGACGTTCCAACGAACGACGTCCAGTCGTAGAGACCGCGCTCGGGAATCGCCGACTTGTAGCGCTGGTCCTCGGCCGTCACCCGTACAGTGGCGAAACCGCCGTAGGAACCGCCCATGATCCCCATGCGGTCCAGGTCGAGACGGGGAAACTTCTGAGCCGCCACATCGGGCGCTGCGAGCAGGTCGACGAGGTCCGGCGGCATCTCCTCGTGCCATGCTCCGACGACAGCCCGTGCGAAGTCGCGACCGTAGCCGCTGGCCCCCCGAGGATTGATCGCCACGACGCCGTAGCCCGCCCCTGCATACACCTGGAACTCGTCGAAGAACCCGTACCCGTACTGGGTCGCCGGCCCACCATGCATGTTGTAGAGGAGCGGAACCTTGCCGTCGCCTTCGGGCAGATACACCCACCCTTCCACTTCCACGCCGTCGTGGTCGATGACGAATCGTTGCGGTTCCGCAAGTGTCGTGCTGGCTCGGAAATCGTCGTTGAGGGTGGTAAGTCGTCGCTCCTTGCCGTTCTCCCACCACCAGAGCTCACCCGGATCGGTGGCAGACGTCGCGGTGAACACAGCGGCCGAACCATCGGGTCGTGGGCTGATCCCGGTGACGAGCCGGTCGCCGCCGATGAAGTCCTCGA
The DNA here is from genome assembly GCA_964632475.1 of uncultured Acidimicrobiaceae bacterium. GTDB lineage: Bacteria > Actinomycetota > Acidimicrobiia > Spongiisociales > UBA5794 > JAHEEL01. Next base: position 1,031 of record CAZWDQ010000024.1, read on the forward strand.
CCCCACCGTCGCTACCGATCTTCACGATCCTCACTCTGCCGGAGTCCTCGAGCGTCGACAGGGCTGAGCCATCGTCGAGCCACTGCGGTCCACCCGGCGACACCGGTGGGGCGAAGGTGACGAGATTCCGGTCGACGGTCGTGATCTTGGTCCAGGATCCGTCCGCGACCAGTTGCTGGAGTGGCGCGATACCCGGTTGGTCCCAGCGGTCGCTCGTTCCGAGCGCGTAGAGATTCCCCGATCGATCGTACGACGGCAGGCCCCAGGTCCCGACGCCGGTCAGCTCACTCGCTGTGCCCCCTTCGGCCGGGATGCTCCAGATCTGGCTCCCAGGATCGATTCCGCGCTGATCGTGCCGCTCCGAGACGAATGCTACCGATTGGCCGTCGGGAGACCAGACGATCTGCGCTTCGTTGAATTCACCGGGAGTGAGACAAACGGGGTCATCATCGCAGTCGATATCGACGAGCCAGATATGGGATCGCTTGTCGTAGATCCATCCGCGGCTGTCGAACCGGTAGCCCAGACGGGTGATGCGCCTCGGTATCCGCCCTCGCTGCTCCTTGTCGAGATCCTTCCACTCTTCGGTCCACTCGGATGCGATGACAGCGATCTTGGAGCCGTCGGGGGACCACGCGATGTCGGATGCGCCCAGCTCGAACTCGGAGACAACACTGGCCTCTCCCCCATCGAGCCTGAGGATCGCAACCTGGGGATAGTCCTCGTCTCCCTTGCCCTTCCTCAAGAACGCGAGCCGGGTTCCGTCGGGTGACCATCGCGGCGTCGTGTCCATGTCACCTGAAGTCAGAGAACGAGCTTCCTCACCGTCCCACAGCCAGATGCGTCGGACATACCGATCCTCTTCGAGGTCCATCTGCGTAACCACGAATGCGGCACGGACGCCATCCGGGTGGAGCCTTGCATCGGACGGTGCGCGGTAGTCGCCCAGTTGATCGGGACGCATGAGGTGGCCTTTCGCTCGGTTCGTCTTGATTATGCATGCGAACGGGTCTTGAGGATCCGTCACGCACGTGGTCGGCTCTAGGCTCCACGCCATGCATCGCTTCGTCGCCTCTGGGTTCTATGCGGGCCTCATCCCCCAGCGTCTCTGGGGGTCGGACAACGGTGCAGGAACGTTCGGCGCCGCCGTCGCCGTGGTCATCTCCCTGCTGCTGTGGAGGTACCCGTGGTGGATCGGAGCGATCGCGTTCGTCATCGCTCTCGTCCTCTCCCTGTGGTCGGCGGCACCGTTCGCTGCTGACCATGCTGACCCCGGCTGGATCGTGATCGATGAGGTCGCAGGGACCCTCATCGCAGTGATCGGCCTCACGGGCTGGCCGTGGCTTGTCGCCGTGGTCGTTGCCCGCCTCGCAGACATCTTCAAAGTCCTGCCCGGCGTCCCTCAGGCCGAGGCACTTCCGGGTGCTGTGGGAATCACAATGGATGATGTGATCGCCGGCCTCTACGGACTGGCAGCAGGCTGGCTCGTCTGGTGGCTGATGTAGCAACGAGCCAGCACCGCCCGTCCATCTCGACCGACGGGCACCGGTGTCGTTTGTACTTAGAGCCATGACAGCCGTGGCTCTAAGCCCGAACGACGCGATCAGTTCAGAAACGCCACATCCAGGCTGTGAGAAGGTCGGCTGTTATCTCTGTCACCGTTGCGTGGTTCGGCGAGATCGATCCATCACGTTTGACCATCACCGCTCGCATTCCTGCCTCGACGGCTGCGGATGCTCCGTGTTCGGCGTCTTCGATCGCGATGCAGTCGCCCGGCGATACCCCGAGACGCCGAGCTGCCTCGAGGTAGACGTCCGGAGCGGGCTTTCCGTGCTCGACTTCGTCTCCTCCGATAGACGCGTCGAAGTATCGATCGAGACCGGTGAGCGCGAGCTTGCTGTCGAGATCCGCACGTCGGGACGAAGACGCCACCGCCATCGGTATCCCTTGTGCAGCAAGAGCTTGGACGGTGTCGAAGGCATCCGGGAACGCTTCGAGACGCTCCGCATAGACGGGAATGCGGATCTCGTCGATCGCAGCCATGTGTTCCTCGTACGGGAGGACGTCGGCCCTCTTCGCGTAGTAGGCGTACGTCGTCGGCTCCGACGTTCCAAGGCAGGCCACGGCGTCTTCGGCCGTCGTCGTGTAGCCGCGTTCGGCGAGGACCAGCGCCCAGACCTCGTCGGCGATGGGTTCGCTGTCGACCAGGACACCGTCACAGTCGAAGACGACCGCCGAGAGCATCGCCTATCCCTGGGTCTTCTGACGGATGAGGTCTTGCACCATGCGCGGATCTGCCTTGCCGCCGGTTGCACGCATGACCTGGCCTACGAGGAAACCGATCGGTTTGGTATCACCGGACTGCAGTTTCTCGAGTGCCTCCGGATGCTGGTCGAGGACGGCCGACACCTCCGCTTCGATCGCGGAGGCATCCGAGATCTGAAGCAGGTCACGGGCTTCGGCGACCGCTCTGGGGTTGCCCTCCCCCGCAAGGACGCCGGCGAGTACTTCTTTGGCCGCCGTTGCCGAGAGATCTCCCCCTTCGGTCATCGCTGCGAGCTCAGTGAGCGACGAGGCAGTGAGGCTCGTGTCCCTCATCTCTGTCTCCTCGCGGCGGAGATAGGCGACGACCTCTCCGGTGAGCCAAATCGCGACCGTCCTGGCATCCGCCCCTTCGGAGACGGCGGTCTCGAAGAGCTCTCCGAGATCGCCTGCGTCGGCGAGCAGGTCCGCAGCCCGATCGTCCGCACCGAGTTCGCGGTACTTCGCCCGCTTGGCCGCCGGCAGCTCTGGCCGGCGCAGACGGACACGCTCACGCCACGCATCGTCGATGTGAAGCGGCAGCAAGTCCGGATCCTGGAAATAGCGGTAGTCGGCGGAATCCTCCTTCGTACGACCGGATTTCGTCACACCCTTGGCTTCGTCCCAGTGGCGAGTCTCGAGATGGATCGATCCGCCATTTTCGAGGACTTCGATCTGGCGGGTGATCTCGAACGCGATGGCCCGTTGCATCGAGCGCAACGAGTTGACGTTCTTCACTTCGGTTCGGGTACCAAGCTCTTCGCTGCCAACGGGGCGGACCGAGATGTTCGCGTCGAAGCGCATCGATCCCTCTTCGAGCTTGGCATCTGACACACCAACTGCTCTCACGATCCGCTGGAGTTCCATCCCGTAAGCCCGGGCCTGCTCTGGTGAGCGAATGTCGGGTTCGGTCACGACCTCGACCAGAGGAACGCCGGCTCGGTTGAAGTCGAGCAGGGTGTGATCGGCACCGTGAATTCGGCCGCTCTCTCCCACATGGGTGCTCTTGCCGGTGTCTTCTTCCATGTGCACTCTGGTGATCCCGACGGTCGTCGGTTCTCCATCCACATCAACGTCCAGGTGACCGTCGACACACAGTGGGAAGGTGTACTGCGAGATCTGGTAGTTCTTCGGAAGGTCCGGATAGAAGTAGTTCTTCCGATAGAAGAGCGAGTCCTCGGTGAGGGTGCAGTCGAGGGCATCACCGATCGACAGGATCCCTTCGATCGCCTCCCTGTTCGGCACCGGGAGTGCACCGGGAAGAGCGAGACAGACGGGGCACACTGCAGTGTTCGGGTCATCTCCGAATTCGACCGGACACCCGCAGAACATCTTCGACTTCGTTTGCAACTCAACGTGGGTTTCGAGACCGATGACGGCTTCCCATTCAGTCATGGGGTCACCACCTTCGAAGTCGCGAGCCTCGGTCTCGCTGTGAAATTGACGACACGTTCGACTTCGGCGGCCACCTGGAACATGACCTCTTCTCCCAGTGCGGGGGCCATGATCTGGAATCCGATGGGGAGACCGCCGCTATCGAGACCGACGGGTACAGAGATCGCCGGATCACCGGCAAGATTGGTTGCGATCGTGCAGATGTCTGCGAAATACATCGTGAGCGGATCCTCGGTCTTCTCACCGATCTCAAAGGCGGTCGTCGGACTTGTCGGGGAGACGAGTACGTCGACCTGACCGTAGGCCGCCGCGAACTCGTTGCGGATCAGAGTCCTGACCCGCTGAGCCTGTCCGTAGAAGGCGTCGTAGTAGCCAGCTGAGAGGGCGTAGGTGCCGAGGAGGATGCGACGGGTGACCTCGGGGCCGAAGCCTTCCGCTCGAGTCCTCGCCATCATCTCCTCGGTCGTCGAACCATCAACACGGAGCCCATATCGGACCCCTTCGAAGCGGGCAAGATTCGCAGAACACTCTGCAGGAGCGATCAGGTAGTAGGCGGAAAGCGCGTACTCGATGGCCGGAAGCGATATCTCCACGACCTCGGCCCCGGCGTCGGAGAGCCGGTCGACTGTCGCCCGCGTCGCTGCGGTCACCTGAGGGTCGAACGCGTCACCGGAGAGCTCCGTGACGACGCCGATTCGAAGTCCGGCCACCCCAGCGTCGAGAGAGCGCGAGATCGCCGGCACGTCACCGAGATAGCTCGTTGCGTCCATTCGATCCCAGCCGGCGACGGCTTCGAGCAACATGGCGGCGTCCGGAACCGTTCTGGCGAGCGGCCCGATCTGGTCGAGGGATGATGCGAATGCGATGAGTCCGTAACGACTGACGAGGCCGTAGGTCGGTTTGGCACCGACGGTCCCGGTGAACGAAGCGGGCTGACGGATCGAACCGCCCGTGTCTGAGCCGAACGCTCCAAGCGCCGATCCGACCGCCACAGCGGCCGCCGACCCGCCGGATGAGCCACCGGGGACGGTGTCAGTGTTCCATGGGTTCCGGGACGGGCCATAGGCAGAGTTCTCGGTCGAGGATCCCATTGCGAACTCGTCGAGATTCGTCTTGCCGATGATCACAGCGCCCGCTTCCTTGAGGCGGCGCACCGCCGTACCGTCGTACGGTGGTTTCCACCCGGCGAGGATCTGCGACGAGGCCGTCGTCTCGACGCCCTTCGTCACCATGTTGTCCTTCAAGGCGATCGGTATTCCAACCAGCGGGCGGGGATCGCCATCGGCCAGGGCGGTATCGGCGGCTTCGGCAGCGTCGCGCGACCCTTCACGATCGAGCGTCAGATAGGCGTGAAGATGGGCTTCGGTGATGGCAGCTCTGGTCTCGACGGCATCGAGGAGGTCAACCGCGGAGAAGTGGCGCGCCCGGAGTCCTGCCGAGGCCTGGGCGATCGTGAGATCGGCGAGGTCGCTCATGATTCATCCAGGATCTTCGGGACCCGGAAGTAGCCGTCTTCGGCATCCGGGGCACCGGCGAGTGCGTCATCACGGTTCAGCGACGGAGTCACCTCGTCCGGTCGGAAGGCGTTCACCATCGGCAGCGGATGGGACGTCGGCTCGACCCCTTCGGTCGGCAGCGCCTGAACCCGCTCCGCGTGCTCGAGGATGTGAACGAGTTGGTCGCTGTAAGCGGCCAGTTCCTCATCGGTCAACGCTATCCGTGCAAGGTGCGCGACCCGTTCAATGTCAATCTCAACAGGCATGGGG
>CAZWDQ010000024.1:6592-12859 GCA_964632475.1 uncultured Acidimicrobiaceae bacterium
CGCTATCCGTGCAAGGTGCGCGACCCGTTCAATGTCAATCTCAACAGGCATGGGGTGCAGGTTACCGGCGGCGCGTTCGTTGACTGTGCCCGGCGGCAGGGCGGTATCCGGTGCGGGCCCTGCTGGCAGCCGGCAACTGGCAGCTTCCTGATCTACTCATCTACTCACCAATACCCTGTCCACCATGCTTCCCCTTCCCCCACTCAACGGGCTCTGGCCGCGTCTCGCGCGGCTCGTGTTCGGGTTGGTGCTCTTCGGGATCGGACTGGCATTTATGGTCATTGCCAATCTCGGCCTCTCGCCGTGGGACGTCCTTCACCAGGGGATCTCGATCCACACCGGGATACCGATCGGAACCGTGGTCATCATCACTGGCTTTCTCGTTCTCCTGATGTGGATTCCGCTCAAGGAACGCGTCGGTATCGGGACGATCGCCAACGCGATAATCATTGGCCTCGTCCTCGACGGAGCCCTCCTCGTCCTTCCCGAGACGCTCGAAAACATGGCCGTTCAATGGGTGGCCATGTTGGTCGGCGTGGTGATGGTCGCGATCGGATCCGGCTTCTACATCGGCGCCGGTCTCGGTCCCGGTCCTCGCGACGGCCTGATGACCGGACTTGCTCGTCGAGGCATCTCGATCGCCTGGGCTCGTGCCGGGATCGAGATCGCTGCACTCGCGTCCGGCTGGCTCCTCGGCGGCACCGTTGGAGTCGGCACAGTCGTGTTCGCGTTCGGCATGGGGCCGCTGGTGCAGTTCTTCCTGAAGCGACTCTCCGTGATTCCGGTGGCCTCGCCGACTAGTGAGTGAGGCTCCGCCGGAGCACTGAGGACGACAGGGCAACGAGCGCCACTCCGTAAGCAGTCAGCACGACGAGCTCCATCCAGATGTCGGTCACACCGCCGCCGTTTCGGATCAGTGTCGCGAATGCATCGTTCCCCCAAGCATGGGGAGTGAGGTGGGCGACCGTGACCATCGTGTCAGGGAAGATCTCGAGCGGCACCATCGATCCGCCGAGGGCTGCGAGCATCAAGGCGCCGAATATGGCGAATCCCCCTGCCTGCTGCTCATTCGAGAACGTCGATCCGAGCAGCATCCCTGCCCCGGTACCGGTCAGAGCGAACGCGGTCACGACGAGGATGGCGGCTAGAGGATCTCCCCACTCCACGTCGAACAGTGCTCCGGCGGCGACAACGATGAACATCCCTTGGAGCATCACGACGAGGAACCTGCCGAGGGTCTCTCCGCCGATGATGGTTCCTGCACTGGTCGGCGTAGCGAGCATGCGATGGGAGATACCGATCCGACGCGACTGGATGAGCACCGTCGAAGAGGTGAGTGCGGTGAGGAACATGAAGAGAAGCAGCTGCTGCGCGGCGCCGAGATCGAACTGGCCACCACTCCCGCTGCTCTCTTCACCTTCAATCTCGGTGCCGACGGTGGCGATCGATCCCTGGACGATCCGACTGGTCTCGAGCGCAGTCGCCGGGTCGGCACCCGTTGCTTCGGCCGCGAATCGTCCGGCCCGAATCACGGCCGCCTGCTCTGTGATCGCCGCCTCGAAGACCGAGCGAACGTCAAACCCCCCGGCGTTGGGGGTCGAGTAGTAGTCGATCTCCACGGCATCTCCGCCGACGAGAGACTCCGTATAGCCGTCGGGTATCACGATCACAGCATCGACGTCATTGCGCCGCAGTCGAGCCCGCGCGGCCTCAACATCATCGCCTTCGACCGTCTCGAACGCAGTTGACAAAGCGACGCTCTCAGCAAGGTCATCAGCGAAGGCGTCACCGTCGGGAGTGATGAGGACTACTCGCGACGTGAACCCGGTGCCGAACACGAGTCCGAGGACGAGGATGAGCACGATCGGCAGTACGAAGATGAAGAAGATGTTGGTGCGGTCCCGGAAGAGGCGTCGGAGGCTGTTCGAGGCGATCGTGAGGGTCTTCATTGGTGCCTCACCAGGTCGCGCGAGCGGATCAGCCCTATCGAGCCGAGGACGATCGCGAACGTCAGAATCGCCAGGAGCGCCGGGAGTACGTCAACGAATCCTTCACCCGCGGACGCACGCTGGAATCCGTCCATCAACCAGAAGTGCGGCGTCATTCGACTGATCGCGGAGAACGCCCCCGAGACCCGCGACACCGGGAAGAACGTGCCACCGAGAACACCGAACACGACAACGACGAACGCTGTGATCGCACCTGCCTGTTCGCCGGTCTTCGCGAAGGTTGCGATCGCTGCCGTCAATCCCATGGCTGCTGTGACACCGGCGGCGATGAAGATGACCACGATCAGGGATGATCCCCACTCGGCATCCATCAAGAGGGTCGTGGAGAGCCAGAGGACGACGGTGCTCGCAACGCCTACCACGAAGGATGCAAGCAGCTTCCCCACGAGGATCGACTGTTTCGAGATCGGTGCGGCGAGCAAACGGGGCATCGTCCCGTTCTCCCGCTCTTCGATGATGCTGAGCACGCCGAACTGGACGGTGAAGAACATGAAGAAGACGGCGATTCCCGTGGCATAGAAGGTGGAGAAGTCGAAGCCTCTCCCTTCGGTCTGCACGTCGGCAAGCGAGATCGGCGATCCCGCTCCTTGAGCGGCGTCAGCCAGCCCTTCCGGGTCATCGGCGCCCAAGGCAAGTGCTGTGCCAACCGACAGTCGCACGGCATTCACCTCTGAAGCGAATCCATCGGCAACCGCCTTGCCGACCTGAGAGCCGATCGGTTGATCTGGATCTGCCACGACAACGATGAGCGCCGGCTCGTTCGCCGCGATTGCCTCGGAGAAGCCCACGGGCAGCAGGTAGGCCGTTGACACACTGTGATCGTCGACGAGGGCCCGTGCTTCCGCCGCTGTGCCGACGGCGGTTACGGACACGAATCCTGCCGCCTCGACATCGGCGAGCATCTCACCGAATCCAGCTGCGACCGCCCCACCGTCCGCATCGTGGACCGCAACCTCCGTACTGAACCCTTGCTCCGTTACCGGCCCCAGCGTCAAACTCAGGATGAACGCGAGACCAAGGGGTACAACGACCGCGAGCATGATCGCCGAGCGATCACGGAACCTCTCCTTCAGATCCTTGGCAGCAATCGTGAAGGCGGCGCCTGTCACTCCCGCAGCGCCTTACCCGTGAGATGGAGGAACACCGACTCGAGGTCGGGTTCGGATACCTGGACCGAGTGCACATCGAGTCCTGCGTCGTTGACGGCGAGGACAACTTCCGGCAGAGCACGCGAAGCGTTGACCGCGACAACCTCGAGTTCGGATCCGGCCGACGAGCACGATTCGACGTCGGGGATCGCCGACACGATGTCTGCAACGGCAGACGCGTCTCCGGACAGGTCGAGGTGGAGACGATCCCGCTCCCCGACCAGTGCGACGAGTTCACGCCGCGTGCCCTCGGCGATGATCCTTCCCTTGTCGATGATTCCAACGCGGTCACAGAGACGCTCCGCTTCCTCCATGTAGTGGGTCGTATAGAGAACGGCCATGCCTTCGGCCCCGAGCCGTTCGACGTTCTCGAGGATGGCATTGCGGCTCTGTGGATCGACCCCCACCGTTGGTTCGTCGAGGATCAGCAGGTCAGGTTTGTGAAGCAAGCCGAGCCCGATGTTGAGACGGCGCTTCATCCCCCCCGAGTACTCCTTCGTGTGATCGTCGGCCCGATCGGAGAGTTCGATGATGTCGAGAGTCTCGTCGACACGTGCGTCGAGACCGCCGCCGATACCGTACAACTTGCCGAAGAAGCGGAGGTTCTCCCTGGCCGTGAGATCCGGATAGATAGCGAGATCTTGCGGCACGAGCCCGATCACCGCCTTGGCCGCCGTGCTCTTCGTCGTGATCTTGTTGCCCGACACGAAGGCAGTGCCACCGTCGCCGTCGAGCAGGCCGGCAATCATCGAGATCGTCGTCGTCTTGCCGGCCCCGTTCGGACCGAGAAGACCATATGTCTCCCCAACGTCGATCGTGAACCCGACGCCGTCAACGGCGACGAGGTTTCCGTATTCCTTGCGCAGGTCGGTGCAATCCAAGACCACGTCAGCCACAGGCAACCCCTCTTCTGCTCATGTCAGAGACTTCCGAACAGTACCAAGGCCGGTTTCTGTATCCCGGTTCCGTCCCTACGTCGTCAGGAGCTCCTGGAGAACGTCGAACACGATCTCGAGGTTCTCTGCGGGAACCGACTCGGTTGCCTGGTGGGCCTGGGCGACTTCGCCTGGACCGTAGTTCACGGCTGGGATGCCTCGTCCTGTGAGTCGGGCGACGTCCGTCCATCCCTGCTTCGCCGTCTTGGCACCGCCAACGAGTTCTTCGAGGCTATCGAGATATGGATTCCCCTCGGGGATCGTCCCTGCCGACGCCCTATCTGTGATCGTGATCTCGTCGGCTGCGGATGCGACGTCCCGGAGCCTGGCCTCGGCCTCTTCCAGGTCGTAGATCGGCGGGAAGCGGTAGTTGAGGTTGAGCGTAAATCGGGCGGGAAGCACGTTGTTGGCTATCCCCCCGGATGCCTTCGTCACGGAGAAGACTTCCCGGTACTCGAGGCCGGCGATCTCGACCGGTTCCGGACGTCGGTCATGCATTTCTGCGAGCCACACTCCCGCCTTCGTCACGGCGTTCTCCCCCAGCCACGGTCGGGCGCTGTGCGCCGCGTGACCATTGAACACGATGTCGGCGTTCATAGCTCCGTTGCAGCCCAGTTCGAGATTGAGGTCGGTCGGTTCGAGCACGATCGAGAACACGGCGTCGGCGAGCCACGGAACGGCGTCGAGGACGTCTTCGAGTCCGTTGTCGACCGACGGCCCCTCTTCCTTGTCGTAGAAGATCCCGACCACGTCATACGGGCCCTCGATGATCTCCGTCGCCTCGAGGAGATGCACCATGACGGCCAGGCCCGCTTTCATGTCCGATGCACCCAGGCCGTGGATACGTTCGCTTTGGACACTCGCCGTGCCGTTGCCCTGTTCAGGGACGGTGTCGGTGTGTCCGTAGAGAACGATGATCGGCTTGCCCGTTGGTTCGCCGACGACAAGTGCGTTGCCGAGGCGTCGAACGGTACGGACTGCCGCGAGTCGGAACTCGATCGCGGTGGTGATCTCTTCCTCGTTGCCGATCACAGACGGGATGTTGATGAGTTCAATGAGCGTGTCGGCGAGACTCATACGTCTACCGCGAAGGTCCGGAGTGCGTCATTCAGGGACGTCTTCTTGTCCGTCGTCTCCGATCGGTAGCCAATCAAGAGCGGCGCTTGCAGGTGGTAGGTGCCGGCGGGGAATTCCTTCGCTCTGGCTCCGGGGACGATGACGGCGTTTGCCGGGACCCTTCCCCTGATCTCGACCGGTTCATCCCCGGTGACGTCGATGATCGGGATCGATGCGGACAGCGTCGTGTTGGCACCGAGGACCGCTCCGGCTTCGACAACGACGCCCTCGACGACGATCGAGCGGCTCCCGATGAAGGCGCCGTCTTCGATGATGACGGGGCGTGCACCGGCGGGTTCGAGTACACCGCCGATTCCGACACCTCCGGAGAGATGAACGTCACGACCGATCTGGGCGCAGGATCCGACGGTCGCCCACGTGTCGACCATCGTTCCTGATCCGACGTAGGCACCGATGTTGACGTAGCCGGGCATCACAACAACACCCGGCTCGCAGAAGGCCCCGTACCGAACGGTGCCGGGAGGGACAACACGAATACCCGCTTCGTGCAGGCCGGTCTTCGTCGGAATCTTGTCGTGGTACTCGAACGGTCCTGCCCCCATCGTCCGCACCTCGGTGATGCGGAAGTAGAGCATGATCGCTTCCTTCACCCAGGCGTTGACAGCCCAGTCACCATCGATCTTCTCAGCAACGCGGATCTCGCCGGCGTCAAGCAAGGCAACGGTGCGATGGATGGCGTCGGTTGCCCCCGGAAGGAGGGAAAGGTCGGCGAACGCGGCTTCGATCAGTTCTCGATCATTCATGCAGACGATTCTACGCCACCCCCAACCCCATACCCAGGGTACGCGCCGCCAAATAGGACGGCGCGTACCCTGGGTATGGGGTTCCTTCTATTCCGTGGGCTCACACCGCCAAATAGGACGGCGCGTACCCTGGGTATGGGTTGGGGGTTGGGGGGTTAGGCGAGGAGGCTTCGGAGGACGTCTGCGGCTGCGGCGCACTCGTCGACCGTTGGGACGAGCGCAAGGCGGATGAACCCCTCCCCGCCCGGGCCGAAGAAACGACCCGGAGACACGACGATCCCCTCCTCCAGGAGGA
>CAZWDQ010000024.1:12959-14708 GCA_964632475.1 uncultured Acidimicrobiaceae bacterium
CCGCCCGGGCCGAAGAAACGACCCGGAGACACGACGATCCCCTCCTCCAGGAGGAGGTCTGTGAGCGCCATGTCGTCTTCGGTCCTGATCCAGAGATACAGCCCTGCGTGCGAAGCGACCGTCTCGTATCCGAGATCATCGAACGCCGCCCTCAGAATCCGGCGCTTCTCCGTGAAGATGGCCCGCCGTTCGGTGGCGTGAGCATCATCGCTCCAAGCGGCGATGGCCGCCCCCTGGACGAACTCCGGCGACGCGGTCCCCGTCGTCGCTCGCAGAGCTTTGAGGGCAGCGATGGCTTCTCCGTCACCGACGATGGCGCCCGAGCGATACCCGGTCATCCCCGATCGCTTGGAGAGACTCAGGTACGACAGTGCGCCGGGGCTGCCATCACCGGCGATCTGGAGGATCGATATCGGCCCGTCGGGGTAGACATCCTCCTCGTAGATGTCCGAGTAGCACTCATCGGACAACAGCAGCGCGTCGGCATCGACGGCCTTCACATAGAGACCGGCGATGTCCTCGAGCGTGGACACGGATCCGGCCGGGTTGTGTGGCGAGCACGTCCAGACGAGGCGTGAACGATCCCATGCCTCGTCGGAGATCTGCTCGGCTCGAAGCACGAAGTCACCCGAGAGTTCGATAGGGAACACCGCTGCACCTGCAAACAACGAGCCTCGCTCGTAGACGGGATATCCCGGCGTTGGATAGATGACTCCGTCGCCTGCCTCCCGGTCGATGAAGGCGAATGGCGTGTTGAAGATCGCTTCCTTCGCGCCGCTCGTCGGGATGACTTGGGTCTCAGGATCGACATCGACGTCGAACCGCCGATGAACGTATCCGGCGATCGCCGATCTCAGCTCAAGGAGACCCGCAGCCGTCGGGTATTGGGACACGGCCGGAACCGAATCACGAAGGGCCTCGGCGATAAACGGCGGCGTAGGCTCGCGTGGATCCCCGATCGAGAAATCGATCACCGGGAGTCCGGCATCACGGCGGTCCCTTGCTCTCATCTGAATACGGGCGATCGGATAGTCACCCAACTCGGCGAAGACAGGATTGAGTCGCATGCCGATAGTTTCAACCGTCCTTCAGCGGACCGCAAGTCTCGACTGAAGCAGCGATTGAGACATCGACGCTCGGATTCGGGATAGTCTCTGATCACGGGACGGCGCAAGCGACCTCCCCGATCCGCGATTCATCGTGTGGAGCTTCCGGATCCCGTAGACAGGAGCAGACTGCCATGGCCGAGGACTACATCTACGACCCGCGGACCCTGAGCCCCACGGTGGCCGGTATCGCGGCAGGCTCGGTCGGCGCCGTCGCTGCAACGCTCATCTCCCTGCCCGTCGACAGCCCGAACGACACGGTCGCGAATCCGCTGACGGTCACGGTCGTCGCAATGATCATCGGCGCGTTGTCAGGGTTGTTGTGGCGGCGTGTGCGAGCAACAACGAATGGGGCCAGGAACTTCGTTATTGCGATGGTCTCCGGTCTCGTGGTCGTCCTCTCGACGCTCGCGATCATCGAGTGGACCGCCGGAGGTGGGTGGTTCACCTACATAGCCCTGGTAACCAGCGTCATCTTCCTCTCCGTGATCCTGCTTACCCCCGCAATCTCCCGTGCCGTCGCTCCGGTCTGGGCTGCCATGATTCCGGTGGTGCTCGCATTGATCGTGGCGGTTGGCCTCTTTGCAGGTTGAACCGGCAATCCGTAGCCGGTAGAGATCCCACCGCCCTGCCGGTAGCTGGC
>CAZWDQ010000024.1:14808-23167 GCA_964632475.1 uncultured Acidimicrobiaceae bacterium
GATCCCACCGCCCTGCCGGTAGCTGGCGGCTGGTGGCTGGCAGCTCACCGCTGGCGGCTCACGACTCAGACATCGAGGGAGGCTCGGCCCTCTCCCAGCAACCGGGCGAACCCTTCCTCGTCGAGGACGGGGACGCCGAGGTCGACTGCCTTGGCCATCTTCGAGCCTGGTGATGCACCGGCGATCAGGGCGGATGTCTTCCCGGATACGGATCCGGTGACCTTGCCTCCTCGCTCTTCGACGGCGGCTTTCGCTTCGGATCTCGAGTAGCCGTCGAGCGATCCGGTGATCACGACGGTGACACCTTCGAGAAGATCGCTCCCCTCGTCCTCAACGAAGGGATCCTCCATGCGCACGCCGGCGCGTTTCATCTTCTCGACGAGTCGGACGTTCTCGTCGTGGTTGAACCACGCAACTACGGATCCTGCGATTTCCGGGCCGATCCCGTCGATGTCCGTGATGTCATCTTGGGTGGCAGCCGAGAGGGCGTCGATGCTCCCGAAGCGACGAGCCAATACCCGGGCCACCGTTCCACCGACGTGGTCGATACCGAATCCGGTCAGCAATCGACCAATCTCGCGGTCCTTCGCCTTATCGATGGCCGCGAGCAGATTCGCTACGGAGGTCTCGCCCCAGCCCTCGCGTCCGAGGAGATCGTCGGGCTTCAACGTGAACACATCAGCGGGGTCGCGAACCAGCCCTTCGGAGAGGAGCAAGTCGACGGTTCTGTAGCCGAGACCTTCGATGTCCAATGCTCCCCGGCCGGCGAAGTGGGCAAGGTACTCACGGAGGCGACTCGGACACTCGTACCCGCCAGTGCACTTGGCCTTCGCCTCTCCCTCCGGGAGTGCGATCGGGTTGCCGCAGAACGGACAATGCTCGGGCATGTACCACTGGGGAAGATCCTTTGGACGCAGGGAGAGGACCGGTCCGACGATCTCGGGGATCACGTCCCCGGCCCTTCGGACGATGACGGTGTCGCCGGGCCGGACATTCCTGCGGTGGAGATCGCCCTCGTTGTGGAGGGTCGTGTTCGTGACCGTGACGCCGCCAACGAAGACCGGATCGAGGACCGCATACGGGGTAACCGCTCCGGTGCGTCCGACGTTGATCTTGATGTCGAGGAGTGTGGTGGTCTTCTCCTCCGGCGGGAGTTTGTACGCGACAGCCCAACGCGGGCTCTTCGCTGTGAACCCGAGATCGCGTTGATCGGCAAGCGAGTCGACCTTGATGACGATCCCGTCGGTGTCGTAGTCGTGGGTATGGCGCTGCTCCTCGGCGCTCCGGACGTAGGCCTCGACTTCTTCGATCGTGCCCACGGCACGGTTCTCCCCGTTGACCGGCAGACCGAGCTCCGAAATCCAGGCCATCTGCTCGGTGTGCGAGACAAGCGAGGGCCCGCCTTCGAGGAAGCCGATCTGATATGCCCACAGCGCGAGACGGCGCGACGCGGTCGCCGCGGGGTCCTTCTGTCTGACGGAGCCGGCAGCCGTGTTGCGTGGATTCACGTAGGGAGGCTTGCCGTCAGCGGCCTGCCGTTCGTTGAGTTCGTCGAACGCCGTGACCGGCATGTAGATCTCTCCACGGACCTCGACGACGGCGGGAGCGTCGCCCCGCAGGACCAGCGGCACGTTGCTGATCGTTCGAACGTTCGCCGTGATGTCTTCGCCGGTGACTCCGTCACCGCGGGTCGCGGCCCGGACGAGATGACCAGAGTCGTAGGTGAGAGAGATCGCGAGGCCGTCGATCTTGAGCTCACACGAATACGCGCTGGGCTCGCGGTCGAGAAGACGCACGAGGCGGGTCCGCCATGCTTCGAGATCCGCGAGGCTTTCAACGTTGTCGAGTGAGAACATGCGCTCCCGATGCGTGACCGGAGCGAACGCTTCCGAGATCGGGCCGCCTACCTGTCGCGTCGGCGAGTCGGGGACAACGACTTCGGGATGGGTGGTCTCGAGTGCCTGTAGCTCGCGGAACATCTCGTCGAACTCGATGTCGGAGATCTCTGGATCATCGAGGACGTGATAGAGATAGTTGTGCTCGTTCAGAGAAGCGCGTAGCTCTGCCGCTCTGGCTGCCGGATCAGCCATCAACGATCTCCACGGCTTCGCGAAGCCGTTCCATCACGACGCCGGCACCGCCGACGGTCGTGCCGGCCAGGCCGCAGGCCGGGGTCGCAAGAGAATGCTCGGTGAGGGCCCCAACCGGGGCGCCTTCGAGGACGAGTCGAGTCACAGCCGTACCGTACCGGGAACGGACCCGGTCGAGGTCGATTGGAGTTGGGTCGGTGGGCACCATGCCCCACATGATGCCGGTTCCCTGTGACACGATCTCGGCGATGATGTCCGTTGCGGAGAGGAATCCGTCTCCGAGACCCGCCAGGTCCCACGAGAGCCATGCCGGTTCGAGGCCGGCGACCATTCTCCAGTCGGTGTCTCCGCAAACGTGGATCCCGACAGGGATGGGCGCTTCGGAGAAGAGTCGCGACATCGCGTCGGCGGCAGCTTCGATCGGGACCGGCCCGGGTGGACGCCCCGGTGCGAACATCACAAGGGCCGGCTCATCCATCACCGCAACGATCTCGACACCCGGTCGAGCCGTCTCGATCATGTCGAGGTGAGCCACGAGCCGTGCTCCCAAGCCCTCGATCACACAATTCCACAGACCATCGCTGGGACATCCGGCGGCAAGCAATGCGAGCCAGAGCGTGACCGGGCCGGTGAACTGGGTCTTGATCTTCGACCCGTCGAAGCGGCCGATCATGGCGGCAGCTCCTCCGAAAGGGTCGGAGTCCTCCTGTTGCGGCTCTCCCCATCGGAGACCGATCGCGTCGTCAGATGCTCCGGCTCCACAGAGACCGTCACCCCACTGGCGGAGCATCCCCTCGGCCGGGTCGCGGTTCGGCAACTGCGGCAGGTACGGAAGATCAGCGGTCGAGGAGACGAACGCGGCGGCTTCGGCGGCATCGTCGTGGGGAAGGCTCCCGACGCCGGTGATCCTCATCCCCTGATCACCTCTTCGATGGTTCCTCCACCGAGAACCCGGTCGCCGTCGTAGAGAACGGCGGCCTGTCCGGGAGCGGGGGCCGGCTGGCGTTCTCCGAACCGGACGGTCCACCCGTCATCGATGGACTGCAGCATCGCTGCGAAAGCGGGGGTCCGATAGCGGATCTTCACGGTCACATTCGGATCGTCCGGCGGTGTTCCGGAGATGAACGACACGCCGCTGACGACACAGCCGTCTGCCAGCATCTCGTCGTACGTGCCGACGACGACGCGCCGCTCCTCGGGTTGAACGTCGACGACATAGCGGGCCTCACCGACTGCGATCCCGAGGCCGCGCCGCTGTCCGATCGTGAACCCTGTGATCCCTTCGTGCTCGCCGAGGATCGTTCCTGCGGTATCGACAACCGGCCCGGGCAGTGCAGTCTCCGGCAGCTGCTCGGCAAGGAAATCGCGGTAGTCGCCGGAGGCTACGAAGCAGATGTCCTGGCTGTCGGGCTTCGACGCAGTCCTGAGGCCCATGGCCGCGGCGCGCTCCCGAACCTCGACTTTGGTCATCTCCCCCACCGGGAGCCGGATCCGCGACAGTTCTTCCTGGCCGAGCATGTGCAGGACGTACGACTGGTCCTTGGTGCTGTCGACCGCGCGGAGCAGGTGCCAGCCTTCCTCATCGTGACTGATTCGGGCGTGGTGCCCCGTGACGAGCACATCGGCATCGAGTTCTGTGGTTCGCTCGAGGAGCGCCGAGAATCTGACGGTTCGGTTGCACTCGATGCACGGGTTCGGTGTTCGGCCTGCCAGATATGTCGCTCCGAAGGGCTCAACGACGGCTGCGGTGAACTCCTCGACATAGTCGAGGACGTAGTAGGGGATATCGAGCTGTGCCGCCACCCGTCTGGCGTCCTCTGCATCCGCCACGGTGCAACATCCGGCAGTCGGCATCGCTCCCCCGGCTCCGACCCACTGCTTGAGCGTGACGCCGACGACGTCGTACCCGGCTTCGATCATGAGCGCTGCAGCGACCGAGGAGTCGACGCCGCCCGACATCGCGACGAGGGCCCTCATGACAGATCCTCGACGACGCCGGAAACAATGGTGGCCGCTTCGGCTCCCGTCGCAGCGTCGTCGCCCCGTCCGAAACTGAAGCGGATCGACTCAGAGGCCGCCCTGCTGTCGACGCCCATGGCTGCGAGGACGTGACTCTCCTGGATGGCACCGCTGTGACAGGCCGCACCAGCTGCTGCGGCAACCCCAGCGAAATCGAGGCGCACGAGGAGCGTCTCGGCCTTGATCCCCGGGAAGCGGAGATGTGCATGGGAGACGAGCCGGTCGGCGCCTGCCGCTGTGACCTTCACGTTGGTTCGGAGTCGCAAATCCTGCTCGAAACGATCTCGCGCCGCGCCGACCCGGACTCGGTAGTCAGACCGTCCGGCGACCGCCAACTCCACCGCGACGGCGAGTCCGACGATCCCGGCAACGTTGTGAGTTCCCGACCGGCGGCCGAGTTCCTGACCACCCCCATGGATCACCGGTTCGAGTTGAACGCCGTCTCGAACGTAGAGGAAGCCGACACCTTGTGGTCCACCGATCTTGTGCGCCGATACGGAAATGAGGTCCGGCCCGCCGCGGCCTGCCGCCACGGGGAGGGATCCGAATGCCTGGACCGCATCCGTATGAACCAGTACCCGATCGTTGACGGATCGTACGAGGCGAGCGATTTCGGCCACGGGTTGGATTACCCCCGTTTCATTGTTGGCGGTCATCGCCGAGACGACCGCGGTGCCGCTATCAACCGCGTTCGCCACCGCGTCCGGAGACACGCGGCCCGCGTGGTCGACGGGGACAACCGTCACGTCGTAACCGACGCGACTCAGGAAACGCACCGACTCGAGTACGGCGGGGTGCTCGACCGCAGTCGTGACGACACTCCCCGGTGCACCGATCGCGGAGCCAGTCACCGCCAGATTGTCTGCCTCGGTGCCACCGCCGGTGAAGACGATCTCGAGAGGTTTCGCCGCTCCGATCGATGCGGCGATCCGTTCACGCGCTTCTTCGATGCTGTTCTTTGCTTGTCGCGCCGTAGCGTGGATTCCCGACGGGTTGCCGAACCGTTCTCCGAGGTACGGCGCCATGGATTCCGACACCTCTGGTCGCATTGGTGTTGTGGCGGCGTGGTCGAGATACAGCATGGGCTCCAAGTCTGCCCCATTCCGTGCCGTTGCGACGGGAATCTCAGCCCTCGATGTCGGCGAGTCCGTCAATGAAGGACATCAGTGCCGATTCGTACCGGTCGGTATCGACGTTCCAGAGATCGCCGTGCCCGCCCTGCTCGAAGCGGAGGAACTGCACCAGATCGGGCCTGGCAGCAGCGAAGGCCTCGGTGATCTCGATCGGATTCGTCTCATCCCGGGCACCGTGGAACGCCAGGATCGGCACGTCGAACTGATCGGCCCGGGCGACCTGATCGAGTTCGCTCCACTCCATCCCGAATCGGATTCTGGCGAGCTGCTGACCGAGTTCGTCGAAGAATCGGGCCACAGGACCGGAGCCGTCGTCCATGGCTCCCTCGAGGTCGAGCGCGGGTGAATCGAAGACCACGCCGAGAACGTTTCCGACCCGGTCCGATTCGTGGAGGAACGTCGAAACGACCTCGGCTCCGAGGTCATGGCCGACGAGGACGTAGTCGCGCGCTCCTTCTCTCTCGGCAAGGCGAACCGCTGCGTCGAGGTCTCGCCACTCGGTGAGTCCCCACGATCGGAGTCCCGATGGATCCGCCGGAGCTCCCTCGTCGTTCCGATAAGTGACCACCAGCACCGGGTAGCCCGACTCGACGAGGCTGGGGATCATGCGAAGCGCCTGACTCCTACGGTCCGTGCCTTCGCCATGAACGATGATGACCCATGTCGAGCGACGCCCATCGATCAACCACGCCGGGAGCGGACCCAGCTCGCCTGGAGCGCGAACCTCTTCGAAGCCGAGACCGAACGCAACCTCTGGATCTCCCGGATATGCATCCACGTCGATGCGCCCGCTCACGCCGACAGCCGGTTCGCCGATGTGGGGCGTGGCTGCCCACTCGGTTTCGGCCTCGGTCCGACTCAGCAGAGCCGTCAGCTGCGTGTACGTGGCCTCGGATTCGAATCCCCAGATGCCGCCGCGGGGTGGTTCATCCGTTCCTGCAATGACGAGCCGAGCCGGAGGCGTGCGCAGTATCTCGATGTCGTACGGACGCTCGTCGGCAACCGGCAAGAGCAGGTTTGATCGGATCTGGTTCGCCGACAGCCAGGCCATCAAGAACAGAGCGAGAGCCACGACTCCGAGCACGGCGAGCACGACGGCTCCGGTCCACCGGGGGATCTTCTGGGTGATCATGTCAACGCGAGGCTATCGGGTCGATGGATTCTGTGGCAGCATTGCGTCGCCTCGATCGAACAGCTCACTGACCGGTGAAGTCCGGCTTCCCCTTGGCCAGGAACGCAGCAACACCTGCGCGGGCGTCGTCGGTTTCGAAGACGCCCGCGAACTGGGCCGCCTCGATCTCGAGACCGCGTTCCAATGACACGCCGAGGCCGCCCGCTACGGCACGCTTCACCGCCGCGTATGCCGCTGTCGGTCCGGCAGCGAACCTCACCGCATCGGTCATCGCAGCTTCGCCCAGTCCATCCGTTGCGACCACCTTGTCGGCGAGACCCAGCGTGAGCGCCTCCTCTGCGCCAACCTGGCGACCCGTGAGACACATCTTGAGCGCTCGCTGATATCCGACGAGCCTGGGAAGACGTTGTGTCCCCCCGGCTCCGGGGATGATCCCGAGAAGGATCTCGGGCTGACCGACGCGTGCGTCATCGGAGAGGTAGCGGAAGTCGGCACCCATCGCCAGCTCGAAGCCGCCGCCGAGGGCGAAGCCGTTGATCGCGGCGATCGTCGGCTTGGCCAGATCCTCGAGCTGCTTGACGACGGACGCGAGATCACCTGCAAGGTCCGCCTCCCCGTCACCATCGAACGCGGCCTGGAAGCCGGTGATGTCGGCGCCTGCCGCGAAGTGGGGACTCCCGGTGATCACGACGGCACGCACTGCCGGTGAGACCGCTTGTTCCAGGGCCTCACCAATATCACCGATGAGTTCGGCGTTCAGCGCGTTGACGGGTGGCCGGTTCAGAGTGATCCTGGCCACTCCATCCGAGACGGTGTACTCGACGAGACCCACGACAATCCCTCCATAGCTCGCGTGGGCTGAGATTACAGCGCGTCGATGATGGTCCCGGCCGCCGACCACGGATCGATCTCACGAGCCGCGACACGGCTGAGGAGTTCGACTCCGCCCGAATCAAGTGAGGCCCGTCTCCGCAGGCCGGCACGGACGGCAGCTTCGATCTCTCGGGAGGCTCGCTCCCTCCGACGGTCCTGGAGCTCTCCCGCCTCAGTGAGGTGACGGCGATGGCCGAGCACCGCGGCCCACAGATCGTCGAGCCCGGAACCGTCGGTTGCGACAGTCGTCACGATCGGCGGTCGCCATGCACGCTCCGGTCCAACGTCGAGCATGCGCAACAGTTCGGTCACCGTCTCATCGACGTCGGGGCGGTCGGCCTTGTTGACGACGAACACGTCGCCGATCTCGAGGAGGCCTGCCTTTGCGGCCTGAATCGAGTCGCCCCAGCCCGGATTCACGACGACCATCACCGTATCCGCGGAGGAAGCAACGTCGATCTCGGCCTGCCCCACGCCAACGGTCTCGATCAGGACCTCTGAGAATCCGATCCCGTCGAGCAGGGCTACGACTCGTGGTGTGGAATCGGCGAGTCCACCGAGGTGGCCCCGGTTCGCCATCGAACGGATGTAGACACGCGGATCATCGGTGTGACGCTGCATGCGTATCCGGTCTCCGAGGACGGCGCCCCCGCTGAAAGGACTCGAGGGGTCAACGGCGACCACAGCAACGTTCCCTTGGTCGGCGGCGAATCCGAGGAGCCCGTCAACGAGGGTCGACTTCCCGGCGCCGGGTGCCCCGGTGATACCGGTCACCCATGCTGCGCCACCGCTCGGGTACAACGCACCGAGCGCCTCCCTCCCCTCGTCAGTGTCATCCTCAACACGACTGACCAGTCGAGCAAGAGATCGGCGATCGCCGTCGAGAGCGCGTTGGACGAGCATGGGAGACAGCATAGGAAGAGCCGTGAGCGATGAGCTATGAGCCATGAGCCATGAGCAGGACCCTGTTCGAAGTACTCGGTACTCAATACGGCCGGCGAAGCCGGCCTAGATCGCTTCGACGGTTGTTACACCTGGGACGCGGTCGCGGACGATGCGTTCGATGCCTGCGGTGAGCGTCATCGTGGAGAGTGGACAGCCGCCGCACGCAC